>CAIYLH010000048.1 GCA_903927005.1 uncultured Pseudomonadota bacterium
AGTTCCCGTATTCATCGACGACCTCCAATAGCCAACCCTCGGCGCCGTAGGCGTCAATTTCGACGTGAACGGTCTTTCCGTCGCGCATCACCGGTTGCGAGAGCGGGGAGTGAATCGGGGCTTCGTCTTCTTCTGTCATGGCCATCGTTGGCAATTATGGGGGTCTATTACGCAGGCCGCCGAGGCTTGTGCTTACGGGGATATGTACCTGTCGCCGCGGGTTTGATGCTGGGCCTCCTGGCCTGCTGGCGGCGTCCGTCCTGCGCCACTTTCTGCGGCTGATTTCCAGGCAGTTTTCTCGGGCCAATTTCAATCTCGATGCCGATGATCTCGTCCCATTGCGCGTCAGTGCGCTGGCGCTCAGGAATAGCCAACAATTCCCGTAGACGAGCCACCTGCGCGTGCGGGTTCGTCTCTGGAGAATTCTTCTCAGGCGGCTCCAAAGTCATGATGAGGAATTCCTCTGTAGGCTCAATCGATGATCGTCGCAATGCGGCAATCCGATGAACAGGACGTAGGCGAATGCCGTCATTATCGCCAGCATCAGCGATCTGCGCCAGAGCAATGCAGTAGTTTCTACCCAAATTCTATCCAGCCGCGCGCGGAGGCCTACCGCCCTCTTGCTGAAGGCATCCAAGTCAGCCAATCTGATGACCTCCGCAGCATCGATGGAGGCTTAGCAAGCAAACCTGCTGATAGTAGTTTGACCAGCGGTCTGAATTTCGGCCAGATAAATATCATTCCCATCAGCTGGAAAGGCTCAACCTGTGAGCCCGTGCGCTAGCATAGTAGAGCGCATGAAAGTCAGAATACACCGCGGGTCCAATGAAATTGGTGGCTCCTGCGTCGAAATTGAATCCTCGGGTCTCCGCATTCTTGTCGATGCAGGCATGCTGTTAGCGGCTGTCTCGCAACGCGCTTAAGCGGCGTCGCTTGTTGGCGGCGGAATTATGCGTAGACGAAACAGGGGCCGGCAGGCCCCTGTAGAAGAGAAGATCGATGGTGATCAGAACGGCGGATCGGAGATGTTGACGTCGTATCCAGTGAGGCGCTCGTCGCGTAACTTCTGCTGCATGACGATCTCGTAGTGTGACCAGATGCGATCACGCAGATCATCGATCAGCTCGATCACGGCCATGGCCTGATCGAGCGACCAGTTCGGATTGATCAGCAGTTCAAGGCCCTGCTGGATGCCGGAAGGTGGGTGATAGAGTTTCATGACTTGCTCCGGGCCTTGCGCTTTTTGGCCTTGGCCTCGGCATGTTCCTGAGCCTCCTTGTGGCGATAGGATTCACCCTTGATCGGAATGATCTCGGCGTGATGCACCAAGCGGTCGATGAGGGCGACCACACAAGCCGCATTGGGGAACACCTCCGACCATTCTCCGAATGATTTGTTGGTAGTGATCAGCGTGCTTTTCTTCTCGTGTCGCCGGCTAATCAATTCGAAGAGCAGATCGGCATGACGATTCGAATAGGATAGGTAGCCGACCTCGTCGACCACCAGGAGAGACGGCGCGGAATAGCGGCGTAATCGATAGCGCAAAGCCGAATCGCTGTCGAGCGATGCCAGTTCGCCAAGCAGCTGGCCGGCGGTAGTGAAGAGCACCGTATGTCCCTGCAACGTCGCCTGATGCGCGATGTTCTGGGCGATGGTCGTCTTGCCCAGGCCGGAGGGGCCGACCAGGATGGCATTGGTAGCCGACTGCAGGAAGTCCAGGGTCATCAATTCCGCGATGGCGGCCTGATCACACTGTGCTGGCCAGGCCCAATCGAAGTCCGCCAAGGATTTGAATCGACCGATATGCGCACAGCGCAAGCGGCGTTCCAGAGAGCGGCGGGAACGTTCGGACTCTTCCCAAGCCAGCAAGGACTCCAACCAAGGTTGATCCGTGCACTCTGCCCAATGCGCCAGCACACCATGCAGTTGCAAGGCCATGGCCCGCTTGCGGCGGGAATCACTCGTCGTCATCATGGGCCTCCGTCAGTTGATCGTAACCCGCCAGCGGATGCGGCCGGACCGTAACGTCGCGCCGCTTGACGTGATCGGGCAGGCTCACGCCAATGGGTGGGGGCACATCCTGTTTCAGACGTCGGCGCTCCAGTGCCAGACGCACGGCGTTCGGATGGGGAACTTTGCGGGCGAGCGCGTCGCGAATCGCCATCTCCAGTTCGACGGCGCCATAGCGATCAAGGAGATCCAGCAGCGTCCGCGTGATGCGGCCCAGCGGTTCCCCCTGTTCCGCCGCCTGACGCAACAACTCCCGGCTCTGCGGGATCGCCTGCACCAGGCGATCGGTGGTGCGATGCGCGCTGGCCTTGTGCTTGTGCTCGACCAAGGTATCGATATGCGCCTGGATTTCAACCTGCTGCGCACGGTCATACGAGCGCCGATGCGTTGCGAGCACTTCCGTCCCATCGAGGACACGGACCAGGCGCGGATCGGCGACCACGGTCAGCGTGTGCTGGACATAGGCGTGGGGCACCGAGTAGTCGTTCAAATCGAAGCGCACGTACGGGGTCTTGCTGACCGACACCGCCTTCACCTCGTCGGTGGCAAAGGCGTTGGGCGGTAAAGCAAGCAAACGTTCCCTCTCCTGGTCAAAGGCCGCCCTCACAGTGAGCTTCTCGTCCTCCGGGCAGCGACGCTCGCTGGCAGGCCCGCTCGTCCAGGCATCAGCCTGAGCATTCAGGTCGTCGAGGTCGGTGAAGCTGCGGCCGGCGAAGAAGGCATCGCGGATGTAACGGATGGCCCTCTCCACTCTCCCTTTCTCATTTCCTCGCGCGACGGCTACTGGGCGGGGTTCGAACCGGTAATGTCCGGCCAGCGCCAGCAGCGTCGGGTTGAAACGAATGGCATGGCCCTGACGTTCCAGCACCGCGCTCTTGAGATTGTCGTAGAGGGCGATGCGGGGAACACCGCCCCACGCTTCAAAGGCGGCGACATGGCCGCGTAAGAAGTTCTCCATGCGGGCATCCAGATAAAAGCGCAGGAAGATCTTCCGCGACCAGGACAGGACCGTGACGAAGCCCATCAAGGGTCGGCGGGCACGGCCGATCTCGATGTGGCCGAAATGGCCCCAGTCGATCTGGCATTGTTCGCCCGGCAGGGTACGCAGCCGCAGATAGGCCTCTGTCCGCCGACGCGGCCGGTGGCGGGCAATCAGATGCCGGAAGTGATCAGGCCGACCGGGGTACCCACGGCTTTGCACCATGCCATACAGGCGGCTGGCTGTGAGAGTCGGAAACTTCTCCAGCGTCTCGCGGATGAACGACAAATAGGGATCGATGGCCGAGGGACGACGCACAGGTCCGATCGAAGGCAGTCCAGCCTGGGCCAGTACTCGGGCGACAGTGTCGCGGTGCAGGGCCAGTTGGGTGGCAATGGTGCCGACGCGCCAGCGTTCAGCATGGTAGTAACGCAGGATCTGCGCTTCAATTTCGGGGGTAAGGACCAAAGGGAACTCTCCTGTCGGAATGGGATCGGCGAACCGGGGAGCGCAGAAAGTCTTGTCGCACGAATTCCGGAAGTGCCCGATGGCAGAGGTGACAGTGCCAAAGCGGCGGTGGCGTGCATTTCATTGCTGTCGATTCGGGCGCCAGTTGAACAGAGACGGCTGGGGATGGGGAACCCTGATGCGTCACTATCTGTTGCCGAGCCCGGTATTGACGCTGACGTTCGGCGTGCGCACAACGGCCGCGATGCGTGTCCTGATAGCGACAGCCAGCGGCTCGTAACGACTGCTGACGTGCCTGCGGCGCACATCCCCCGCTGCAATAGCGGTTGCCGCGATCACAGGGGCTGCAGATCAGCACGGGGATGCGGCAGCGGGCGCACAGATAGCGTCGTCCGGGGAGTTCCATTGGCGAGCAAGGCCAATGGAGGACTCGACGGGAACGTCCGCTTCGTGAAATACTCCGCGTGCAACGTCGCCCGCTTGGGCGCGGGGCGCGGCATCGGGTCTGACTTGGCGGTTGGGACCGGTGTCGCGCCTGCGTTTCCACCGGCCGGTCGACTTTCTACCTCATCGGCAACGGCGGCGCTACCCAACCCCTGCCGCGCTTCGCTTGCCAGACAACGATTGCTGCGCAATCCGTCCGCCAAAAGCCCTGCGGGCTGCAAATCGTAAAACCGGCATATTCATGCCTGACAGGCAAAAACCAAAATCACCCATCGTTTCGCCACGTCATCCCGTGAACGCCAAATTTCTACGCTAACAGGGCACCGTTAACAGTTGTCGAGAGCGCGTTCCACTACGCCATAGCCCCCTACCTGGGGGTGTACGCCCAAACCTGATTTTTTTCCGTCGGCGCTACCTGGCCGCTCGCCCTTCCGCAGCCGAAAGCATCTCTCGTCCGGACAGGGCATGCCCGAGTATTTCGATGGCGACTGGGTTGGGCGTGAGCTGGAACACACCGTCGACCTGCGCCCACCTCTCAAACACCCGAAAGTTGCTATACGCATCCCCCCGCTTCAAATGAATCCCCGTCCGCGCCAACTCGCTCAAGCG
>CAIYLH010000049.1 GCA_903927005.1 uncultured Pseudomonadota bacterium
CCCTGGCATGTGGCCGTCGCGCGCGGCCGCTCAACCCTGAGTTAGCTGGATCAAGAATAGGCGCTTGCCCGAGGCAGCGTCGGCGACACACGGAGAAACGTGCCGCCGCCTCCTGCGCCGCCCCGAGGGCGCGTACACATCACCTTCCCCGCGACCGCTGGAACTGAACCATCACGGGCTCCACGAGGTCCTTGCGCAGCTTCGCGACAGCGCCCATCGCCGTGAACACATCGCAGTTATTGGCCTTCGCATACTCCCTTGTCGCCATCGCGAGTTCTGGCACGGGGTTGTCCAGGTTGTCGCCGCCGGGAGCGCGGAGCTTCCCTGTGACGAGGCCGGGGGCGTAGCCATGCGTCCCGGGCGCGAGGGCCACCGAGTCCAGCATGTCCACGGCGCTGAACGTCTGCGCGGTTGCCGGGTCCTTCACGCGCCGTAGGATCAAGTCGCGCATCCCGGGGGTGACGCGCCCCGGGCGCACGTAGTCCTCGGCCTTGCGGGCGAACGTCTCGGCGTCGATCTTGCGCCTCAGGGCATCAGCCGTAGCCTCGGCAGCCTCGGCTCGTCGCGCGAACTCGTCGCGCTCCGTCCGCAGCCGCATGACCTCGGCGAAGTCGTGCCGCCCGGCGTCGGGCGTCTTTCGCGCCTTCGGCTTCGGCTCCTCGACGGGGAGGGTGAAGCTGCTCGCGAAGGCGAGCGCAGCGACCGCGTTCCGGGACGCGGCGAGCTTCTGTAGATCGTCCAGCGTTCGCACGGCGGGTTGCGCCGCTCCGAGCAACGCCACGGCGTCCAGCAGCATCGAGTAGTTCGTGCCGTCGATGTTCACGTCGCGCAGCAGTTCAATCGACATGTTGCGGTACGCCCCGGACGCGCACAGGCGCTGCGCCTCGTCCGTGAGGTGGAGGTCGGCGTACACCCCCGACCCCGAGGCCGTGACGGACCCCTCAGCAACCCACCCGAGCGCGGGGGCGCTGTCGTCGGAGGTGTGCCCGGCCTTCAGGGGTATCCGATGCCCACCCGCCATGGCGACGTTCGTTTCCTGCGCGATGGTCTGTGCGTCGCCGGAGGCGAACGCGATGCCGTTCGGGCTATTCGCCGTGTCGAAGATTTTCACGCGCTTGAGTAGCTTGCCCATTTCATCCATTTCTCCGTAATTGTCAGCAGGGGTCCGATGTGTCCGCGAGCCACGCCGCCAGCACGTCCGGCGGGATGCCGACCAGTAGGCTCAGCAGCGTCATTGCGTCCGGGTCGCGACCCCGGAATGCGCGGTAGGCCGTGATCGAGGCGAACGCGGCAACCACGATGTCGTCGGATCGGTCGGCGAGCTTGTTGCACTCGGCCGCAGACCGATGCTCCAACTGCTCCCGTCGCAACGCCGCCACCCGCCTCCACAGCAAGGTGCGTTCGGCGGACGAGCGGGCGGCCGAAGCCGCCCACGTCGCCGCGTCCACGCGGGGCTGTAGCTCGTCGGCTATCGCTGCGTGGTCGGGGATCACGCTTTCCCCCTCGGCGGCATCGCGGCGAGCGCAACGTCGCACTCGCCAGACGTCGTGTGATCGCCGGCCTCGGCGGCATACAGCTTCGCCTTGATCAGCGCGTCGCGGTCCACGGGGCGATTGCCGTAGTGCTTGTTGTCGCGCTGGCAGTCGAGAATCTGGCGGCCGATGTGCGCCTTTTCCTCCGTGCTGTAGTCGGACTCGGCCTTGCGCGATCCGTCGCGCGTCTCGGGAACTAGGTGGCTCATGATCAATACCTCGGGGGCATGTTGGCGGCGATCAGGGTCGCGATTGCGGTGAGGTCACGGTTGCCGGTCGGCGCGGGTGTCTGCCCGAGGCTGATCCGCAGGTTGTCGCCCTGCCGATCCTCCAGCGTCACCTGTGCTGTTTGCGCGGCGGTGTAGCTGGTCGGGTTCGTCACGGTGCCGTCGGCATTGAGCGGGCGCAGGCTCACTCGTCGCCCTCCAACTCGACATCCTCCATGACCCCCTCGACCATCGGCGTATAGAGCGCCAGCCGCGCGAGGTGCGGGTACTTGCGGCAGTGAGCCGAGAACTGCGCGAAGGAATCACCCTTGCTGTTCTGCCGCAGGGGCTCCTCGGCCGCCCAACGCTCACGCAGCGCCGCGTTCGCCGCGTTCGCGATGGCGGGGGTGGTCGCGGGGGCATGGGGGTGCTTCCGATAGATTTCCCGCGCGCTTTCTTCGGTCCGCTTGAATGTCAGTTTGCTCATCGCATATGCCCTCCTATGGGCGTCTAGTGATTCCACGGTGATCGTCGAAGTAGTCCCGGAAGTAGTCGTGCGACACGACCATCAATTGCTCGCCCAAGTTCGCCGTCGCCAGCTTCGACGCCTCGACGGCAGCGAGCGCCACGGCGTTCGCGAGGTCGTCGTGCGCTCCGGGGCGATGGTCCACGATGTCTTTCGTGCGGCCGGTCTTTCGTTCCAGCCCGAGCAACTCGACCCGCAGAGTCGGCTCCGGCGGGAACTCGACGCGACCGGCCGACATGAGCGGCAGCAGTCGCAAGTAGGTGTCGGAGCGGGACGCATCAGCAGCGCTGAGCGTCACCCCGACCTTCGCGTAGATCGTGCGAGCTAACTCAGCGCCGTACTGGTCGGCGACCGTCCCGGCGAGCCGGTATTCCTTCAGAAACTCGGCCACCTGGGCGGCGACCACCCCGGGGTCATGCGGCGACGGCCATCGGCGGCACGCGTCCACAACGACCCGCTCGCCCTCGACATGCGCCACCGCGCACGCGGCCGCATCCCCGCGTCCGCCGGACACGTCCAGCCCGGCGACGTAGGTGACGTGCCCGCCGTTGTACGTCACCAGTCGCGGCTTCTCGCGGGGCTCGGGGCGCACGAGGCTGTCGACCAATGCCGCGTCGAGGAACGAGGCCACGTCGGTCCGGAACTGACTGAGGTATTCGGCGGCATTGCCCACCGGGTCGCGGGCCAGCTCGGAGTCGATGAAGTCCTGCGGGATGAGGGGGTTCATCTGCCGCGTGGTCGCCAGCGCGAACATCGTGTGCGGATCGTTCACCCCGAAGCACCGCCGGTACATCTCGCCGAATGGGGATGTGGCGGAATAAACGGAGGAGATAATCACCAGTCGCGCGGCGGGCTGCGTCGCCATCGCGGGGCTGAGTGCCCGCAGCACTTCGGTCGCCTGCTCGTTGGGCCAGAAGGCGAACTCGTCCAAGATCGCGCCGAGCAACGTCACGCCGCGCACGGACGCCTTGTCGGCTGCTGCTATACGAATCTCGATGCCGTTGTTGAAGGTCACGGAGTCGGCATTCACATTCGCGACTTCGGCCCAAAGTGCCGGGGACGCTTCCAGCGCGCCGACGAGGTAGCGCATGGCGACGTTCGCCTGTTCCTTCGTGACTGCGAGAAGCAGCAGCACGCCGACTTCGCCGGCCGCTAGCGTCCAAGGGACGAACAACGCCTGATAGATCAGGATGCGCACCGCCACATAGTCCTTGCCGCCGCGTCGGCCGATCCCGAACGCCAGCACTCGGCATGTCGGCGTCGGGTCGCGGCCACCAGTCAACTCCCGGAACGTCGCGAGCGCGGAAGGCGTGAGGTCTGCGCCGAAGCAGCCGCCCACCAGAGCGCGCCATGCAGCCCATGAGTCGCCGTTTAGGTCGAGCACCTTGCGGAACGCCGTTAGGATGCCGAGCGGCTTCATGGGCTGTCGGCCTCGCCGTCCGTCGCGTGCGCTGAGATGAGTTCAGCGAGCGAGGGTGTGCGCTTTGGAACCCGATGAAGGCCGAGCGTCTGGCCGAGACGCAGCACACGATCCACGGCAGCCAGGTATTGCGAGGTGTCGAACGGCTCGCCCGCCCGGGCGGTGCCTTCGATCTTCACGGCGAGTGCTTCGACGTGGATGAATCGTTCGAGCAGTGATCGCTGGATCCCTGACAGCGTGTCGAGTCCGCCGAGGTCGTCGCCGATAGTCAGCATGCGTTGTTCGAGCGACCGGGCCAGCGCGAACCGGCGATCCATCCGATTCATCCAGCCGGGCCGAGCGGCCCGAGGGAGCGTTTGGCGCTTGCGGCTCGTGCCGCTTCCGGGACCTCCCATTAGTTCTGGGGTGCCTCCGGATTGATCCGCGGCCACAATCTTGGTGGTTTCGCGGTGGTTACCAGTTTTTTCATCAATAGATTCATCTGCTTATAACTCGTCTCGGATTACTAATCCGTGTCCGCCGTATCGGCGCCCGGACGGAGTGCCGCCAGAACATCCGTGAGGCGAAACCGCAGGTATTTCCCGGCACGCAGGAACGGCACACGCTTTTCGCGGGCGGCCTGCTCCCACCACGTATCCGGCACGCCGGTCTTGTCGGCGAGCTGCTGGCTCGTCAGCAGCGGCTCGTCCCACGGAGGAGCCCCGCTACCGGCCGATCCCTGAGACCCGAGAGAAGCCCCTACCGGCGACCTCGCGGCCGCCCGGGCGACCTCCTCGGCCGTCAGCCACAGGTATCCGGGACCGAACGGAACCGGGATCAACGGATCACAGCTCATCGGAGTCATACCTCGGATATTCGCGGGTGGGGGGTTCTGACGGTTCTGGGGGGTTGTCCCCCGGCGACGGCTCTACGCTTTTTCGGGCTTCCCCGTTTTCTCGAAAATTCAGGCCCGGCGAAAACCCCCTACTACCCCCAGAACCCCCCATCCGCGGAGCGACCCGCCATTGGGCGGCCTTCTTCGACTTCCCTCCCGCGGCCTTGCGCTCAATGCGCAGCCCTGCGGTGGTCCATCGGTCCTTCATGCGCAGCAACCACTGGCCGAGCTTCTTGCGGTCGATGTCGCCGCCTCGCTGACCGAACTCCTCAGTGAGCAGCGCGATCAACTCGTGAAGGGCCTCGCGGTCCCGAGCCGCGTTGTCGGGGGCGGCCAGCTTTCGGACGCCGATCCAGTCGTGGCCGTAGACGTCCGCCCAAAGCGAGACCACCGCATCCAGCACAGCCCGTTCCGGGTCCTCGGCCTGAAGCGTCCGAAGCGACAGCACCGGGTCCGCACAGCCAAGCCAAACCAGCGGTCGCTGGACCCATCGGCACCATTCCTCGTACCCGACCAAAGGCTCCGGCGCGCTCCCCGGTTCCGCGGCAGCCTCATATGCCGCCACAACCGTGAAGATGTCGGTCAGCACTTCGACTCTTGCGGCTTTCAGGTCTGCCAGCAGTTCGGGTCGCTTGAAGGTGCGGGCGGTCGGGTCGCCAGCCGGATCCAGTCGGCAGGCGATGAACCGTCGCGTCAGGTCCTCGCCGACCGCGACGTTATTCCCGGTCACCATCACGAGCTGGTTGCACGGAACCACGTGCGTCCGCGAGGCGCCGAGTTCCCGAGCTTGGCGCTCTGGCTCCGTCAGCACCTGGGCCAAGGCGTCGTTGGTGACGATCACGCCGGACGGCACGTTGTCGAACACGAGGCTTTGACGACCTTCGATCTGCGCAGCGTCGATCTGCTTGCGAAGTTCTTGTGCGTCGGTGATGAACTGCATCACGGCGGGCAGACGACCGAAACCGATCACATGCACGGCTTTTGCCGCGGTCGTCTTGCCGGTGCCGTACTCGGGTGCGTCGAACGCGATCCCCGGCGCCGTCCGCAGGCTCGGTCGCAATGCCGCCGTCATCATCCCCGCGACCATGACCGCGAGGTCGACATCCCCCGCGAACGGGAACTCCTCGACCCAACCTCGGAGCCGCCCGAGCGACGCCTCCGCGTCCTCGCGGGTCGGCCTCGGCAGGCAGGTCACGCCCGCCGGCACCGTGAGCCATGCGCGGAGTTCCGGGTGGTACCCGGGTTCCGAAAGCAGGCGCCCACCACCCAGATAGATCGGAGCCGACACGACAGCGTCCAGCCGCGGCAGCCCGGCCCACTCGTGGGGTGCCGCCAGCACCGTCCGCGCGACCACGCCCGGGCAATCTATCGGCTTCGTGCGTCCCTTCTGGTCCAGTCGACTGAAGGCAATCAGGCCGCCGAGTTCGTATGCCAGCGCAGTGCCGTCCAACAGCGCCATCTCCAGCGACGACACCAGCGCATCACCAAAGCCCCGGCGCTCGGCCATATATGGCCGCACCAATAGCTGCCCCCGAGCGAAGATGGACGCGGCGATTCCGCGGCGGGCCAGAACATCCAGCACCGATCCGACAGCTTCCGGCAAACTTCCGTCGCGCATCACAATCGTGTCGCCGCGGTCCGCGGGCCGGAACTTCGCCGCGGTTCGCACGGTGCGTTCGATGTCGTCGAACCGCTCCTGCCATCGAGCAGTGCGATCCGGGCTGGAGAGCATGTGGCCCTTCAGCATCGTGATGATGTCGCCCGCCGCGTAGCCGCGTGCGGCGTACTTCGCGGCGAGGCGAGTCAGCGGCTCGTGGTAGGAATCCCCGGCCATGATCGCGGCCGCGAGTTCCTCGATGCCGTTGCCGTCGCTCGGCGATACGTCCGGCTCACGATCCTCGTCGGAGGCCAAAGCCTCGGCGATCTTGGCCAGGCTGAAGCGACGGTCCGGGCGCCACTCCACGCATTCCACGCGGAAGGGTTCGCCATGCTCGGGCTTGTTGTTGATCCCGGTCGGCAGTCGGCCGTACCGCACGAGGTTCATGCCGCTCTTGTCGCAGAGCTTCAGCTCATTCAGTCGTTCGTGAACGGGTCGGATCTCATCATCGTCCGCCAGCTCCGAGAGTAGGTAGCCCCACTGCTGAGACAGCGGACTGGTCTGGATCTTATAGGACGGGTCGCCGAACAGCCGCAGCACCCGGGTCTCGTCACCCTTGGTCGTCACGTCGTCACAAAGCACGACCGCTGCGCCGAGCGCGGAGTCTTTGTTGCGGCGCTCCGCGTCGGACGGAAAGGCCGCGATGCTGACGTATGCGTTGCTGCCGTTGATGTGGGGGGCGCGGTCGGGGGGGCACGAGTGGCCGCCCCAACGAGCGCCCGGGCTCGCAGGCGGGTCATCGAATACCGCCACCCACGCCACCGCGTCCTCGCCTGCCGGCAGCAGCACCGCGCGCAAGAAGTCAGGGACAGTCGGGCGGGTCATGTGCGGAACCGGTAGTCCATGGCGTCGAGCAGCGCATCGGTCAGGTCGCAGGCGCGATGGGCGATGAGGCGCTTGTCGCCGCGTTCACCAGACGCAATCAGCGCCGCGAACACCCGCTCAGCGATCCGCTCCACGTCGGCGAGGTCGCGCAGTTCGTGCTGACGAACGGCGGTGTCTGCGCCTTGCTGCTTGCTCCCCACCCGATTCAGCGGCCTCCCTTATTCGGCATATGCGCCACCGAACCCGAACTCGCGGAGGTCGTCCGCCGTCGCGTCGTGGGCTGAGAAGTCGTCGCGCCAGCTTCGGTTCGCGACTGGAGGGCGATGCGGTCGGTCCGTGCGCCGAACTTTCATGGCGGGGCGCTCGGAGGACGAAGGAGCGCCGAGCGCGAGGCGGATGAGCGCGCACACGAAGTCCTCGGTGAGCGCGAGCCGATTGCCGCTCTCCAGCCTGAACACTCCGGGCAGGTTCGCCGTCAGTGCGTAGTGCCGAACCGTGCCGGGATCCAGCCCGGTCATTCGCGCCACGGAGTTCGGCGTATGGAGCAATTCCACGGCTCAGGCCCGACGCTTCGCGGCCAGCCACTTCATCGTCGCCGCGACATCCTGCTCCCGGAAGGAGCGCCAGCCGGTGTCGGTGCGGAGTGGCTTGATGATCCCGGCGGCTTCCAGATACCGCATGCGCGGCGGATTGATGCCTGTGCGCTTCAAGAAAGTGCCGGTACCCATCAGCGTGTCTTCGGCCATCTGCCGTCTCCCAACGGTTCCGAATTCGGTCGTTAGGGTGACTCTGCGCCAAGTTCCGAGTGGGCGCCCGGGAACAAATCGACCATTGTCTTGGAATTACCGTTTCGGTCTATAAATCATCTATATCAGTGATATACGCATGTATTTCGATTCCGGTTTCGGATTCGGTCGTTTCGAGCGATAATTAGCGTGCCATGATAGAAACCAACACCTTGATTCAGTGGGCCGAGGATTTGGTGGCGTTCGCCAATGACGCGCCTTCAAATCCTCTCTTCAACAGCGACGATGCCGACCCGGACTGGGCCGAGTACGCGCTACCTGAAGAGGCACGGACGACAGACCAAGTCGCATCGCTCCGCAAGGCGATACGTCGCCGACTCGCCGAGCTTGCGAAGTGGCAACCGTCAAAGAACCGTGCACCGAAAGTGCCGAGCAAGTTGCGAGGAATGGCGGAGGGCTGGCTGGAGGATCCGCTCGTGCAGAGCACCCACAGGCACCACGCGCTCACTCCGATGGACGGCGTGCTGTCGCTGACGGACGATGGACGACTGCAAGTGGAGCCGATGTTCCGCAGCGTGGACGCAAAGTACGCGGTCACGTTCGCCGAGTTGATCGGCCCCCAGCCGGTCGCCCTGATTCGCCGCTGCGCTGTCTGCAACAAATTCTTCGTGTGCGTCCTAGGCCGAAAAGGCGCACCACGAAAGAACTGTAACGAGCATCGCTCAGATGCATCGAGTGGCCGCACCTATCGAACCCGCAAACGTCGCGCAAAGTTGCGCAAGGAGAAGAAGTGAGAACGCCGAAGAAGATCAACCTGCCGGGCGACCCGGCCAAAGGTAAGCGGCCGTCCGTCCGCTGGGAGGTTCGCCTACCCCAGCCCGACGGCAAGCTGAAGTACAAACGTTTCAACACACAAAAGGAGGCCGAGCGCGCCGCCGCGAAGCAGGACGAATTGATGGATGCCGTGAAGAACGGGACCGCGCCGAAGGTCTACAACCTTACGGTCAATCAGCTTCTCGACGAATACGAGAAGTCGCGCCTGGGGGTCAGCACGAAGCTGCGGCCGTCGTCCGTGAAAGGCAGCCAGCAGGCAATCGCGAAGCTGCGGCCTTTCTTCGGGGCGATGAAGGCGGCGTCAGTGCAGCAAAAGCAGGTCGAGGAGTTCCGGGAGCAAACTCTGGCCGACGTGAAGGCGCGGCAGGCGGCGAAACTCGACGCACTGAAGCGGAAGCTGACGAAGATTGCGGCAGACAAGCGCGGTGTCCGCGGCCGTCGGAAGCTGGCGGCGATTGACGCTGACTCCGACGAGATTGCGGCCCGCGTCGCTCGGACGGGTCCACGCGCGACCAACAAGGCCCTCGCCTTCCTGCGGCACGTTTATAAGTTCGCACAGGCCCGACGGTACGTCGCCTTCAATCCGACCGACGGCGTGGAGTTCCTGAAGGCTCCGACGCGCATGGACCGCCCGCTGGACACGAACGTGCTGACGGTCGAGGAAGCCTATGCCCTGCTCTCGGCGGTCAATCCGGAGTACCGCGCGGCGATCATGGTGCTGATGTTTGGCGGGCTGCGGCTCGGCGAACTGGGCGGACTGACGTGGGGCGACCTTGAGCTGGATCGGGACGAGCCGCGGCTGTTCGTTCGCCAGCAGCGCGAAGGCGTGACCGGGAAGATCACGGAGCCGAAGTCGGCTGCGGGCCGAAGGTTCGTGGACCTACTGCCTGAGGTTGTGAAGGAACTTCGGCAGCACAAGCTCCGCACGCAGAAAGCGTCACCCGAGTTCGTGTTCCCGTATCACGGTCGTCGCTTCCGGGATAACGAGTTCTTCCCGGCGCTGCGGCGCGCGAAGCTGCGGCGTATTCGGCTTCACGATCTGCGACACACGGCCGCGAGTTTCATGATCGCGAGCGGCGTCGATATCGCTGCTGTGAGTCGTCAGCTCGGACACGCCGACGTTTCGATCACGCTCTCGGTCTATACGCACGCGATCAAGCGCCGCAGCGAGAGCAGCGTGGGCGCGAAGATGGCTGCTTTTCTCAGCGCGGAAAAGCGTGGTGGTTTTTCGGTGGTTATGGGTGAGGACGATGCGATGAGGGAGGTTGCGAACGCCTCCTAACCCATTGGAATTATAGTGTTTTTAGGTGGAGGCGTCGGCCGGAATCGAACCGGCGTACACGGATTTGCAGTCCGCTGCGTGACCACTCCGCCACGACGCCGAAGGATTTGGAGCGGGAAACGAGGCTCGAACTCGCGACCTCAACCTTGGCAAGGTTGCGCTCTACCAACTGAGCTATTCCCGCCCGCGGCGAACCCGGAATTCTAAAGTAAGTGAATGAAGTGTCAAGACTCTTTTGGCCTTAAGAGCGAGTATTCGCACTCAGTTCCGGCCAGGCGGCTCGCAGGTAAATAACCATTGACCAGAGCGTCAGGACCGCGGCCAGCACCGTCAGGGCAAGGCCCATACGGTAAATGGGCAGGCCCCAGAGGTCCTGGTAGAACAGCATCATCGACAGTCCGACGATCTGCGCAATGGTCTTGAACTTGCCCAGCGAGGAGACGGCGACCTTCTGGCGGGCGCCGATTTCGGCCATCCACTCACGCAGCGCGGAAATTGCGATCTCCCGTCCGATGATCACCGCGGCGGTCAGGGTCACGTACCAGATATGGTCGCGGCTGACGATCAGCACCAGTGCGGTCGCCACAATCAGCTTGTCGGCCACCGGATCGAGGAACGCGCCCAGTCGCGACACCTGTCCGCTGCGGCGTGCGAAGTAGCCATCGAGCGTATCGGTAATGCCGGCGATGGCGAACAGCGTGCAGGCGAGGATGTCACCCCAGCCATACGGCAGGTAAAACAGCCCGACAATCACCGGGATCAGCGCGATGCGCAGCGCCGTCAGCAGGTTGGGGAACGTATAGGGAGTCACGAATCAGCTGTCCGGGTGCAAGCGAGCGTAAATGGCCTCGGCGAGGTGCCGTCCGATCCCACGAACCTGGGCGAGATCGTCGACGCCAGCGCCTAGCACTCCCTGCAGACCGCCGAACCGCTTGAGCAGCTCCCGCCGTCGCGCAGGCCCCAGTCCCGGCACATCCTCCAGCACCGAGGACTGCCGCGCTTTGGCGCGGCGGGCACGGTGGCCGGCGATCGCGAAGCGGTGTGCCTCGTCCCGGACACGCTGAATCAGGTGCAGAGCACGCGAATCCGGCGCAAGTATAAGCGGCAGGTCCTGACCCAACAAGAAAAGCCGCTCCTGGCCGACGCGCCGGTCGGCGCCCTTGGCGACGCCAACGACCGCAGGGACCTGCACCTCGAGACTGGCGAGCACTTCCACCGCCTGTGCCAGCTGGCCGGTGCCACCATCGATCAGCAGCACGTCCGGCAGCCGCGCCTCCCCCGCCTTGACCCGGCGGTAGCGCCGCGTGAGGGCCTGGCGCATGGCGGCATAGTCATCGCCCGGCGCGATCCCCTCGAGGTTGAAGCGCCGGTAGTCGGCCTTCAGCGGTCCTTCCGGCCCAAACACGACGCACGAAGCGACCGTCGCCTCGCCGCGGGTATGGCTGATGTCAAAGCACTCCAGTCGCGCCGGCGGGGTGGCCATGCCGAGCGCCTCCCCCACCTCGCGCAGTTGCTGCTCGATGCCTGCCTGGGTGGCGAGCCGCATCTTCAGCGCCTGGACGGCATTGTCGCGGGTCATGTCCAGCCAGCGGACCTTCAGGCCGCGCGAGGCGACATGAATCGTGACCCGGTGGCCGGCGCGCTCGGCCAGCGCCGCGGCGAGCGTATCGGCCCCCGGCACGGCCACCTCGAGCACCAGTTCGGGGGGCGCCTCGTGTGCCAGGTAGTGCTGCGTGACGAAGGCCGCGACCACCTCGTCGGGCTCTGCAAACGGCGCTTTGGCAAAATACGTGGTCGTCCCGAGATTGCGGCCGGCGCGCACGAACATCACGCCGATGCCGTACTCGCCGGGGCCGCTGGCGACCGCGACCACGTCGCAGTCGAGTTCGTCGCCGGCACTGACGATCTGCTGCGCCTGCAGCGACCTCAGCGCCGCCAGCTGGTCGCGCAGTGCCGCTGCCTTCTCGAACGCCAGCGTCGCCGCCGCCGCCTCCATGCGGTTGCCAAGCTCAGTCGCCACCTCCTCGTTGCGCCCCTCCAGCACCCGCGCCACGGCCGCAACATCGGCGGCGTAGTCGGCCTCGCTGATAAGCCCTACGCACGGGCCCGAGCAGCGCGCGATCTGGTACTGCAGGCAAGGCCGAGTGCGGTTGGCGAAATAGCTGTCCTCGCACTGCCGCAGCTTGAACAGCTTTTGCAGCTGCAACAGCGTCTCGCGGACCGCGACCGAGTTCGGGTACGGACCGAAGAACCGGCCGGGCATGCGCCGACTGCCGCGGTAGAAGCTCAGCCGGGGATAGCTTTGCTGAGTGGTCAGATACAGGTACGGGAAGCTCTTGTCGTCCTTCAGCAGGATGTTGTAGTGCGGCCGGTGCTTCTTGATCAGGTTGAACTCGAGCAGCAACGCCTCGGTGTCCGAGTTGGTGACGGTGACCTCGATGGCGGCGATCTGGCGCACCAGCGCCACGACCTTCGGCTGCACGACGTCACTGCGAAAGTAGCTGGCCACGCGCGAGCGCAGGTTGCCTGCCTTGCCGACATAGAGGATTTGGCCACCAGCGTCGAGCATCCGGTAGACACCGGGCCGCGTGGGCAGCGAGGCGACAAACGCCTTGGGATCGAACGCCTGGTTCGGATCCGCCCCGCCCTGCTCGACGACCAGCGTCGGCGGGGCGGTCAATGCTCCGGCCGCGGCAACCGCGGTCGGGAACTCATCAGCGGGGGTGGAGGTCGGCATCGGCACAGATAATCCGGTGCCGGCCTTCCCCCCGCAAGCCCCATCAATGGGCCTTGAACTGCTCTTCTTCGGTCGAGCCCTTCATGGCGCTCGTCGAGGAGGTGCCGCCGGTGACGGTGCTGGTCACATCGTCGAAGTAGCCGGCACCGACCTCACGCTGGTGCTTGGTGGCGGTGTAGCCGTCCTTTTCAGCGGCGAACTCCGCTTCCTGCAGGGCGACGTAGGCGGTCATCTGCGCGGCCTTGTAGCCCTTGGCGAGCTGGAACATCGAGAAGTTCAGCGCGTGGAAGCCGGCCAGTGTGATGAACTGGAACTTGTAGCCCATCGCCCCCAGCTCGCGCTGGAACTTTGCGATCGTGGCGTCATCGAGCTTCGACTTCCAGTTGAACGACGGCGAGCAGTTGTAGGCCAGCATCTTGCCGGGGAACTTGGCATGGATCGCATCGGCGAACTTCTTCGCGTCTTCAAGATCCGGGTGGCCCGTCTCGCACCAGATCAGGTCGGCGTACGGCGCGTACGCAAGACCGCGCGCAATCGCCTGCTCGAGGTCGGCCTTGACGTAGAAGAAGCCTTCCGCGGTCCGACCCTTCGAGTGGTCGATGAACGGCGTGTCGCGCGAGTCGACGTCGGCGGTCAGCAGGTTCGCGCTTTCCGCGTCCGTGCGCGCCACCAGCACCGTCGGCACGCCGCAGGTGTCGGCCGCGAGCCGCGCCGCGACGAGCTTGGCGATGGCTTCCTGGGTCGGCACCAGCACCTTGCCGCCCATGTGGCCGCACTTCTTCGCGCTCGACAGCTGGTCCTCGAAGTGCACGCCGGCGGCGCCCGCTTCGATCATGCCCTTCATCAGCTCGAAAGCGTTGAGTACGCCGCCAAAGCCCGCTTCGGCATCCGCGACGATCGGCTGCAGCCAGTCGATCGAGTCGTTGCCCTCGGCGTGGTGGATCTGGTCGGCGCGCATCAGGGTGTTGTTGATCTTGCGCACCACTTCCGGCACCGAGTTCGCGGGATACAGCGACTGGTCGGGGTACATCTCGCCGGCGACGTTGGCGTCGCCCGCCACCTGCCAGCCGGACAGGTAGATCGCGTTGAGCCCCGCCTTCACCTGCTGCATCGCCTGGTTGCCGGTCAGCGCGCCCAGCGCGTTGACGTACGGCATCTTGGCCATGTGCGACCAGAGCTTCTCGGCGCCGAGCTTGGCGAGCGAATATTCCATCGGCACTGTACCGCGCAGGCGGACGACGTCGGCGGCCGTGTAGCCACGAATCACTCCCTTCCAGCGAGGGTTGGTCTCCCAGTCCTTCTGCATCTGCTCGGCGGTCAACATCGTCATGGAATGGCTCCCGGTCGGTTAATCAATGTCGCGGTAGGCGGTCAGGGTCAAAAATGTCGCGAACTGGTCGCTGGCGGTGAGCTCGGTGACGAGCTCGGCCGCGCGTGTGAAGTGGCCCTTGGCAAAGCCCTCCGCCCCCAGCTCGGCGCGGATCTTAGCGAGTTCCTCGGCCAGTAGCGTCATTACCAGCGCGAATGCGACGGTGCGCCCGTCGTCCAGTACCGCGCGGTGGTGCACGCATTGCCACAGCTGGGCGCGCGCGATCTCGGCGGTCGCCGCGTCCTCCATCAGGTTGAAGATCGGCACGCAGCCGTTGCCGCCCAGCCAGGCGGCCAGGTAGCGGATCGCGACGGCGAGGTTGTTGCGCAGGCCGGCCTCGGTAATCGAGCCTGTTGGCACCTGCAGCAGGTCGGCGGCGGTCACCTGGACGTCGTCGCGGCGGCGGTGCAGGTTGTTGCGGGTCGGCATGAGCCGGTCGAACACCTCCATGGCCACCGGCACGAGCGCCGGATGGGCGACCCAGGTGCCGTCATGTCCGTCACTCGCCTCGCGCTCCTTGTCTGAGCGCACCTTGGCGAGGGCTTCGGCATTCGCGACCGGATCGTTCTTGATCGGAATCTGCGCCGCCATGCCGCCCAGGGCGAACGCGCCGCGACGGTGGCAGGTCTTGATCACCAGCTGCGAGTAGCAGCGCAGGAAGTGCGTGGTCATCGCAACCTGGCTGCGGTCGGGCAGCAGGAATTCGCGGTGGCGGCTGAATTTCTTGATGAAGCTGAAGATGTAGTCCCAGCGGCCACAGTTGAGCGCGACGATGTAATCGCGCAGCTCGTAGAGGATTTCATCCAGTTCGAAGGCCGCGCAGATCGTCTCCACCAGCACGGTGCACTTGATCGTGCCGTGGCGCAGGCCGAGGCGGGATTCGGCCTCACGAAACACGTCGTTCCACAGCCGCGCTTCGTGGTGGCTCTCGAGCTTGGGCAGGTAAAAGTAAGGCCCGGTGCCGCGCGCGGCGAGCTCGGCGTGGTTGTGGAACAGATACAGCCCGAAGTCGACCAGGGCGCCAGGGACCGGCGCGCCGTCGACGTGCCAGTGCTTTTCAACCAGGTGCCAGCCGCGCGGCCGCACCAGCAGCACGGCGGTCTGCTCGTTGAGGCGGTACTGGCGGCCATCGGCACCGTGGTAGTCGATGCGGCGGCGGACCGCGTCGGCGAGGTTCTGCTGCCCGCCGATGACGTTCTCCCACGTCGGGCAGGAGGAATCCTCGCAATCGGCCATGAACGTCTTCGCGCCGGAGTTCAGGGCGTTGATGATCATCTTGCGGTCGGTGGGAGCGGTGATCTCGACCCGCCGGTCGAGCAGGTCGACCGGAATGGCGGCGATGCGCCAATCGGCGTCGCGGAGGGATTGGGTTTCAGGCAGAAAATCCGGTCGCGCGCCGGCGTCGATCTGCCGCTGGCGGACGTCACGGGCGAGCAGCAGTGCGGCGACACGCGGCGCGAATTCGCGCGCCAGTTCGGTGACGAACTGGATGGCAGCAGGCGCAAGCACGCTGCCCCGTCCGGGAGCAGCGCCGCCGCTGATATCGACGCCGGCCGGCGTGGCGGCGTCTAGCCCCGTGTCTGGAGCTGCACTCAATCGACCCCCTCGGCGCCCGTTCGGGACGCGCGTTTTGCAGTGCACAATACTAGCGGGAATCGACCACTACAGGCAATCTGCGCGCGTCCCGGCCCACCCCTCGGAAATGCCATGCGGCTGCTGTTGTTAAACAAGCCCTTTCAGGTGCTGACCCGCTTTTCGCGGGCCGACGAGCGCCGCACCCTTGCCGACTGCGTCACGGCGCCGGGCCTGTACCCGGCCGGACGGCTCGACTACGACAGCGAAGGACTGCTGCTGTTGACCGATGACGGCATCCTGCAGGCGCAGATCAGCGATCCGCGCCACGCCTTGCAGAAGACCTACTGGGCGCAGGTCGAGGGCGCCCCGACCCCGGCGCAGCTGGCGAAACTACGAGCAGGCGTGCTGTTGCCGGACGGCTTGACCCGGCCTGCGGGCGCCAAAACGCTGCTTGAGCCGCCCAACCTGTGGACGCGGGATCCGCCGATCCGCTATCGCGCACAGATCCCGACGGGCTGGCTCGAACTGAGTCTGCGCGAGGGGCGCAACCGGCAAGTGCGGCGGATGACCGCGGCGGTCGGCTTGCCGACCTTGCGCCTGATCCGCGCCTCGATCGGGCCCTTCGACCTGACCGGGCTTGCGCCCGGCGACAGCCGCGACGCCTCACCGGGCGAGATCGCCACGCTGCGCACGCTGCTGTCGGCTAGCGGGCGCCCGGCCAGCGCGCGACCCGCATCGCCACCTCGAGCGCCTGCTCGTAGTTCAGGCGCGGGTCGACCGTCGAGCGGTAAGCGCGGGCCAGATCGTCCTCGCTGAGTCCCCGCGCGCCGCCGGTGCACTCGGTGACGTTATCGCCGGTCACCTCCAGATGCACGCCGCCGAGCCGCGAGCCCATCTCGCTGTGGATACGGAACGCCGTTTCCAGCTCCGACAGGATGTTGTCAAAGCGGCGGGTCTTGAGCCCGGACTTCGTGCTCTCGGTATTGCCGTGCATGGGATCGCAGATCCACAGCACTTCAGCGCCGGCCGCGCGTACACCGTCAATCAGTGCCGGCAGCTTGGCGGCGACGTCTTTCGCGCCCAGTCGATGGATCAGCGTCAGCCGGCCCGGCTCGTTGTCCGGGTTCAGCGCCCTGGTCAGGCCACGCAGGTACGCCACGTCCGCAGACGGGCCGACCTTCACCGCAATGGGATTGGCGATGCCACGGAAATACTCGACATGGCCATGGTCGAGTCCCGCCGTGCGTACGCCAATCCACGGCATGTGCGTAGACAGGTTGTACCAACGATCGCGGCGTTGGATGTAGCGCGTCTGCGCCTGCTCGTAGTGCAGGTGCAGGCCCTCGTGGCTGGCATAGAACTCGACCCGCTGCGAATCATGCACGGCGTGGCCGGTGATCGACTCGAAGAACGACAGCGAGTCGGCCAGTGAGTCGACGATGCGCTTGTACTCCTCGTACATCGGCGAGTGGCGCATGAAGTCCAGATCCCAGTACTCGGGATGGTGCAGGTCCGTGAACCCGCCGTCGATCAGTGCGCGCACGAAGTTCAGCGTCAGTGCGGCCCGCTCGTAGCCACGCAGCAGCAGCTCCGGGTCCGGTTCGCGCGACACCGCGTCGAACGGCGCCCGGTTAACGATGTCGCCGCGATAGCACGGCAGGGTCACCCCATCGCGGGTCTCGGTGTCGGCCGAGCGCGGCTTGGCGTACTGCCCGGCGAGCCGGCCGACCCGCACGATGGGCTTTTTCATGCCGTGGACGAGGACCAGGCTCATCTGCAGCAGGATCTTCAGCTGCTCGACGATCCGCTCCGAGGTGGTTTCATCGAGCGACTCGGCACAGTGTCCGCCTTGCAGGATGAACGTCTCGCCGCGCTGCGCGGCGGCCAGCTGACGCTTGAGCTCATCCACCTCCCAGGAGACGACAATCGGCGGCAGGCGCGACAGCGACAGGACTGCCCGCTCGAGGGCGCCCGGGTCGCGATAGGTCGGCTGCTGCAGGGTCGTCTTGCGCTGCCAGGAGTCCGGGCTCCAATCTTCAATGCGTGTTGCGGTGACCATAGTGGGCGAATCCTACCATCCCCGGAACGATTTGCTTGCAGTGCAATAAATCGATCGGGGCTGGCTAGCGTATCGCCGCCGTGGCGGCGGCCTCTGCCGTCGCGATCCGCTTGGCGGAGACCGGCACCTGCGTACGCAGGTCCTGCGCAAACAACTGCACGCCGTACTCCTCGACCAGCCAGCGCAGCTCCGCCAGCGCCGCAGGCCAGGATTCGCTCTTGGGGACCCGCGCCGCAAGCGCCGTCAGCCGCGCACGGCAGCTGTGGTACTCGCGTTGAGCGGCCGCCACTGCGCCGTGCGCGCCTGGCAGCTTGGCTGCCCGCCGCCGCATCGCCTTGAGGTAGCGTCCGAGGGAGTCCAGCCACGGATCGGGCGTCGCCGCGACGAAGCCCTCGAGGATCAGGCTGGCCAGCTGCGCGCGCAGGTCCGCGACCAGCTCGCGGTCGCAGCCCGGCGGTAGCCGGGTCAGGTCCTCGCGTAGCCCCTTGAACTCCAGCAGTGCGAGGCGCACAGCGGCGCCGAGCCGCTCGGCACAGCCGACCAATCCTGGCCGCCCCCGCTCCAGCGCCGCCTCGAACGCGGCGCGCGTGCGCGGCAGCGGCGTGCCGCGGGGCAGGCACTCCCGCGCCATGGCCCGTTCGGCGATCGCGCGCACCAATTCCTTGGCAGGCCCCAGCGGCTGATGCAGCAGCATCAGCTCGCGATCGGCGGCGAGCAGCTTTTCGGCGTGCTTGAGCGGCGCCACCATCTGCAGCGCCAGCAGTCGCAGCACGCCGCGTCGACACGCGGCTTCTGCCTCCACGGCATCCGCTACCAGCCGCAGCGACGCATGCGCGCCTGCGTCCTCGAGCGCCGGGTGCAGCTCGAGGGTGACGCCCTGGCGTACCACCGCCACCGTCTCCGGCAGGACCGCGAAATCAAACTCCCGCACCAGCGCTCGGTGCCACGGGTCCGCGCCGTCCGCCGCCGCCACGGGACCGCCGCTGCGGCGCTGTTCGCGCTGCAGCGTGGCCAGATCACGGCCTTCGGCGATGATGCGGCCGTCCGCGTTCAGGATCCGCAGGTTCAGGCGCAGATACGGCTCCAGCTCGACCCCGGCCAAGGCATCCTCCGGCACCGGCTCACCGCCAACGCGGGTCAGCACCGTGGCGAGTGCGCGCGTGAACGGCTCACCGCGCAGCCGTTCGAGTTCGCCGAGCGCCCGTTGGGCGACATCGGGCGCAGGTACGAGCCGTCGGCGCAACACCTTGGGCAGGCCGCGGATCAACGCGGTGACCTTGTCGGGCAGCCAGGCCGGCACGCCCCAGTCGATTTCGCCGGCCCGCAGCTTGGCCAGCAACGGCTCTGGCACCAGCAGCGTCGCCCCGTCCGCGGCCAGGCTAGGCTCGAACAGGTACTGCAGCGGGAGTCGGTTGCCGGCGACTGCGAAGGAGTCGGGATGCGCGGCGCGATCCAGCGGCGGCGCCTCCGGTCGACGCAGCTGCGCCTCGCTCATCTGCAGCAATGCCGGATCTGCCCGCTCCGCGTCGCGCCGCCAGCGCTCGAAGTGCGCGAGCGAATAGGCGTTTGCGGGCAGTCGCTCCAGATAGAACGCGAGCTGCTGTGCTTCATCGACCAACACGACGTGGCGCCGCAGGGCGGCCTCCTCCGCCAAGAGCGATTCCTTCACGCGGGCGTTGTGGGTAAGAAAGCGCGCCGTCAGCCGTGAGCGGCCGTGCACCAGCGCCTCGCGCACGAATATCTCGCGCGCCTCTGCCGGTGCCACAGCGCCGTAGTTGACGCGCCGCCCCGCCGCGAGCACGAGGCCGTACAGCGTCACCGTTTCCCGGCAGCTGACCGCGCCGCGAACCTCGTCCCACTCGGGGTCCGTGTACTCGCGACGCAGCAGGTGCTGCGCCGCCGCTTCGATCCAGGCCGGTTCGATGGCGGCGACGGTGCGCGCGTAGACGCGCTGGGTCTCGACCAGTTGCGCCGCCATCAGCCAGCGCGGCGCGCGGTTGCGCAGTGGTGTGCCCGGTGCGATCACGAAACGCCGCCCACGGGGACCGAGGAAGTCGCCGCGCTCGGTCTTGCTGCCGATCTGCCCGAGCAGACCGGTCAGCAGTGCCCGGTGCACCGCCTCGGGCGTCGCCGGCGTCTCATTCAGCGTCCAGCTGAACTCGCGTGTCACCTCGCGCAGCTGCGCCTCGAGCTCTTCCCACTCGCGCATGCGAGCCGCCGACAGGAACTGCTCGGCGCACCAGCGACGCAGCGCATTGCGGGTGCGCGCGGCGCGCTCCGACTGATAGCGCTGCCAAAGTCCGAGCAGCGTGACGAAGTCGGAAGTCGGGTCGGCGCCCTCGGCGTGCGCAGCGTCAGCCGCGTCGGTGCGGTCCGCGGGGCGTTCGCGCGGATCCTGGATCGACAACGCCGCGACCAGCCGCAACACCTCGGTGAGCGAGCCGTGGAGGCGCGCGCCCAGCAGCATCCGCGCCAGCCGCGGGTCAACCGGCAGCCGCGCCATCGTGCGGCCGGTCTCAGTGACCCGCTGTTCGGCGTCGACCGCCTCGAGCTCCTGCAGCAGGCGGTAGCCGTCGGTGACCATGCGCGTGTCGGGTGGGTCGAGGAACGGGAAGTCCGTGGGGTTGCCCAGGCCCAGCACCTCCATCTGCAGGATCACGTTGGCGAGGTTGGTACGCAGCACCTCGGGGGCCGTGAACGGCACCCGCTCGGCGAACTCATGCTCGTCGTACAGGCGGATGCACAGGCCGGGGCCGACGCGGCCACAACGCCCCTGCCGCTGGTTGGCGCTGGCCTGCGAGATCGGCTCGATCGGCAAGCGCAGGATCTTCGAGCGCGGGCTGTAGCGCGAGATGCGCGCCAGCCCCGAGTCGATCACCGAACGGATCCCCGGTACGGTCAGCGAGGTCTCCGCGACATTGGTTGCAAGCACGATGCGTCGCGGGCCCTTGCGATCGAAGACGCGCTGCTGGTCGGCCCAGGCCAGGCGGGAGTACAGCGGCATGACGGCGAGGCGGCTGCCGTGGACCTGCTCGATTGCCTCGGCCGCCTCGCGAATCTCCCGCTCGCCAGGCAGGAACACCAGGATGTCGCCGCGACCGATCTCGCCGGGCTCGGCGCTGATCTCGTCGATCGCCGACAAAATGCCCGCGGTGAGTCCCGGATCGAAGCGATCGTCGGGATCGGCCTCCAAACTCCGAAAGCGTGTTTCCACCGGATAGCCGCGGCCCGACACTTCGATCACCGGAGCGCCGCCGAAGAAGTCCGCAAAGCGCTGCGGGTCAATCGTCGCGGAGGTGATGACCAGCCGCAGTTCCGGTCGGCGTGGCAGCAGGCGCTTGAGAAAGCCCAGCAGGAAGTCGATGTTGAGACTGCGTTCGTGCGCCTCGTCGATGATCAGCGCGTCGTAGCGGCGCAGCAGCGGATCGTGGCGCGCCTCGGCCAGCAGGATGCCGTCCGTCATCACCTTGATCGCCGTGTCGCGTGCGGTGCCGTCGTTGAAGCGCACCTTGTAACCGACGAACGCGGGCGTGGCGCCAGGCAGCTCGGCGGTGAGTCGTGCCGCCACGCTGCGTGCGGCAATCCGCCGCGGCTGGGTGTGGCCGATCACGCCACGCCGCAGCGCACCGGCCTCGAGCAGCATTTTGGGCAGCTGGGTGGTCTTGCCGGAGCCGGTCTCGCCGCAGACGATCAATACCCGATGCGCCTGCAGTGCCGCGACGATTTCCTCGCGACGGGCGGTAATGGGCAGCTCCGCGGGATATTGCAGCGGCGGCAGTGGACGCGGTGGCGGCAGGCTCATGCGCCTGGCAGCCTGATCGTCGCTGCCAGGCCACCGAGCGGGCTGTCGCCGAGCTCAAAGTCACCGCCGTAAGCGCGCACCAACTCATTGACCATCGCAAGTCCCAGCCCCTGCCCGGCGACGCGCTCGTCGAGCCGCACGCCGCGACCGAGCACCCGCGCGCGTTCCGCTGCTGGGATGCCCGGACCATCGTCGGCCACGACTAGCTCAAGCCCGGCACGCCGCCAGGCGGGCTGGTTCCACGCTGCTGCCTGCAGACGAACCGTTGTGCGCGCCCACTTGCTGGCGTTGTCGCCGAGGTTGCCGGCCAGTTCCAGCAGGTCGCCGCGGTCGATCGGATAGCACAAGCCCGCGGCGACCTGCACCTGCAGCGACAGCGCTCTTGCGGCGTGCACCTTGGCGAGCGCCGCCGCGAGTTCGTGCAGGGCAGGTTCGATCGGCAGAGCGGCTGCGCCAAGCAGCGGGGCGGTGGCAGCGGCGCGGTCCAGCTGGTGGCGGACGATGTCCTGGACGCGATCGAGTTGCGCTTCCAGCAGCGCCCGGTCCAGTGCCTCCGGTCGCTGCAGTGCGCCGCGCAGCACCGACAACGGCGTCTTCAGGCTGTGAGCGAGGTTGCCCAGCATGTTGCGGTAACGCGCCAACCGCTGCTGGTCACTGCTGAGCAGCGCGTTGAGGTTGTGGGCGACGCCGTCGAGTTCGCGCGGCCACTCTGCGCTCAACTTGTCGCGCTGACCCGCCTCGATCTCGGCGATCTCAGTCTCGATCCGTCGCAATGGCGCCAACAGATAGCGCAGGCAGAGCAGCACGCCACCGAGCAGCACCGCGGTGAAGGCGGCAAAGCCCGCCAGCAGCTCGGCGCGCAGCCGCGCCAGTTCACGGAAGTACGGCTCGAGGCTTTCAGTGACCGTGAACACATAGTCGCGGCTACGGCCCCGCGCGACGTCCCAGGCGACGCCGAGCGAGAAGACGAGAAAGCGTGTGCCGTCGGGCGCGGCAACGGTTCGCGAACGCCGCTCGCCAGGATGCACGTCGTCATCCAGATGCAGGGTCAGTCCCAGGCCCGAGGGCGAGCGCCAGGTTTCAGCGCCGCGGCGCAGGTGGATCTGGGTCACCAGTCCCGAGCCCGGTGTGTTGAGGCGCGGGTCAGCCATCGGATCGGGCGGCGCGAGCCGGCCGCCGCGATCAAGCTCGGCCGCTGCGATCAACGCCACCACGTGCGCATCGAGGACGTCCTGGCGCGATCGCTCCGCCCGCGCGCGGAACGACAGGTCGAGCAGCGTGAGCGTCAGGCCGAAGCCGACCGCGAGCAGCACACCGAGGGTGACGATCAGGCGCGAGCTGAGCGATTTCATCCGCGTGCGGGGCCGTCTGTCGAGTCCTGGCGCAGGCGGTAGCCACGGCCGCGTAGTGTCTCGATCGGCTGGAAGCGATCGGTGGGATCGAGCTTGCGGCGCAGTCGGGCCACAAACACCTCGATCGTGTTGCTGTCCCGCTCGAAGTCCTGCTCGTAGAGCTTCTCGGTCAGATCGGTCTTTGAGATCACCTCGCCGGCGTGCAGCAGCAGTACCTCCAACAGGCGGTACTCGAACGCCGTCAGCTCGACCGGGGCGCCGGCGACGGCCACCGTCTGGCTGCGCGGGTCCAGCGTGATGGGACCTGCGCGCAGGATGGGATCTGCGTAGCCCGCCGCGCGCCGCAGCAGGGCTTGCACGCGAGCCAGAATTTCCTCGGTCTGGAACGGCTTGGTGACGTAGTCGTCGGCGCCAGCGTCCAGACCTTCGACCTTGTCCTGCCAGCGATCACGCGCGGTCAGGATCAGCACCGGCAGTCTGCGCCCCTCGCTGCGCGCGAGGCGGATCAACTCAAGGCCCGACAGTCCCGGCAGGCCCAGATCGATCACCGCAAGGTCCGCTGGGTACTCGCGCAGTGCGTACAGTCCTTCGATGCCGTCGGCGGCCATATCGACCGTGTGCCCGGCGCGGCGCAGCGCGCTCGCCAGTTGCTCGAGCAGCGCAGGCTCGTCCTCAACGACCAGAATGCGCACGGCTAGTCGACCTGACCGGTGGCGGCACTGACCCGCACCGTCATGACGCGGCCATCGGCGGCCAGCAGGCGTAGCCGGTAGATGATCTGCTCGCCCTCATGCAGCTCGTCTGCGCGCACGACCCGGGCGCCGGTACGGCGCTGCACCAGTGCCACTGCCTGCTCCAGCGACAGCGGCGCGGTGCGCGCGGCCGGCACGCTCAGGTCCGCGCTCGCCGCTGCCAGCGACGGCGCGACGGCGAGCAGCAGCAGAGCGAGAGCGGGAATGACGGGACGCATCCCGACAGTTTACCGGCTCAGCGCCAAGACGGCGCGTTCACGACCGACAGATCGAGCCATGCGCCTGGGTCATACGGCAAGTGCGTCTGGTAGCGGCGTCCGTCGTACTCGTAAATCACGTCATAGCCGTCGAACTGGCGCTCGTAGCGCGGTCGCACCACGCTCTGGCAACGCGTGCCGCCGTCGTAGCGAGGCGAGCGGCCACCGTCGTCGTTGTCCTGCTGGCGTGCCAGCTCGTGGCCGATCACGCCGCCGGCGAGTGCGCCGGCAGCGGTTGCGAAGCCGCGCTCGTCACCGCCGGCCAGGTTGTGACCGAGCACCCCGCCGAGCAAGCCACCGAGCAGCGCGCCGCCGGCGTGGTTGCGCTCGCCCCGATCGCGGCTCTGGCTCCAGCAACCACGCTCGGCAACGTCCACCCGGACCTCCACGTAACGAGGCCGTGCCTCGAGCACCCGCGCGTACTCATCCCGGTCCTGGCGGGCGTAGTCGTCGCGCTCGCCGTTCCAGCGCCCCGCCCCAGGGTGGGCGGCCGCGGTCTGTACGGCGCAGAGCACCACCGCCAGGGTCAGCAGCGTGCGAATCGTGGGGCGCAGTAGGTTCATGGCAGCTCTCCTGCCCGGCTCCGACCGCGGGGCGGTCTTCAGATCCGAGCGTCAGCGCCAGTGTTGCAGAGCGTGGGTGAACGCCCGCTGAACGGTCAGTCGCCGTTGCGCTCGGCCTGCTTGGCTTCCTGCCAGAAGCGCTCCATATCGTCGACCGACCCGCCGCGCCCGGCGGCGACCTGCTGCTCTACGTGCCCGAACCGGGAGGCAAAGCGGCCATTTGCGGCGCGCAGCTCAGCCTCCGCGTCGACGTCGAGTTTGCGGGCGAGGTTCGACAGGGCGAGCAGTACGTCGCCAAGCTCCTCACGGATCCGGGTTTGCTCGCCTGTGCCGATCGCCTCATCGAGCTCGGCGAGTTCCTCGTCGACCTTGGCGCGCGCGCCCACCGCGTCCGGCCAGTCGAAGCCGATGCGCGCAGCCCGTCGCCCGAGCTTGATCGCGCGCGTCAATGCCGGCAGTGCGAGCGGCACATCCTGCAGCAGTCCCCGCGGCGCACCGCGCGCTGCCTTCTCGGCGGCTTTGAGCTCTTCCCAGCGCAGCGACTGTGCGGCGGCATCGGTGATCGTCTCGTCGCCGAAGACGTGCGGATGGCGGCGACGCATCTTGCTGCTGATGCCTTGGGCGACGCGCTCGAAGTCAAAGGCCCCTTGCTCGCTGGCCATCTGCGCGTGGAACACCACCTGCAGCAGCAAGTCGCCGAGTTCCTCCTCGAGCGCCGGCAGGTCGCCACGCTCGATGGCATCGGCGACCTCGTAGGCTTCTTCCAGTGTATAGGGCGCGACGCTGGTGAAGGTCTGCTGCAGGTCCCACGGGCAACCGCCAGCCGGGTCGCGCAGACGCGCCATGATCTCAAGCAGCTCCTTCATTCGTGCGGCTCCTGCGCGGCGGGGGCACTGAGCAGGTGGTACAAGCTCATCAGCATGCCGGCCGTCGCGCCCCAGATGTTTCGTTGTCCAAAAGGAATCGTGTAGATGTCGACCTGGTACTTGTCCAGTTCGCGGCGCCGCAGGCGGTGGTTGGCAGGATCCAGGATGAAGGCGAGCGGCACCTCAAAAACGGCGGCAACCTCCACGGGGTCGGTGCGCAACGCGACGCCGGGACGCACGAAGGCGACGACGGGCGTTACCCGATATCCGGTCATTACCAGGTGGTCGCCCAAAAAGCCCAGCACCTCGACGTGCTCATGGCCGAGGCCGATCTCCTCTTCGGTCTCGCGCAGGGCGGCCTCGACCGGACCGCTGTCGCCGGGGTCTATCCGCCCGCCGGGGAAGGCGATCTGGCCCGGGTGATGGCGCAGGTCTGGCGCGCGCTCGGTCAGCAGCACGGTCAGGCCATCCGCATGATCGACGATGGGCACGAGCACGGCAGCCGGGCGCGGGTTGCTGGGTAGCAGATCCGCGTAGCAGTGCGTGAACTGCGGTGGGACCCCGGCGAGCGTGACCGGCATGCCGATACTGGGCTGCGTGCCCAGCAGACGGCTGCGCAGCAACTGGCGAAGGTCCGGGACCGGTGACTGGTGCGGCGCCACCGCGCTTAGCCCGCGCCGCGCGCTGTCGCGCCGCTGCCGGCCACCGCAATGTGCGGTCGGTGCCTGGCGGGAACGAAAGGAAGGTCAGGGTCCGTAACAGCCATCCAGAGTCGTGTATGAGCTATGCTTTCCCAATCCTAGCATCCACCGAGACTTGAACCGTGACCGATCGCACCGTAGCGCTGACGACTGCACTGGATGCGCTGTCCCCCGTCGATGGCCGCTACGCCGACAAGTGCCGCGAGCTGCGGCCGCTGTTCAGCGAGGCGGCGCTGATCCGGTTCCGTGTGCGTGTCGAGGCTGAATGGTTCCTGTTCCTCGCGCGCGAGCTGTCGCTGGCCGAGCTGCAGGGCGTGCAGCCGGCGGTACTCGCGGCGGCCGAGAACCTCGCCCGTGCGGCGGCGCCTGGCGAGGCGCTTGCGGTCAAGGCTGACGAGCAGAAGATCGCGCACGACGTCAAAGCGGTCGAGTACTACGTCCGCGGCGTGCTCGCCGCTGCCGGCGCGACAGAGGCGCAGCTCGAGTTCGTGCATTTCGGCTGCACCTCCGAGGACATCAACAACCTTGCCTACGCACTGATGCTGCAGGCGGCTCGCGGCGAGGTGCTGTTGCCTGCCCTCGAGCGTATCCGCAGCTGGCTCGTCGAGCGCGCGCACGCGGAGGCTGGGACGCCCATGCTGTCGCGTACCCACGGCCAGGCGGCGACGCCGACGACCCTCGGCAAGGAGTTGGCGAACGTCAGTGCGCGGCTCGCACGCGCCGCCGCCTCGTTCGCGGCGGTCGAGCCGCTGGGCAAGATCAACGGCGCAGTCGGTAACTGGAACGCGCATCTGGTGGCCTACCCGGAGCACGACTGGCGTGCTGCCGGGCGGCGCTTCGTGACCTCGCTGGGGCTGATCTGGAACGAGTACACGGTGCAGATCGAGCCGCATGACTGGATCGCTGCCTACTGCGATGCGCTCGCGCGCGTCGATACGATCCTGATCGACTTCTCGCGCGACGTCTGGGGCTACGTCTCGCTGGGCTACTTCCGCCAGCGCGTGGTCGCAGGTGAAGTGGGCAGCTCGACGATGCCGCACAAGGTAAATCCCATCGACTTCGAGAACGGCGAAGGCAACCTCGGCATAGCGAACGCGCTGCTGCGGCATTTCGCCGACAAGTTGCCGATCTCGCGCTGGCAGCGCGACCTGACCGATTCCACGGTACTGCGCAATCTCGGGCCTGCGCTCGCGCACGCGCTGCTCGCCTACAAGTCCATAGAACGCGGCCTGGGTCGCCTGCAGTCGGATCCGCAGCGCATGGCGGCCGATCTGGATGCGAACTGGGAAGTGCTCGGCGAGGCGGTGCAGACCGTGATGCGGCGCTACGGCGTGCCGAACGCCTACGAGCGTCTGAAGGACCTCACCCGCGGACGGCGCGTGGACGCCGCTGCGTTGCGCGAGTTCGTCGCGCAGTTGCCGTTGCCCGCCGCCGAGCGCGAGCGGCTCGCGGCGCTGACACCGGCAGATTATGTTGGATTGGCGCGAGAACTCGCGCGCGACGCGTAGCCGCAGCCGTCGAAGCGTGAACCAGTCGACACGACGGGCTCGCCCGCGTCGGTAACATTCCCCCGGTCGCTGCCGTCTTCCTACGCAGTAGCGGCACGGGAGCGCAGCGCGAACGCCTACACGGCAGCGTCTGCCGCCCCGCGAACCACCAACGGGGTCGACGACGTGCACTTCCCGCCCAGCAACGTGCTGATGCCACGGCTCACTGCGCCGCGCACCGTGCTGTCGACGGTAGAGGAAGCACGCATCGCGGCAACCACCGTCGCGTCGAGCGCGCAGCGGGTGCTGACGATCCTCACGCACAGTCTCGAGTCAGAGATCTACGAGTACCCGCCGTTCATCGCGGCGGTGAAGCGTTTCGTCCTTGGGCCGCGCTTCGCCAAGGTGCGGGTGCTGGTGGTGAACCCAGGTCGGATCATGTACGGCCGGCACGAGTTCATCGCGATCGCTCGCAAGCTCACCAGCTACATCGAGATCCGCAACGCGCAGGCGCCGTTCCGCGAGATCCCGTCCACCTACATGATCGCTGACGATCACTCGACGCTGTACCGCCTGCAGTCCGCACGCTGGGACGGCTTGTGCGAACTGCGTAATGAAGCGGTCGCGCGCCTGTACCTCGAACATTTCGACGCCGGCTGGAACGAATGCGCCGTGCCGCGCGCGCAGGCGCTGTCGGGCTGAGTCTGCCGCCGTCGGCGTTATACTCGCCGCATGGCTGATACCGTCATCGTAGCTCTGTCCGGCGGCGTCGACTCCGCGGTCGCCGCGCTACTGCTCAAGCGCGCCGGCTATGCGCTTGAGGCGCTGCACATGACCAACTGGGAAGACGACGAGGACGGCTACTGCACTGCTGCGGCAGACTGGCAGGCGGCGCGCGAGGTAGCCGCCGAACTCGACATCCCCCTGCATCGGGTCAGCTTCGCGGCTGAATACCGCGAGCGGGTGTTCCGCTATTTCCTCGATGAGTACGCCGCCGGCCGCACGCCGAACCCGGACGTGCTGTGCAACCGCGAGGTCAAGTTCGGGGTCTGCCTCGACTATGTGCGCAGGCTGGGCGGCGGCCGTCTCGCCACCGGCCATTACGCGCGGCTGGAGGCGGGGCCTGCGCGCACGCGCTTGCTGCGGGCGCGAGACCGGGGCAAGGACCAGACCTACTTTCTGCAACAAGTACCTCCGGCGGCGCTCGAGCGGGTGCTGTTTCCGCTCGGCGAGTTGCCCAAAGTCGAGGTGCGGGAGTTGGCGCGTCGCGCCGGGCTGCCGGTCTTCGACCGACCTGACAGCACCGGGATCTGCTTCATCGGCGAGCGGCCGTTCCGCGACTTTCTCGCCGGCTACCTGCCCGCGTCGCCAGGTCCCATCCTCACCCCTGAGGGTGTGGAGCTGGGGCAGCATGGCGGGCTGATGTACCACACCATCGGCCAGCGCGGCGGTCTGCGGATCGGCGGTTCGCGCGGCCGCGAGGCTGCGCCGTGGTACGTCGCGGCCAAGGATGTCGCGCGCAACGCTTTGATTGTAGTACAGGGACACGATAATCCGAGGCTATACAGCGGCTCGTTGCAGACGGGCGCCGTGAGCTGGCTTGGGCCTGCGCCGGACGCGCCTTTCGACTGCCTGCTGCAGGTACGCCACCGGCAATCCGCAGTACCGGCCAGGGTCGAGCCGGGCCCGGACGGGGTCCGGGTTGTGCTCGCTGAGCCGCTGCGGGCGGTGGCGCCGGGTCAGTACGCGGCGTTCTACGACGGTGACGAATGTCTGGGCGGGGGTGTGATCGTCGCGGCAGATTGTGCAGCGCAGCGTTATAATTGACGCATCCCTGCGGGAGGACACATGACGGACAGTTTCAAGACGCGCTCAACCCTTGACGTCGGCGGACGCCACTACCATTTTCATCGGCTCCCTGCGATTGCCGGCCACGACCTCGGTCGCCTGCCCTATTCGCTGAAGATCCTCCTCGAAAACCTGCTGCGGTTCGAGGATGGGGTCAACGTGACCCGCGCCGATGTCGAGGCCCTGCTGAACTGGCAGCCGAAGGCGGCTCCGTCGCATGAAATCGCCTTTACGCCGGCGCGCGTGATCATGCAGGACTTCACCGGCGTGCCCTGCGTCGTCGACCTCGCGGCCATGCGCGAGGCGATCGTTCGCCTCGGCGGCAACGCCAAGCGCGTCAACCCGCTCGCGCCGGCTGAGCTTGTGATCGACCACTCCGTGCAGGTCGACGAATACGGCAGCGCAAAGGCGCTTGCCGACAACACCGCGATCGAGTTTGCCCGCAATGGCGAGCGCTACTCGTTCCTGCGCTGGGGCCAGACTGCGTTCAAGGACTTCAAGGTCGTGCCGCCGAACACCGGCATCGTCCACCAGGTCAACGTCGAGCACCTCGGCCGTGTCGTGTTCAGTCAGGACAAGGATGGCGCCGAGTGGGCCTATCCCGACACGCTCGTTGGCACCGACTCGCACACCACCATGATCAACGGCCTCGGCGTCGTTGGCTGGGGCGTGGGTGGCATCGAAGCGGAAGCTGCGATGCTCGGCCAGCCGGTCACCATGCTGATTCCGCAGGTCATTGGCTTTCGCCTGTCGGGCGTACTGCCCGCCGGCACGACCGCCACGGACCTCGTGCTGATGATCACCGAGATGCTGCGCAAGAAGGGCGTCGTCGACAAGTTCGTCGAGTTCTTCGGCGACGGCCTTGCCGCGCTGCCGCTCGCCGACCGCGCCACGATCAGCAACATGTCACCGGAGTTCGGCAGCACCATCGCGGTGTTCCCGATCGACGAGGAAACTATCCGTTACCTCGAGCTGACCGGCCGTCCGGCCGAGCAGGTCGCGCTGGTAGAGGCCTACGCCAAGGCGCAGGGCCTGTGGCGCACTAACGGCATGCCGACCGCTGAATATACCGACGTGCTCGAGCTCGACCTCGGCATTGTCGAGCCCTCGCTGGCCGGCCCCAAGCGGCCGCAGGATCGTGTGCCGCTGACCAAGGCGAAGGCAGTCTCACAGGCTGCCGTGAAGAAGATGGCCGAAGAACGCAGCGTCAAGAACCCGACCGCGACCGGTCAGGCGACCGTCGCTGGCGGCGCCTATGTGCTCAAGGACAATGCGGTCGTGATCGCGGCGATCACCAGCTGCACCAACACCTCCAACCCCGCCGTGCTGATCGCGGCGGGCCTGCTGGCGAAGAACGCGCGTGCGCGCGGACTGAACTCGAAGCCGTGGGTGAAGACTTCGCTCGCGCCAGGTTCGCGCGTCGTGACCGACTACCTGACGGCTGCAGGCCTGATGGTCGAGCTGGAGGCCGTCGGCTTCTACACGGTCGGCTACGGCTGCACGACCTGCATCGGCAACTCCGGTCCGCTCAAGGTGGAGATTTCCGACGCGATCAAGGCCGGCGATGTGACGACCGCCTCGGTGCTGTCGGGCAACCGCAACTTCGAAGGCCGCGTGCATCCGGAAGTGAAGATGAACTTCCTCGCCTCGCCGCCGCTCGTGGTCGCCTATGCGCTGGCGGGCACCATGGATCTGGACCTCACCAGCGAACCGCTGGGCACTGGCAGCGACGGCAAGCCGGTTTTCCTCAAGGACATCTGGCCTAGCGCCAAGGATGTTGCCGACACGATCAGTCGGTCGGTGCACTCGGCGATGTTCAAGAAGAGCTATGCGAGCGTGTTCCAGGGCGACGAGCACTGGAACGCGATCAAGGTTCCCGCCGGCGAGGTGTACGCGTGGGATGAGAAGTCGACCTACGTGCGCAACCCGCCGTACTTCGATGGCATGACCATGACCCCCGCGGCGGTCGGCGACATCCGCGGCGCGCGTGCGCTTGCGGTGCTGGGTGACTCGGTCACCACCGACCATATCTCGCCTGCCGGCAATATCTCCAAGTCGAGCGCGGCGGCCAAGTACCTGCTGGCGCAGGGTGTGCAGCAGGTCGACTTCAACTCGTATGGCGCCCGCCGCGGCAACCATGAGGTGATGATGCGCGGCACGTTCGCCAACATCCGCCTGCGCAATCTGCTGCTGCCGGGCACCGAAGGCGGTGTCTCGGTGCATCTGCCGACCGGCGAGCAGGCGTCGATCTACGATGTTGCCACCCGCTACAAGGCGGACGGCACGGCGCTGATCGTTCTGGCCGGCAAGGAATACGGTACCGGCTCCTCGCGTGACTGGGCCGCCAAGGGCACGATGCTGCTCGGGGTACGGGCGGTCATCGCCGAGAGCTTCGAGCGTATCCACCGCTCGAACCTGATTGGCATGGGCGTGCTGCCGCTGCAGTTCACCGAAGGGGCGAGCGCCGCGTCGCTCGGCCTGAGCGGCCGCGAGACCTACGACTTCGTCGGTCTGGACGGCGGCGGTGCCAAGACGGTCAAGGTCGTGGCCCGCGCCGAGGATGGCAAGACCACCGAGTTCGTGGCGCGCCTGCGCATCGACACGCCGAAGGAGCTCGAGTACTACCGTCACGGCGGCATCTTGCAGTACGTCCTGCGTAGTCTCGTGGGCCGGGATCAGGTCGCCTGAACGGGTCTCCCCCTCCGCCCGCCGCCCCACTGCCCGATGTGAGCGGCGTGGCGGTGTTTGATCTTGACGGGACCATCACCCGTCATGACACGCTCGTGCCGTACCTGCTGCATGCCCTGGGCAGGTATCCCGGTCGACTGCTGCGGCTATGGCGAGTGCCGGCCACGCTCTTGCGGTTTGCCATCGACCGCGATCGCGGTCGACTCAAGGGCGAGCTGATCCATGCGGTACTGGGGGGGCTTAGGCACGAACAGGTGCAGGCGCTCACGCAGGCGTTCCTTGATAAGAAGCTGCTGGGTTTGCTGCGACCGACGGCGATCAACGCCATCGAGGCGCATCGCAACGCCGGCGACTGGCTGGTGCTGCTGTCCGCCAGCACCGAGTTCTACGTGCGTGAGATCGGCGCCCGGCTGGGCTTCGACCAGGTGATCTGCACCGAAGTGCGCTGGGACGGTGACCGGCTCGAGGGTCGCCTCAAGAGCGCCAATCGGCGCGGCGCGGAGAAGAGCCGCTGCCTGCAGGAACTGCGCGAGGATCATCCGAAGGCCTCGTTCGCGGCCTACGGCAACGCGCTGTCCGATCTGGACCACCTGCAGCGCGCGGATGCCCCGCTGGTGGTGAACGCCTCCGCCACCACCCGGCGCAAGGCGCTGGCGTTGGGGCTGAAGGTCCGCCACTGGCCCTGATATTTGTTTGAGAAAGCGCGACCTGGTCGCGATCTACGTACAAGCCCCTCTTGATGAGAATGATTCTCACTCGTAATATGGCGTCAGGTTAGCCCTCCGGACACTGTCATGTGCACACTGCTAAGCCGCGCCGTCTGCGTCACCGCCCTGCTGCTCGCTCCCGTCTTGGCTCTGGCAGCCGACACCGAGTACACGATCGTCCTCGAGAGTCATCGCTTCAGCCCTAGCGAGCTGCTCGTGCCGGCCGGGGTGAAGGTCCGTCTGGTCCTCGAAAATAGGGATCAAACTCCTGAAGAATTCGAGAGTTACGCGCTAAATCGCGAAAAGCTCATAACACCGTCGGCCAAGGTGGTCATCTACGTCGGGCCGCTTGCCCCCGGCCGCTACGAGTACTTCGGCGACTTCAATCCCAGCACCGCCCGCGGCTGGATCGTGGCAAAGCCATGATCAGCGCGGCCTTGATCGTGCTGCGCGAGGTCTTCGAGGCGGCGCTGCTGATCGGCATCCTGCTGGCGGGCACTCGCGAAGTTGCCGGCCGTAGCGGCTGGGTCGCCGGCGGCGTCGGCCTGGGTCTGCTTGGCGCGACCGCCGTGGCGCTCGGCGCCGGGCGCCTGGCCGAGTCCTTCCAGGGCAGTGGCCAGGAGCTGTTCAACGCCGTCGTCCTGCTGACGGCGACCGTCCTGCTCGGCTGGCACAGCGTCTGGATGCAGCGCCACGGGCGGCAGATGGCGCAGCAACTTGCCGGCGTCGGCCGCCAGATCGCCGCTGGCGATCGACCGCTGTCGGGGCTGATGCTGGTGGTCGCCCTCGCGGTCCTGCGGGAAGGCGCGGAGCTTGTGTTGTTCCTGTACGGCGTGGTGGCCGGCGGCACCGACCGGCACGCCCTGCTCAGTGGCAGTGCGTTAGGCCTCGCCGCCGGCGTCGGAATCGGCGCCGTGGTTTATCGCGGCCTGCTGAAAGTGCCGCAGCGCCACCTGTTCAGCGTCACCGGCTCGCTGCTGCTGCTGCTCGCCGCCGGCATGGCATCCCAGGCCGCGGGCAATCTCGTTCAGGCCGGCTGGCTGCCGCCGCTGCTGGACCCAGCCTGGGACAGCTCGTTTCTACTGCGCGAGCACAGCGTCGTCGGCCAGACGCTGCATGCGCTGATCGGCTACGTCGAGCGGCCGAGTGCGATGCAGCTGCTGTTCTTTGTCGTTGCGCTCGCCACCCTGTTCGCCGCCACCCGCGCCACGGCTGGCACGACGGGACCGCGCCCCGCATGGCGCCGTCCATTGCTAGCGGCCGTGCTGCTACTGGTGGCGTTCGCCGTGCCGCAACGTGCGTCAGCGGCGTTATCGATCTACTCGCCGGTGGTCGAGGCGGGCGAGCGCGCCATTGAATTGCGCAGCCAGCGTGATCTGGACTCGAAGTCCGACGCGAACGGCGCCGAGGAGCACAAGCTCGAGATCGAGTATGCACCGACCGACTGGTGGCGCACCGAGGGCCTGGTGACGATACAACGTGAGCCGGCCGGCGGACGCCGCGTGTCCGAGTATTCGTTCGAGAACGTCTTTGCACTCGCGCCGCAGGGTCGTTACTGGGCCGACGTCGGCCTGCTGGCCGAATACGCGCATGGCGTCGGCACGGACGGCCACGATGCAATCGAGCTTGGGCTGCTGGCCGAAACCGCGTGGCAGCGCGCGGTGCTGACCGTCAATCTGACCGCCGAGCAGTCGCTGACCGGCGGCAGTCGCGCGGAGCTCGCCTACGCCGCACGCCTGCGCTGGCGCGGCAATGAGCACGCCGAGCCAGGCATCGAAATGCACGGCGAGCTCGGCACGTTTGGCCAGTACGCCAGCCTGCGCGCGCATCGTCATCAGGCCGGACCCGCGCTGCTTGGCCGCTGGCGGCTGGAGTCGCGCCGGGCGTTGCGCTACGAAGCGGCCGTGCTGTTCGGCATGACCGGCGCGTCGCCGGATGCGACCGGCCGGCTGCAATTGGAATACGAATTCTGAAACCTTTCGCTTCCGCCAGCGGTCTGCTTAGGATGGGTTGCTAAAGAGCGCTACCGACCCGAGGGACTCCCAGATGCTGATTCGTCGTCCGGCCGACTACCGCCCGTCAGAAATCACCCCCGCCGAGGTCTATGCCGACCGACGCCGTTTCATCGCGGCCGCGCTGGGCCTGGCGGCAAGCTCGGTACTGCCGGCGGCACGCGCCGCGACGCCCACCGGCACGCCACTCACGGCGCCGCGCAATCCGAAGTTCAGCACCGCCGAGACGCCCAACAGCTGGGACGACGTCACCGGCTACAACAACTATTACGAATTTGGCACCGACAAGTCCGACCCCGCCGCGAATGCCGGCCACCTGCGCGTCAGCCCGTGGACGGTCACGGTCGCCGGCGAAGCCGAGCTGCGTGGCACGTTCGCGCTGGAGGACCTGATTCGTCCCCACCCGCTGGAAGAACGCGTCTACCGCCTGCGTTGCGTCGAGGCGTGGTCGATGGTGATCCCCTGGGTCGGTCTGCCATTGGGCGACCTCGTGCGTCGCCTGAAACCGACCTCGCGCGCGAAATACGTGGCGTTCACGACCTTGCGTGACCCCACACAGATGCCCGGTCAGCGCAGCTCGGTGCTCGACTGGCCGTACGTGGAGGCGTTACGCATCGATGAGGCCACCCACCCGCTGGCACTGCTCGCGACGGGCGTCTACGGCCGCAGCCTGCCGAACCAGAATGGCGCACCCCTGCGGCTGGTCGTGCCGTGGAAGTACGGCTTCAAGAGCGGCAAGGCGATCGTGCGAATCGAGTTCATGGAAAAAATGCCAGCGACCACCTGGAACCGTTCAGGGCCGGAAGAGTACGGCTTCTATGCGAACGTGAACCCGGCGGTGGATCATCCGCGCTGGAGTCAGAAGACCGAGCGTCGCATCGGCGCCGGCCTTTTCGCGGCTCGCCAGCCAACCCTGCCGTTCAATGGCTATGGCGAACAGGTCGCCTCGCTCTACGCCGGCATGGACCTGCGGAGATACTTCTGAGTCGGCCGGGCCAGTGGCTGCGCGCGGCCAAGCCGTGGCTGTTCGTCGCCGCGCTCCTGCCGCTGGCGAGTCTGCTGTTACGCGCGCTGGGCGTTGCGCACTTAGGGCTCGGCGCAAACCCGGTCGCGGCGTTGACCGACTCGCTCGGGTTGTGGGCGTTACGTCTGCTGCTGCTGACGCTGGCGCTGACGCCGCTACGTTATCTCACCGGCCTCGCAGACTGGATCCGCCTGCGGCGCATGCTGGGCCTGTTTGCGTTCTTCTATGCGACGCTGCACCTGGCCATGTACTTCCTGGTCGATCAGCGCTTCGCGATCAAGGTACTGGTTGAGGACGTGACGAAACGGCCGTGGATCACGCTTGGGGTGGTGGCCTATTCCATCCTGCTTGTGCTCGCGCTGACTTCCAACGCCCGCGCCATGCGCGCTCTGGGTCGCGCCTGGCAAACACTGCATTACGCGGTCTATGCGGCGGCCGCTGGCGCCTGCTGGCATTACTATTGGCAGGTGAAACGGGACGTCACCGCGCCACTGGCCTACGCGGCCGTGTTCGCGCTGTTGATGGCGCTGCGGGCGTGGCGCATCGCGCGCCGACGGTACAAACCGTTTCTTCAAGCACAGCCCGCTGCGTAACACGGTCTGCCGTTGCATTGCGGCAGAAATTCCTGGCTGCACGAGTCGCGTGGTCCTCTAGCACCCGGCTTCTTTCTGGTGCCTGAACGCCAGCACGTACACAGCGTCGCCGACGGGGTCATGGAGATACAGAGCAACGGAAGCGATGGGACGCGCTGACCCTGCTGCGACGGTTGCGCTAGCACAAGGAGCTGCGGCCAAGTTTTTAGCTCATGCCGCGCTCGTTCCCTGGCTTCAGTGGATCGCTCGATATCTTTAAGAACTGGGCAATTTCTCGCGTGGTTTGACTCAAACTGCGGCCGTAAAATCCCACAGACGAACGACGCTTTGTTATGGTCGATCTTCCGTATAGACCCAGCCGGGCACGTGCTGCCAACCCCGCGTCAGCGCGCGGTCCAGCTGCTCGTAGTCGGGTTCGTGCTCGGCTACCAGCTTCCAATAGCGCGACGAGTGGTTCATATGACGGGTATGGCACAGCTCGTGAACCAGCAGGTAACGCACTACCGGCGGTGGCTGGAACAGCAGGCAGACGTTGAGGCTGATCGTGCCTGAACGCGAGCAACTGCCCCAGCGCGTACGCTGGCGTCGTAGCTGCAGGCGCTGGTAGCTGAGCTCGCAGCTGGTGGCGACGCTTGCCAGCCACGGCTCAAGGGCGGACCGTGCCTCCTCGACCAGCCAGCTGCGTAGTGCCTGGCGGGTGTCCGCCTGACGCTGCACGTCGCCGCGCACTTCAAGCTCGTCGCCGCCACGCGGACGCACGACGCTGCGGCTGCCGGGCAAGTACGTGACATTCCATTCGCGCCCGAGGGCCTGTAGCGCGATGCGCTCCGGCAACGGCTCCAGCGCTGGATTGGGACGGCTGCTAAATGCGGCGACCTTGCTGTCGATCCAGCGCCGGTGGCGGGCAACGAACGCCTCCACGACCTCCGGTCGAGTGCTGATCGGCACCGTGATCTCAACGCGGCCACCGGGATAGACGCGCACTGTCATTCGCCGCGCACGCGCGCTCTGCCGCACCGAGAACGGTGCGCTGCTGCTGCGTGCGTCGAACAGAGTCAGCTGTGGAGGGGCGTCGGACACGGGCGCGCCGTCAGAGCCTGGCGGCGAGCTCAGCGCCCTGCCGGATCGCGCGCTGGGCATCGAGCTCGGCGGCGAGTTCCGCACCGCCAATCAGGTGCACGTCCAAGCCGCGGTCCCGCAGCGGGGCCGCAAGCTCGCGTCGCGACTCCTGCCCTGCGCAGACAATGATCGTGTCTACGGTGAGCAGTTTTTCCTGCTCGTCGATCGTCAGATGCAGCCCGTCAGCGTCGACGCGTCGGTACTGCACGCCCGCCATAAACTGCACGCCACGACGACGCAGTTCGGTGCGATGGATCCAGCCGGTCGTCTTGCCCAGCCCCTCGCCTATCTTGGCGGTCTTGCGCTGCAGCAGCCAGACCTGGCGGCGGGTACTCGGTGCGGAACCGGATCCGGGCAGCAGGCCGCCGCGGTGCTCGAGGTCCATGTCGATGCCCCACTCGCGCGCGAAAGTGTCGACATCGAGGCTGCCCGCGTGGCCGTCCTCGCGGGTAATGAATTCGGCGATGTCGAAGCCGATGCCACCGGCGCCGATGATCGCCACGCGGCGCCCCACCGCGGCGCCGTGCAGCAGTACGTCGAGGTAAGACACTACGCGTGGGTCGCCGATGCCGGGGATGGGCGGCTGCCGGGGCACGACGCCGGTGGCCAGCACGACGCTGTCGTAGCCGTCCGCCAGCGCCTTCTCGTCGGCGACCGTATTCAAGCGTACGTCGACCCCTAGCACCTGCAGGCGACGACGGAAGTAACGCAACGTCGCGTGGAATTCCTCCTTGCCCGGAACCCGCTTGGCCATGTTGAACTGGCCGCCGATCTCGCTGGCCTGCTCGAACAGCGTGACCTGGTGGCCGCGCTCGGCAGCCGCGGTCGCGCACGACAGTCCCGCCGGGCCCGCCCCCACCACCGCGATGCGCCGCGGGGCGCTGGTTGGTCGTAGCACCAGTTCGGTCTCGCGCGCGGCGCGCGGGTTAACCAGGCAAGTGGCGCTCTTGCCGGCGAAGATATGGTCGAGGCAAGCCTGATTGCAGGCGATGCAGGTATTGATCTCGTCGGCACGATTGGTAGCGGCTTTGACGACGAATTCCGGATCCGCGAGGAACGGTCGCGCCATGGACACCAGGGTGACGGCACCGCGTGCCAGCACCGCTTCCGCCACGGCAGGATCGTTGATGCGGTTGGTCGCGACCAACGGCAGGGCAACATGGGGCCGCAACCGCTCGGTCACCCAGGCGAACGCCGCCCGTGGCACCATCGTTGCGATGGTCGGAATTCTCGCCTCGTGCCAGCCGATACCGGTATTGATGATCGTCGCACCCGCCGACTCCACGCCACGAGCGAGTTCTATCACTTCGCTCCAAGCGCTACCGCCCTCGACGAGGTCGAGCATGGACAGCCTGAAGATGATGATGAAGTCCGCTCCGACGGCCGCGCGCATGCGGCGCACGATCTCAATCGGGAAGCGAATGCGGTTCTCGTAGCTGCCGCCCCACTCGTCAGTGCGTCGGTTGGTGCGGGCGGCGATGAACTGGTTGATCAGATAGCCTTCGGAGCCCATCACCTCGACACCGTCGTAACCGGCCTGCCGTGCCAGCGTCGCGGCGCGTACGAAGGCGCCGATCTGGCGCAGCACCCCGCGGCCGGACAGCGCCCACGGCTTGAAGCGCGAGATCGGCGCCTTTAGCGCTGACGGCGCCACTGACAGGGGGTGATGGCCATAGCGGCCGGCGTGCAGGATCTGCATGCAGATGTGCCCGCCTTGCGCGTGCACGGCGTCGGTGACCAGCTGATGCCGGGCGACCTCGCGCGAGTGGCTGAGCTTGCCTGCAAACGGCGCCACCCAGCCGGCGCGGTTCGGCGCTATGCCGCCGGTGACGATCAGTCCCGCGCCACCGCGCGCGCGCTCGGCAAAGTAGGCCGCGAGTCGCGGAAAATGTTCCGCACGGTCCTCGAGCCCGGTGTGCATGGAGCCCATCACGGTGCGGTTGCGTAGCTGCACCCAGCCCAGGTCGAGGGGTGCCAGCAGGTGGCGAAAGTCGGAGCTGCTCATGGCGCGATCATATCAGCCCGAACCGGCGCGCTGCCGTCAGGGTGTCGCGGCGAGCGCCGCGAGGGCGCGCCGTGCCGCGGCGAAGTCCGGCGCGACCAACAACGACTTTTCGTAGCAATTTCTGGCCGCCAGCAGCTCGCCGTCCGCTGCCGCCGCGAGGCCCGCGTACAACCACGCCTCCGCCGCGCCCCAGGTCGGTTCGCCGCCGTTGCTTGTGGTCGGCAGCTCGAACAGGCCCGCCGCCGCCTCGAAATCCGCGCGCGCCGCGGCGCGGTCCGCCGCCGTGGCGTCGCGCCGATACCAGCGTGCCAGGCCCCGAGTCAGCAGTACGCGCGGGTTGCGGGGCGCCTGCGTCGATGCCATTTGCAGATCCTCGCTGACCCGCAGCGCGAGCAGCTGCCCGCGCATCCCGCCGCCCAGCGCAAGATAGGCGTTACACGCGGCCCGCAACGCGCTGGCTTCCGCGTCGCGAGGCGCGCGCTCCAGCAGCCTGTCGAGTGCCCGCACGCAGAGCTCGCCCGCCCGCCCGGCCGTTTTGCCATCGTGCCCTAGAACCGCGCGCTGCAGCTGTCGAAAGGCGGCATGCGCGTACTGGTATTGCGCAAGCATGGAGTCCGAGTCGGCCAGCGTTGCGGCGCCGTCCACCAGCCGCGCCAGCAGATGGACGTCCTCGCTGTAGAACGCATAGTCCGCGGTCGTCTCCAGATCGGTCAGCTCCGCGGGCGTCCGTTCCCCGCCGCTGGCGGCGGCGCACAGCCACGGCGCGAGCAGCAAGCTAAGCAGCTGCAGGTAATGCCAGCTCCTCATGTGCTGCGCAGGCCACTGGTAATCGGCAGCCGTGCGGCGCGCACGCCCGGCAGCAGTCCACCCAGAAATCCCAAGACCAGCGCATAGCCGACGCCGGTGACGAACACGCTCGGAGTCACCATGAACGCAAAGGTCAGCTGGCTGAACGTCTGGAAATTGAGCGTCGAGGCGGCGATGCCGTCAAAGGCGATGAACGCGGCCAGCCCCCCGAGCAGACCACCGGCAAGGCCCAAGAGCAGCGCCTCGACGAGGACGCTTGCAACCACGGCAGCCGCGCCAAAGCCGATCGCGCGCAGTGTTGCGATCTCGCGTGTACGGGCCGCAACGGCGGAGTACATCGTGTTCAACGCCCCGAAGATCGCGCCGATGCCCATCATGATCGAGATAGTCGTGCCGAGGATTGTCACCAGCGCCACCAGTGCGCGCGACTGCTCCGAGTAGAACGCGCGTTCCGTGCTCACGCTGACGTTAACGCGCGGATCGGCCTTGAGCGCTGCGGCCACCTGTGTCACGGCCGCTGGCGACACCAGCCGCGCGCGCACCGACTGCACCGAGTTGCCGCGTCGATAGGTGCTCTGCAGCACGCGCAGGTCGGACCAAAGCTCGGATTCGGTCACCGAGCCACCGTCCTCGAAGATGCCGACGATGCGCCAGTTCTGGCTGCCAAAGCGGATGACGCCACCGAGCGCGAGACCCCGAAACTGACTGATCGCGCCGCGGCCGATCACCAGCTCATACAGGCCGGGCGTGAACAGACGCCCGGCGACAATGCGAAAATGATCGCGCACCGCGAAGGCGCGCGGCCCGACCCCGCGGAACGGCACGTTGGCCGCAGTGCCGGACACTCGCATCGGCAGGTCGACCAGCACGTACAGCTCCGGTGAAACGATCGGACCGGACGCATCACGCAGGATGCCGGGCGCATCGACCACGACCCGCGCTTCAGGCCCCAGCAGGTTACTGGCCAACTCGCCCGACGAACCCCCGCGGACGATCACCGCGACGTCCTCGGCGCCGGCGAAGTTGAGCGCCGCCTTGAACCCCTGCGCCATCGCAAGCGTCGCGGTCAGCACCATCACCACGCCGCCGATGCCAATCACTGCGACCAGGGCGGCGCCCCAGCGCGCCGGCAGGCTCTGCAGGTTCATCCAGGTCACTGCCAGCATCTGTGCGCGCGACATCTCAGCCCGTCCTGAGTGCAGTGACGATCTGCAGTCGCATGGCCGACCAGGCCGGCACGACCCCGGCCGCGGCGCCCAGTGCTGCGACATATAGTGCGGCCTGCAGATAGGCCAACGGCGGGATCTGAAAGAACGGCAGGAACGCCTTCAGTGACACCGACAGCACCGCCGTCGCCAGTGCCGCAGTCCCCATCCCCAGCGCCCCGCCGACCAAGGTGATCAGCAGCGACTCAGCCAGCACCAGCGTCAGCACCGCGGCGTTGGTGAAGCCGAGAGTCTTGAGCACGGCAAGCTCCGGGGTGCGTTCGCGTACCGACTGCGCCATCGTATTTGCCGTCACCAGCAGCATCGCGAAAAAAACCGCGCTGACCACGAAGGTGAGGATCGCGCCGATGTTGCCGACCTGGTTTGCGAACGACTGTGCGACGGCCTTCTCGGTGGAGGTCTTGGTTTCGGTACGAGAGTTCGCGAACATCGCGTCAACGGCCGCTGCAGTCGTCTCGACGGTTGCCGGGTCCTTCAGCTGGATGATCACCCAGCCCACCGCATCGACCCCAAAAGTGACCGTCTCGTTGTAGTAAGCGTAGTGCAGGAAGACGGTGTTCGGGTCCTGACTGTCGGTATGGTAGATCGCTGCAATCTTCACCGGCCAGGCACCGGCACCGTCCTTGCGACGGTAGATGTTCGACTTCAGCGGCACGCTGTCGCCGACCTTCCAGCCGTAGCGACGCGCAATGCCATCGCCGACGATGGCAGCGGTCCGGTCGGCATGCCATGCCATCAGTCCGGCCGGCTCGATCTGCAGCGTTTGATAGATGTCGAAGTAGTTGTCGGTGACTGCGAACACCACCAGCTGCACGTGCGGGTCCTGGTAAATGCCGCCGAACCAGTTCAGCGAGGCTGCACGCCGCACCTCGGACAGGGACGCGATCCGCGTGAGGTAGGAGCGCGGCATGCCCTGAATGATGGACACCTTGTGGGTCGTGATCAGCCGATCCTGACCTGCGATCTCAACGCCTGCGGTGAGCGCATTGCGAACCGCCGCCAGCAGCCCGAACAGCAGGAACGCGATCAGGATGGAGGCAACCGTGAACACCAGACGTAAGCGGTGTCGCTGCAGCGAGGTTCGCAGCAGCGGTAGCAGCGCGAACGCCGCCGCAGCCATCTCAGCCGCCCCCGCCGGCGAGCACACCCTTGTCCAGCTGCAGCACGCGGCGCGCACGTGACGCCGCCCGCGGGTCGTGGGTCACCATCACGATGGTCTTGCCGGCCTCGCGGTTGAGCGCGTCGAACAGGTCGAGCACCGCGTCGCCGGCCTTGCGGTCCAGATCACCGGTGGGCTCATCGCACAATAGCAGCATCGGATCGGTAACGATGGCGCGCGCAATACCGACGCGCTGCTCCTGGCCGCCGGACAGCTCGCGCGGCCGATGGCGGGCTCGGTCCGACAGACCCACCAGCGCCAGCGCCGCGCGCGCCCGCCGCCTGCGCTCCGCCTTGGACAAGGAGGTCAGCAGCAGCGGCAGTTCCACGTTCTGCTCGGCCGTCAGTACCGGCAGCAGGTTGTACATCTGGAAGATGAAGCCGACGTTGCGCGCGCGCCAGGCCGCAAGCTCGTCTGAGCCCAACTCGCCGATCGACACCCCGTCGATGCGGATCTCTCCCGAGGTCGGTACGTCCAGCCCCCCCAGCAGGTTCAACAGCGTCGACTTGCCGGACCCCGAGGGTCCCATCAGGGCGATGTAGTCACCGCGCGCAATGTCGAGGTCTAAGCCCGCCAGCACCGGCACGACCTCGTCGCCGCGCTGGTACTCCTTGGTGAGTCCGCGCACCTCGACCAGCGGCACGTTCATCATCCGCCCTTGGCGATCACGGCCTGGCCGTCACGCAGGCTGGCCTGCGGCCGCGCGACGATCCGCTCGCCAGGCTTGAGTCCCTCGAGCACCAGTACCTGGTCGCCAGGCGTGGGCGCAACGCGTACCGGCTGGTGCCGCAGGCGGCCGTCCGCAACCACCCAGACGTAGCGCGCCTCGCCCTGCGCAACGACCGTCCCTGACGGCACCACCGCCACCGCCTGAACGCCCGCCGCAGCCACTTCCAGGAAGCTCACCTTGACGCCCATGTCTGGCAGGATCCGCGACTCAAGGTGGTCGATCGCGATGCGCACCTTGATCGTCGCCTTCTGGCGATCGGCCGTGGGCACGATGTTGATCACGTGGGCGGCCAGCACCGCGTCGGGATAGGCGTCCAGCGCCGCCTCGACCAACTGGCCGTCGTGCACCCGCTGGATGAATGCTTCGTTGACGTCGACCTCCAACTCGCGCGAGTCCATGTCGACGATCGTCGCGATGCCGGTGCGGGTAAAGCCGCCGCCGGCGGAAATCGGCGAGACCATCTCGCCCGGCTGGGCATCCTTGGAAATCGCGACGCCATTGAACGGCGCGCGGATGACCAGGTCATCCAGATCCTGCTGCCGCTGCCGAACGCCGGCATCGGCGACAGCAAGCTCCGCGCGCACCTGCTCCAGACGCGCACCGAGCGCGTTGAAGTCGGCCTCCGCGGTATCCAGCTGGCTCTGCGCCACCAGGTGGTTCGCAGCCAGACCACGCTGACGCGTCAGGGTCCTTTCGGCCTCCGCGCGGCGCACCTCGACCTCGCGCAGCGAACGCGACGCGGCGTCGCGGGCTCTGGCGGCAACCTCGTAGGCGGCCCGAACCGTCGACGGGTCGAGCCGGGCCAGAACATCGCCCGCGTGGACGACGGCGCCCTCCTGGACGTTGTTCTCAATGAGTCGGCCGGTGACCTTCGAGGCGACGGTCGCGATGCGACGGGCGACGACGTAGCCGGAGGCGTTGAGCACGGTCGTCGTGCCCGTCGCCGACGGCGCGCCTGCCGTCACCGTCTCCACCGTCAGGGGTTTGGGGCGCAGCAGCAGCGCGCCGACCAGCACGACGGCCAGCGTCACCGCAAGGTAGGGCCAGCGCCGACGGAGCCAGCCGCGCGGTGGGGCCTGCTCGCGATTGCCGATCCTAAGCGCGCCGAGCGCCTCCTGGTCTAGCGCCATGCTGACTCCGTTATTCAATCGTTAAAAGCGGGGGCGACGAACGTTACCATAGGAGCATGCAACCACCGCCGCTCATCGACATCGGGATCAACCTCGGCCACGACAGCTACGATGGCGACCGCGCCGAGGTACTCGAACGGGCCTGGGCGGCAGGTCTGGTACACCTGGTCGTCACCGGCTCCACGCTCGCCTCCTCACAAGGCGCAGCCGCGCTGGCGGCAAGCGACCCCGCGCGGCTGTCGGCAACCGCCGGCGTACACCCCCACCACGCGGCCGAGTTTGGGCCCGCCGAGGTGCCGGCGCTGCGCGCGCTGCTGGCGCTACCGGTCGTGCGCGCGGTGGGCGAATGCGGGCTCGACTATTTTCGCGACTTGTCGCCCCGTGAGGCACAGCGACGCGCCTTCGAGCTGCAGCTGGGACTGGCGCTCGACACGCGCCGGCCGCTGTTCCTGCACCAGCGCGACGCGCATGACGACTTCCTGGCCATGCTGCGGGCCGCCGGCCCTGCGCTGCCGCCAGCCGTCGCCCACTGCTTTACCGGCACGCTCGAGCAGGCCGAGGCCTATTTGCAGTTGGGGCTGCACATCGGCATTACCGGCTGGGCCTGCGACGAACGACGCGGCGGGCATCTGCTGGAGGTCGTACGGCAGATCCCGGCCGAGCGGCTGATGCTCGAGACCGACGGGCCCTACCTGTTGCCGCGCACGCTGCGCCCCAAGCCCGCTCACCGCCGCAACGAGCCGGCCTTCCTCAGCGAGGTCTGCCGGGTCGTTGCGGCTGCCCGCGGCGAGACGCCTGAGCGGCTCGCCCACAGCAGCGCGCGCACGGCGGCGGCGTTTTTCGGCCTGCCGGCAATAGATTAAATTACCTGAAGTAACGCTGTTAACCATTTGGTTATACGAGGTTTATGATGGACTCTGCGCTCACCGCCCGCCGCATCGACGAGGAATGGACCCACAGCATCCAGCCTAGCCTGGAGGCGTATATCCGCATCCCCAACAAGTCGCCGACCTTCGACCCGGACTGGGAGCAGCACGGCCACATGGATCGCGCCGCGGCGCTGCTGCTCGACTGGTGCCGAACGCAGCCGGTACAGGGCCTCAGCATTGAGGTCATCCGTCTGCCGGGCCGTACGCCGTTGATCTACGCCGAGGTGCAGGGCACCGCCCCCGGGCGGGTGCTGCTGTATGGGCATTTCGACAAGCAGCCCGAATTCACCGGCTGGGCCGCCGGTCTCGACCCCTGGCAGCCGGTGGTCCGCGACGGCAAGCTCTATGGCCGCGGCGGCGCCGACGACGGCTACGCGCTGTACTCAAGCCTGCTCGCGATTCGCCTGTTGCAGGAACAGGGCGTGCCGCATGCCAGCTGCGCGATCCTGATCGAGGGCAGCGAGGAAAGCGGCAGCATCGACCTGCCCGCCTACGTCGAGCATCTGGCCGAGCGGCTGGGAACCCCTGACCTGGTCATCTGCCTCGACGCCGAATGCGGCAACTACGAGCAGTTCTGGCGGACCACCTCGCTGCGCGGCAACCTCGTGGGCACACTGACGGTCGAGGTACTGACCGAGGGCGTGCACTCCGGCATGGGAACGGGCATCGCGCCCTCGCCGTTCCGGCTGCTGCGCGGACTGCTCGATCGCCTCGAGAACGTGCACACCGGCGACATCGCGCTGGAGGAGTTGCACGTGCCCACCCCCCAGGCGCGGACGGCTGAGGCACGCGCGGCGGCCGCCGTGCTCGGCGCCGCGGTCGCAGGCAAGCTGCCCTTCGCGGCCGGCGTACGCGCCGTCAGCAACGACCCGACTGAGCTGTTGCTCAACAGCACCTGGAAGCCGACCCTGACGATCACCGGTGCCGACGGCCTGCCGGCGCTGGGTAGCGCAGGCAACGTGCTGCTGCCGCGGGTCGCGGCCAAGTTGTCGCTGCGGCTGCCGCCGACACTGGACGCGGCGATGGCGGCCGCACGCGTCAAGACGGCGCTGGAGCGTGACCCGCCTTACGGGGCGCGCGTGAGTTTCGAGGTGAGCTCGTCACTGGCCGGTTGGGATGCGCCGCCACTCGCGCCGTGGCTCGCGGCGGCGATTGATCTGGGCTCCGCGCGTTATTTCGGCAGACCGGCACTGGCGATGGGCACCGGCGGCAGCATTCCGTTCATCGGCATGCTGGCTGCGCGCTATCCCGCAACGCAGTTCCTGGTGACCGGGGTACTGGGGCCACAGTCCAATGCGCATGGACCAAACGAGTTCCTGCATCTGGACGTCGTGCGGCGAGTTACGGGCTGTGTCTGCGAGGTGCTGGCCGCGCACGGCAGACGCACGAGCTGAGCCGGCGCGCTAGCCGCGGCGCAATGAGCTCGGACTTGGACTTGCAACAGCGCTGACGCGCGCCCAGGCCGGCCGCAGCGCGTCGATGGCAGGTGCCACCGGCGCCGGCAGGTTGGCCGTCAGCGAGGCCAGCCGCAGCACCGGTGCCGGGTGCCCTTTCGGGAACGAGCTCTTGTCAGTGAACACCACTCGCCCCTCGACCGGCACACCCTCGCCGGCCAGCGCGCGCACGACGGCAAGGCGATCGTAGAGCGGTCCGAGCGGGTTGGGAAAGGTAAAGCGGCGCTGCTTCTGCATGACGGTCCACTCGACCATCTGCTCGCTGCCGAACACCATGCCCGGAAAGTCGCGCAGGTCCAGCACGACCAGTCCGATCGAGGTCAGCAGCAGGAAGTCGACGTGGAACCAGCCGCCATTGCCGTCTGGCAACAGTACGTCGCGCAGGTATTGGGCGGCGATCGCCTCGATGGGATCCAGCAGCGCCCGACGCGCACGATGCCGCCTATAGGCGACAACGCCGATCGTCGCCGCCGCCAGCAGCAGCACAGCCACAGCAGCGGCGAGCAGCACGAGCTGGGGCGTCGTGGGCGTCACGGCAGCAGCGCGGCAAGCGCCTCCAGCGTGGCCGGCACCTCGGTGACCTGCCGCGGCAGCTCCAGCAAGCGTGCCAGCGCCGGCGGCACCGGCAGGGTGCGGCCGATCAGCGGCTCGACGGTTTCTGGGAACTTGGCCGGATGCGCGGTCGACACCAGCACCCAGGGGCCTGCGGCGCGGCGTGCCGGCGCCAGCTGCGCATAGGCTTCGGCCGCGGTGGCGGTATGCGGGCACCAGACCTCGCCGAGAGCGACGTCATCGGTACGGATTCGTTGCCGGATCTGCTCGTCGCTGATGCTGACCGCGCTGACCGCAGCGGCCAGTTCCTGCCACTGCGGATGCAGGTAGCGCAGCCGCTCCATGTTGCTCGGATTGCCGACGTCCATGGCGGAGGCAAGGGTCGCGACGCTGGGCCGCGGCTGCCAGTCGCCGTTGGCAAGATAGTCAGGCACTGTGCGGTTTGCGTTGAAGGTCAGCAGCAGCTCGCCGATCGGCAGACCGACGCGCCGCGCCCAAACGCAGGCCAGCACGTTGCCCAGGTTGCCGCTGGGGATGATGAAGTTGACCTTCTTGCCGGTGCGCCTGAAACCTTCGAGGCTCGCATAGACGTAGTAGCAGGCCTGCGGCAGCAGCCTGCCGACGTTGATGCTGTTGGCCGACGATAGCTCGCGTTGCGCCGCCAACGCGGGATCCGCGAACGCCGCCTTCACGAGCCGCTGGCAGTCGTCAAAGGTGCCCGCGACCGACAGCGAGCGAACGTTGCCGCCCCAGCAGGTCAGCTGCAGCTCCTGCCGCGGCGAGACCAGCCCGCGCGGATAGAGCACGACGACCTCGATCCCCGGTCGGCCGTGGAACGCCGCGGCCACCGCGCCACCGGTGTCGCCCGAGGTCGCCACCAGAATCGTCAGCGTGCGCGTCGAACCACGCGTCAGCCGACCCATACAGGCGGCGAGGAAGCGCGCGCCGAAGTCCTTGAACGCGGACGTCGGACCATGGAACAACTCAAGTACCGAGGCGTCATCGACCGTCTTGAGCGGCACGATCGGGACGGGAAAGTTGAACGCTTCCGCGACGATCGCGTCGAGCTCCGGCGCGAGCGGGTCACCTTCGAAGAACGGCGCGAGGAAGCGCGGCGCCACCGCCGCGAGGCTCTCGCGGCCGTCGAAGTCCGCCACGGTCATGGCCGGGAAGCGCGCCGGCACATACAGGCCGCCGTCGGGCGCCAGACCGCGCTGCAGCGCCTGCGACAGCGTGGCGGTGAGCGACTTGTCGCGCGTGCTGTGAAATATCATTAGTCGATCACCCGGGCCCCGGTGGCCTCTATCGAGGAAATCCAGCTGTCACAGGCCAGGCCATTCGCACCGAACGCCGCGATCATCGCCGCCTGGATCTTCTCCGCCGCCGGCGTCTCGCACCAGCAGAACACGGTCGGGCCCGCACCGGAGATCGAGCAGCCGAGCGCGCCGTTGGACATCGCGGCGTGCTTGACGTCCCTGAAGCCGGGAATGAGCGCCTGACGCTGCGGCTCGATGATCACATCCTCGAAGGCGTCGCGGATCATGTCGAGGTCATTGGTATAGCAGGCCGAGATAAAGCCGGCGAGGTTCGCGCACTGCCAGACCAGGTCCGACAGCTTCACGGTGCTCGACAGGATGCCGCGCGCTTCCTTGGTCGACAGATACATGTGGGGATGTACCAGCACGCAGCGGATGCCGGGCGGGACCGGAATCTGCTTGGTGCGGGGGTGGTCGACACCGACCGTCAGCACCAGCCCACCGAACAACGACGGCGCGATGTTGTCGACGTGCACGGAGCCGGAGGCGACCGCCTCCCCCTTCATCGCGAACTTCAGCAACTCAAGCTTGCTCAGCGGAATTTCAAGCAGCGCGTTGCCGGCTACCACTGCAGCGACCGCGGAGGCCGCGGAGCCGCCCAGGCCTGAGCCGAGCGGAATCCCCTTCTCGATCGTCATCTCGAAACCGAAATCAAGGTTGTGCGCTTCGGCGAGGCTCTTCAGTGCCTGGCCTGCTGTGTTGCGGGACGCTTCCAGTGGCAGTTCCGTGGCGACCCCGGTGATGGCGCGGATACGCACGCCGCGCTCGACCGTGCGCTCGACGCGGACGCGGTCACCGATCGCCTCGACCGTGTGGCCGAGGATGTCGAAACCGATGCCGACGTTGCCGACGCTGGCAGGCGCGAAGGCGGTGGCGCTATTACGCAAGAGTCACCTCGATGGTTCGTTCAGATATTGGCGCCGAGATAGGCGCACAGTCGCAGCAGGTCACCGAACACGCCGCCGGCAGTCACCTCGGGGCCTGCCCCGGGACCCTGCACGATCAGCGGATTGTCGCAGTAGCGCAGGGTCTCGAAGCGCACGACGTTGTCGGTCAGCGCGATGTTTGCGAACGGGTGGCGACGATCGAGCCGCACCAGGCCCACGGTCGCAGTGCCGTTACGGGCATCGAGTCGGCCGACGTAGCGCAGCACTTGACCTGCGGCTGTCGCCTCCAGATAGCGCGCCCGCATGCGCTCGTCGAACTCCGGCAGTCGCGCCAGGAACTCGTCGGCCTTGCACAATGCCAGCTCGGACGGCACGAGGCTTTCGACCGTGACGTCGGACATCTCCAGCTTCAGACCGATCTCGCGTCCGAGGATGATCAGCTTGCGCGCGACGTCGGTGCCCGACAGGTCGTCACGCGGGTCGGGCTCGGTGTAGCCCTTCTGCTTGGCGGTGCGCACGATCGAGGAGAACGGCTCGCTGCCGTCATAGACGTTGAACAGGTAGGCGAGCGTGCCGGAGAAGATGCCCTCTACCGAACGCACTTCGTCGCCGGTCTCGCGCAGGTCGCGCAGCGTCTGGATGACGGGAAGTCCCGCACCGACGGTCGCCTCGTACAGATAATGCGTGCCAGCGGCGCGACGCGCGTCAGTGAGCGACTCGTAGTACGCCAACGGACCGCTGTTGGCCTTCTTGTTGGGCGTGACGACGTGTATGCCGGCCGCCAGCCACTCGTGGTAGTGGCTGGCAACCTCGGCGCTGGCAGAGCAGTCGATGATCACCGCATGCGGCAGGTGTTCGGCGTGGATATGGCGGGCAAACGCCGCCAGGTCCGTGGGCTTGCGCAACGCGCCCGGCGCCTCGTGCCATTGGCGTGGGTCGATCTCGCCATCGGCGAGCAGCATCTCGCCGGAGCGCAGGATGCCGCGTACGCGCAGGTCGAGGTGAACGGTGTCGCGCAGTCGCTCGAACTGGGTTGCCAGCTGCCCGAGCAGTGCACCCCCCACCAGCCCCGGGCCGATCAGGCCTATCGAAACCGTATGCGGCGACAGATAAAAGCCCGCGTGCACGGCGCGTAGCGCCCGCGTCGAGTGGCGGGCCTCGATGACTACCGAGATGTTGCGCTCGGAGGCGCCCTGCGCGATCGCGCGCACGTTCACCGCCGCATCAGCGAGCGTGCTGAAAACCTTGGCGGCGACGCCGTGGCTGCCGGCCATGCCGTCGCCGACAACGGCCAGAATCGCGCAGTCGCGGCTCACCTCGACGCGCTGGATCTGCGCCTCGCGCAGTTCCAGATCGAAGGCACGCCGCACGACGTCGTAGGCCGCAACCGCTTCGGCGTCGGGGACGGCGCAGCAGATCGAGTGCTCGGAGGAGCCCTGCGAGATCAGGATCACCGAGATGCCCGCTTCCTGCAGCGCGCCGAACAGGCGCTGTGCAGTGCCGGGCACGCCGATCATGCCGGCACCTTCGAGGTTGACCAGCGCGACCGCATCAATCGTCGTGATGCCCTTGACCTTCAGCGCCGAGGTCGGGCGGGCGCAGATCAGCGTCCCCGGTCGATCCGCGGCAAAGGTGTTCTTGATCAGGATCGGGATCTCGCGCGCGACGGCCGGTGCCATCGTCTGCGGATGGATGACCTTGGCACCGAAGTACGCCAGCTCCATCGCCTCGTTGTACGACAGCGAATCGATCACCTTGGCGTCCGGCACGCGACGCGGATCGGCCGACAGCACGCCGTCGACGTCAGTCCAGATGACGATCTCGCGTGCGTCGAGCAGCGCGCCGAAGATCGACGCCGAGAAGTCGCTACCGTTACGGCCCAGGGTCGTCTGAATGCCACGCTTGTCGGCGGCGATGAAGCCGGTGATGACCAGCGTGCCGTTGAAATCGGCCGGCACGACGCGGCCGATGGCAGCCTCGGATTCGGGCCACTGCACCGCAGGACCGAGCGGCCCCCACTCCACCACGACCACTTCGCGGGCATCGATCCACTGCACGGGAGCTGCGCTCCTGGCCCGTTCCTGCAACAGCGTCGCGAACAGGCGGGTCGACCAGATCTCGCCATAGCCGGAGACCAGGTCGCGGATGTTCTGGGCGGCCGAACGCAGCAGGTTGACGGCCTGCAGGATGCCGCCGATGTCGCGGCAGTCGGCGCTGAGCAGTTCGATATAGCGCGCCGCGCCGGCCGGGGACAGCAGGGTATGCGCGAGGTCCACGTGGCGAGCCTCCAGCGCGAGCAGCTTGCCGGCCGCCTCCGGGCTGCGCTCCTCCGCGAGGGTCACGAGGGCGAGCAGCCCATCGGTGACGCCCTTGCAGGCCGACAGCACGACCGCCACACGCGCCACCGGCGTGCTCTCGATGATGCTGGCGACACGCGAAATGCACTCGGCGTCAGCGACCGACGAGCCACCAAATTTGTGGACAACCCAGCCGTCGCGGGAGGTCTTTGCCGTGCTCGTCTTGCCAACCATGAATCCATCGCCTCTGTTTGTGTGCGGCGCACAATCTACTGGCGCCTGCCCGTCGGGGGCAAGCGCGCGAACGCATTGTGAAGTGTTTACCGCCGCGCGCGCCGGGCATGCCAGCCCGTCAGCAGCCGAACGGCCCCGGGGATGCGCGCCAGTCCGACCAGAAACCGCCCCAGCAGCCGGTCGCGCGGCCGCAACGCAAAGCGCGCCAGCAGCCCCGCATAGAGCTCCGGCCGGGGTTCGTGCAGGGGCGGCGGCTGCGTCATCGTTTGCGGCCCAGCGTCGGCCCCGGCGGCAAGCCGGTGTGCTGCGTCAGAATCCGCCCACCGGCAGGACGCGCCGCCCCGCGCCGCGCCCCGGTGAGCGGCGCCGCGAGCGCCGGCGCACCGCCGGTGCCGGCCGGCTGCCAGGCCGGAACGAGGTGCTGCTTGCCGCCACCGATCAGGTCGGCCCGTCCCATGCGCTTGAGCGCCTCGCGGATCACCGGCCAGTTGTTGGCGTCGTGATAACGCAGGAACGCCTTGTGCAGGCGGCGGGCCTTCATGCCCTTGGGCACGATGACCTCTTCGCTGTCGCGGCTGACCCGCCGCAGCGGATTCTTGCCCGAGTGCCACATCGCGGTCGCGGTCGCCATTGGCGAGGGCAGGAACGCCTGCACCTGGTCGGCGCGGAAGCCGTTCTGCTTGAGCCACACGGCGAGCTCCAGCATGTCCTCGTCGGTCGTGCCGGGATGGGCGGCGATGAAGTACGGAATGAGGTACTGCTCCTTACCCGCTTCCTTGCTGTAGCGGTCGAACAGTTCCTTGAAACGATGATAGCTGCCGACGCCCGGCTTCATCATCTTCGACAGCGGTCCCTCGGCGATCGCCTCTGGCGCGATCTTCAGGTAGCCGCCGACGTGGTGCTGCGCCAGTTCCTTGACGTACTCGGGCGACTCGACCGCGAGGTCATAGCGCACGCCCGAGGCGACCAGCACCTTCTTGACGCCCGGCAGCTGACGGGCCCGGCGATACAGCTGGATCAGCGGCGCGTGATTGGTATCAAGGTTGGGGCAGATGCCGGGATAGACGCACGAGGGCCGGCGACAGGCGGCCTCGATCGCGGTCGACTTGCAGTGCAGCCGATACATGTTGGCGGTCGGTCCACCGAGGTCCGAGATCACCCCGGTGAAGCCCGGCACCGTGTCGCGAACCTTCTCGATCTCACGGACGATCGAATCCTCCGAGCGACTCTGGATGATGCGACCTTCGTGCTCGGTGATAGAGCAGAAAGTACAGCCGCCGAAGCAGCCGCGCTGAATCGTCACCGAGAAACGAATCATCTTGTAGGCGGGGATGCTCGCCTCACCGTAGAACGGATGCGGCACGCGCTGGTAGGGCAGCTCGTAGACCTGGTCCATTTCGCGCGTGGTCAGCGGGATCGGCGGCGCATTGAGCCAAACGTCCATATCGCCGTGACGCTGCACGATCGCGCGCGCGTTGCCGGGGTTGGCCTCCGCATGCAGGATGCGGGAGGCATGCGCGTACAGCACCGGATCATCGCGGACCGCTTCGTAGGACGGCATGCGGATCACCGAACGGAACCGGTCGCCACCCTTCACGTGGCGCGTGAAGCGCACCACCGAGACACCGGGCTCCGGGACGCTTGCCGCCGCACTCGCGTCGGAGGTCGCGCGGATTTCAGACTCCATCGCGTACGGGTCGGGCATCGGCGCCACCGGTCCTGGCGTATCGATCGAGGTCGAGTCGATCTCGATCCAGCCGGCGGGGATACCGCGGCGGGTGTAGGCCGTGCCACGAATGTCGTCGAGCGAGCCGATCGCTTCGCCCGCGGCAAGTCGGTGCGCGATTTCCACGATCGCCCGCTCGCCGTTGCCATAGACCAGCAGGTCGGCGCGCGAATCGAGCAGCACCGAGCGCCGTACCTTCTCGGACCAGTAGTCAAAGTGTGCGATGCGGCGCAGCGACGCTTCGATACCGCCGACCACCAGCGCGGCGTGCGGGAACGCCTCGCGTACGCGCTGCGAGTAGACGATGAGCGAGCGATCTGGCCGTCGGCCACCCTCGCCGTTGGGCGTATAGGCGTCATCGCTGCGGACCCGGCGGTCCGAGGTGTAGCGATTGACCATTGAATCCATATTGCCGGCGGTGACGCCGAAGAACAGATTCGGCGCACCCAGGTCACCGAAGGGCTCGGTGCTGCGCCAGTCCGGCTGGGCGATGATGCCAACCCGGAAGCCCTGCGCCTCTAGCAGTCGACCGACGATCGCCATGCCGAAGCTCGGGTGGTCGACGTAGGCGTCGCCGGTCACCACGATGATGTCGCACGAGTCCCAGCCCAGTTCGTCCATCTCGGCACGGGACATGGGCAGGAACGGGGCGCTGCCGAAGCGTTGCGCCCAATACTTGCGGCGACCGAATAGCTCCGGTGCGATGGGGGGGGTTGCGGACATGCTTAAATTGTCGCCGATCGCGACAAGCTCTGCTCGCCGCGCTGCCCGCCTGCGGGGTGCAGCCCGCAGAGCTTGCCAGTTGCTGCTACGGGCGGTGCCGGAGCGGCTGCCGCTGATCTGATGCTCATCTTGATATATAACCTGAGAAAAGACAAATAAGACGCTGTTTTTAAATAGCTTTAAATAGAGAATTTGGCAGCAAAAAAGGACGCCTCGGCCGACCCCGGCCTAAAGCTCAGGACCGGCATCCCCCTGTCGCGGCCACCGGCAACCGTTTACAACCCTGCTTCGATCCGGGCGGCGGCCAGCACGAGCGCATGATCGGCGCGCACGCTCAAGGCCAGCTGCACCCGTTCCGCCGCGGTATCGAGCAGCTCGAGCAATGCCCCCAGCGGCGCCCGGTAACGCTCGGTGCAGGCGATCAGGAACGCCGCGGTATGCGCACCCTCCTCCGCGATCACGGCTTGGGCGAGCTCCTGACCACTACGGGTGAGCACGGCGAGCGCGGCACGACGGATATCCCCACCGTCTGCAGACATCGCTGCATCCAGTTCCTGCATTTTCGCAACGTCTATAGGCGCGGCGCTGGCGAGGAAAGCGGCGTACGGGTCGGTCGTGTTGGAGCGCTTAGGGGTCTTGGCCGGCCGCACCGCCGCCAGCACGAGCGCAGGCACCGCGGCGCTCTTGCGGCCCCTGGCTGCCGCCACGGCGGCTGGCTTGCGCTTCTTGGCGGCCACGGCGGGCTTGAGTCGCTTGACGGCTTTGGTCGGCTTGGCGAGCTTGCTGGCCTTGGGGCTAGCGGCACGCGGGGGTGCCTTGCGAGCGGCAGTCTTGCGGGTGGCCACGGGTCCTCCTCGGACGTTTGGCAGCGGCCGTACACACGAGGTCCCGGCACCACGAGGGCGACGCGCGACCCCACGGCGGCGGCACGCGGGAAATCAGGGTGGTTCAGTAGCGGCTCGGCGCGGGGGTGACTACGCGAGCGGGCGCAGTCTACCAGAGCGCTTATTGCGCAGGCGTTATCGCCCCGGTGCGTGCATCAGACTGAGGATTGCGACGAAATGGCAGCCGACGCCGGCGAGCACGAACAGGTGCCAGGCGGCGTGGGTGTAGCGCCGAGTCTTCCACAGGTAGAACGGGACGCCCGTGGTGTACGCAACACCACCCGCCATCATCCAGCCCAGTTGCGTGGCGCTGAGGCTGGCCGCAATCTGGCGAAAACCGACCACCACCAACCAGCCCATCGCCAGATACAGGAAGGCGGCGACCCCGCGCCGCCTCACCGCCCCAGACATGCGCAGCACAATGCCGGTTACCGCCATCAGCCAGACCACGGCGAACAGGCTCCAGCCCCACGGGCCGCGCAGTACCGAAATAGTGAACGGGGTGTAGGTCGCGGCAATCAGCAGGTAGATGGCCGAGTGATCAGCAGCACGCAAGCGTGCCTTGGCCGGCGCTGAGGCAACCCAATGGTAGAGCGTCGATGAGCCGAGCATCAGCATCGCACCGACGCCGAAGACCGAACCGCCCAACAGTCGCCAGCCGTCGCCGTGTTGGCAGGCGGCCAGCACCAGCCAGCACAGGCCCGCGGCACTGGCCAGGAAGCCAAGCGCATGGCTCGCGCTGTGCAGCCGCTCCTCCAGCGGCGTATAGCCGCCGGCAGAGCCTGCCGTCACGTTTTCCGACGCGGCGTTAGAAAGTTCGCGCAACTACCTGTCCCCAAGAAATCAGCCCCACCGAACCGACCTGACCCACTCAAGCCGTGCATCTCGACGAGGCGCCGCCATCATCGGTGCCAGCTTATACCGTCACAAGCTAGCCCAAGCCGCGTCCGCTCCCGGCAATGAGGCGGTCCAACCGCAGCTGCGAGCAATTACTGCCCGTCGCGAGGAACTTCCGACTTCCACTGCCGTGTTCGGATCAGCGCACCGTTTTCATATAGCTCGCGCTTATAGGCGACATAGAAGTTCTCAACGTCACTGGTCGTGTCCAGAATCCCGCGCCAGCGCAGCTCGCGCCCCGGCAATGTTACGGTGGTCTCCGCCTCGCCATGCACCGAACTCGACGCAGGATGCAGGTCGTCTGCCGTATAAATCATGACTTCCCGTACCGTCTCCTGGCCCCACGGGAAGTTGCTGCTGCTGCCGCCGCGCCACTCGACCGTCGCCGTCTGCGCGGCAGGATCGCGACTGACGGTCCACTTCAGCCCGGGCACGTTCGAGCTGACGTTGAGCCCCGCTTCCGCATCGGCATCGGCGGCCACGGCCGGAAGGCCTGCAGGTGAGGCGAACACCGGCGCAGGCGCAGGCCCCGCGGCCGGCACCACCGGCAGTTCCAGTCGGGAGCCTGAGTCACCGCCGACGCGCAGCGTGGTGGTCATCGCAAACGGCGTCGGCCAGACCATCGGCCACATCGCGTTGGAGACGGCAACGCGCAGATGGTGACCAGGCGGGAACACCCACGAGGTCAGGTGCAGATCCAGGCACAGGGCGTACTCGCGTCCTGGCTGCAGCGGCGTCGGGTTGCGGTCCGAATCGCGCTGCGCGCCGGCAAGCCCCGCGCCTGCGACCAACGTGGTGACACCATCCGGCGCGACGTCCGACAGGCGCACGAACCAGTTAGCCGTCGGCGCAGAGGCCGCCGCCGCGAGGCAGACCCGTGGCCTGCCCAGCATCGATACCGGCGCCGCCAGCGGCGCTGAGTCATAAATCAGGCTGTAGGCGTCGACCGAGCGCTGATCGCCCCAGATATCGCCCCACCAGAAGTCCGGCCCGCCGCCCTCCTGCGTGGCCGCTGGCCGGTACGCCAGCGCGTGGCGGGATTCGGCGCCGGCGGTCGCGCCCAGCGCATGGTCCGCCGCCAGATAGAAGGTTTGTGCGTGCTGACCCGCAGGTGGCCAGCCGGCCTCCGCGCGCCACTCGCCGGGGATCTCGCGCAGCCGCAGATCCGGCGGGTAGGAATGGTTCATGTAGACCGACAGTGCCGGCCGGGCTAGCGCCGCGTTCTGTTCGCCCTTGAGCCAATGCGCCCACCACTCGACGGCGAGGTCACGCCACTCGATCGCAGGCCCCGGCACCGCCTCATGCGGCTCGCTGTGATTCCACGGTCCGAGCAGCGCCCGCACGGGCGATTTCAGTTCGTGCAGCATGCGCGGGATGCTGTCGCGATAGCCGTCGAGCAGACCGCCGATGAGATACACCGGGATATGGATCGAGGACAGCGGCCGCACCGGCGCGTCCCAGAACGCCCCGGCCCGCGGGTGCTGCTTGTAGAGCACGTACCACGGCGGCGTGTCGAAACGCTCAGCCAGGCTCGCCTCATCAGTCGGAAAGTCCGGTGAGCGCGTCATTGAGCTGAGCATGTCGACGTTCAGTTCGTACTCGTCGGCATGCATCATTCCGTCAAGAAAATGCACATCCTCGCGAAACAGCTCCTCAGTCGCGTCGATCGCAATGATTGCCTTGAGCCCCGGGGGGTTGCGCATTGCCAGCTGGATTGAATTGAACCCACCCCAGGAGATGCCGAACATCCCGACACTGCCGTTCGACCAGCGCTGATGCGCAAGCCACGCGATCACCGCCTCGGCGTCCAGCTGCTCCTGCTCGGAATACTCCCGCGGAATCAGCTGGCCCTGGCTGCGGCCAGTGCCGCGAATGTCGACATGCGCCGAAACAAAACCATGGCGCGCGAAGTACTCGTGCACGGGTGAGTGGTTGCTCGACTCGTCCTTGCGATACGGCAAGTACTCAAGCACGGCCGGAAAGCGCTCGTGCGCGGAGCGGGCCTTGGGCATGTACACCGTCGCCGACAGCCGCACGCCATCGGCAAGCGTGATCCACGACTCGTGCACGTCAATATCGTATAGCCGCGCTGGCGCCGCGACGACGGAGCCTGCGAAGGTGCAGCACAGCAGCAGACCGAACAGACTGAATGCAGGACGCTGGTTCACGAAACCTCCAATAGATAAGTCATCTAGCCCTGGAGTCCTGGCTGTGATTCATGCAGCTGCTCCTCTACCTTCTCGCTGATCCAGGCGCCGTATGTTCATGAAGCCGGTAACGCAGGAGGAAGACGGCTCAGGACACGATTCAGATGCTCGGCGATGATCACCGCTGATTCGGGATCGAGCATTTTTCCATGGACCGCGTCGACATCAATGATCTCAATGGCGCCCGCGGTGACCCGGGCAAGTTGCTCGTGCAGTGAGAGCTCATTACCGGCAGCCCTGAAATACAGAATCGGCGCACCCACTCGATACAGCACGCTCGACGACACCAGCCTTGCAACGTGCTTCTGGAAGGCGATGATGCGTTGCATCAGCGGCACCTCCAGCGGCTGGACATCGGTACGGCCCTGTCGTGCGCGTTCCTGCAGATCTTGGTATTCACTCTCCTCCGTCGCTATCAAGGCACCAGCTGCATCTGCTCCCTCGGAGCTGGAGATTGATTCAAACATCGTGTCCATGATCACAAGCAATGCCACCGACTCACCCTGCGCCTCCAG
>CAIYLH010000050.1 GCA_903927005.1 uncultured Pseudomonadota bacterium
AATCTAATCGACTAAAACGCGCTCTCCGCAGCGAACAGAACTTGATTGCCAATCAATAGGTTGCAAACCACGGCTGCACAATTCTGCAGAAAAACGCCACTCCGCTACCGGCACTTTTGGCAGCAAAATCAAGGGTACCCCCATGCCGGGGCGCATGATATTACCGATAAGGAAATAACGCTACCGTTTGGTAACTTATAAAACCAATGAGTTTTCTTGGCAAGCTGCGCTTCAAGGATCAGACGTTCAAGCTACGTGAGAACGCGATCCTCGACGCGACCACCAAACTGCTGGCTGCCAAGGGCTTCGACCTGATCACGATGGACGACGTCGCGGACGAGGTCGGACTGTCGAAGCCGAGTCTCTACAAGCACTTCAAGTCAAAGGAAGATCTGGTCACGGAGGCCATGATCCGTCTCGTCGACGAGGCGCTTGCGTACCTCGAGCAGCAGCCCGACACCATGAGTCCGCTGGAGCGACTGCGCTGCCTGCTGGAATGGGCGTTGCGCGTGCGCCTTGGGGGAGGCATGCCGTTCCTGCCGTCCACCAGCGCGCATGTGCGCGCCTTTCTGACGCAGAGCCTGCGCTACGTTACCCGGGCGCTTAAGCTCCACCGCCTATTGGATCAAGTGGTCAGCGATGCCAAGCGCAACGGTGAACTTGCGTCCGAACTGCCGAACGACGTAATCCTGTACAGCTTCTACTCGCGCACGTGCGATCCCGCGGTCGAATACCTGCGCCTATATGGCAAGTACGACGACGACGCGATCGTCGCGCACATGCAATCCGTTTGTTTCGCCGGCATCGGCACCCGGCCGCGTTCCTGAGACCGCGCCTACCGGTGCCGCCTCAAGGCGCACACCCTGGGTAGAGAAGAGCCCCCCCCAGCGATCGTCGCACACAGAGCCTGATCCACCGCGCTCAGAGGCCGATCCGCGCGAAGCTACTCGCCCCGGGGCACCACGTCGGCCAGCATGCGGGCAGCGAGATCGCAGGCGCATGTACCGTCGCTAGAGTCGACTGCCGCCGGTCACCGGCACGACTTCGCCGGTCATGTACGACGCACCGGCACACAAGAACAGGATCACCTCGGCGTACTCTGACGGCTCACCGACCCGCGCAAGAGGGACGCTGGCCCGCGCCGCCTCGTGTATGTCGCCGAAAGAACACTCCCAATTTGAGTTCACATAGCCTGGCGCGATGCCATTAACGCGCACCTCGGGCGCGAGTCCCCGCGCCATCTCGCGCGTCAGCCCGGCAAGGCCCGCCTTGGCGGTGGCATAGGCGCCGCTGCTGGCTCCGCCGCCTAGCGCGGCCACTGAAACCGTATTGACGATGGCCCCACGCGCAGCGCGCAGTTGCGGCGCAAGCGCGCGGGTCATCCAGAACGCACTCATCAGATTGATACGTAGGATGCGGTCCCAGAAATCATCCGTGAGCGCGTCGATGTCCGCCGGCGGTATCGGCGTACGCGTACACGGCGCGCCGGCGTTGTTGACGAGATAGTCGAGGCCGCCGAGCAATTCGACTGCGCGACGCGCAACATCGGCAGCGGTCGCCGACTGGCTCAGATCCCCCGCCACCGGGTCGACCTTCAAGCCGTCGGCGCGAAGCCGCGCTACCGCTGCGTCAAGTGCAGGGCCGGCAAGATCGTTCATCGCCACATGCGCGCCGCTGCGTGCCAGCCGCTCCGCTGTCGCCAGACCAATGCCGGATGCACTGCCGGTTACCAGGGCGCGTCTTCCCTCGAGCCGAAACGTCACCGTCATCGCTTTGTCCATGTCCATCCCCTCAAGTCGTACTGCCGCCCGATCTATCAGACGGGCGGCAGACAACGATCCCCGGTGAGAAACTCAGGCCTTGGCCGCACCGAGCTGCGGCTCTGACCAATCCAGCGGCGCGACCTTCGGCATGATGAGCACCCAGCCGACGAGGCCAAGCAGGTTGACGCCGGCGGCGAGCGCAAAGGCAAAATCGAACAGGCCTGTCGCCTGCACGATGAAACCGGTGAGTACCGGCGCAACCAGACCCGCGGCGTTGCCCGCCGCGTTCTGCACGCCCACCCAGCGCGCGGTCGCCTGCGGCCCTGCAATGATTTGTGGGATTGCGAACAGGCCGGGGTACGAGGCGCCGCTGACGATCTCAAAGAGGAAGAGGGCGGCGACGGCACCTTCCCGCGGCAGCACCAGCATCGCGGCGATGCAGACCACGCCTGCAATGTGATTTGCGGCCATGATGCTCTTGTAGATCAGCGTCGGACTGCGACCCTGACGAATCCAGTGATCAGCCGCCCAGCCCATTGCCAGTGCGCTGATGGCGTTTAGCAGGTACGCGGACGAGGCGATCGTGACCATCGCGCCGAGCGAGAACCCGCGCGCCTTCACCAGGTAGAAGGGCAGCCACGAGACGATGAAGTAGTAGCTGTAGTTCGAGGCGAAATGTCCGACTGATGCGCCCCACAACGCGCGCTGACGCAAGATGCGCCCGAATGACGGCTGTACCTGCGCCTGCGCCGCGCCTACCACGGCAGAGACCTTCGGCAGGGTGACCTTTCTCCAAGGAATCAGCCACAGCAGCGACAGGGCGCCGAAGATCACGAACACGGGCCGCCAGCCGTAGGCAATCATTAGCGATCCACCGATCGCGGTGCCGACTGCCGGTCCGATCAGATATCCGCAACTGAGGATGCCGTTGGCGAGGCCGAGTCTGCCGACCTCCACCACCTGCGCAATGACTTTCGAGGCGCAGGGAAAGGCAGCGCTTTCCCCGATTCCGAGCAGGACCCGCAAGCCCAGCAGGGTTGCGAAGCTGCCGGCAAAGCCCGTGGCGAGGGTCGCGAGCGACCACAGTGCCACGCCCAGCGCGAGCACGCGATGCGCGCCGAATCGCTCGGCCAGCCAACCCATTGCCGGCATGCAGGGGACATAGCCGAAGTAGAACGCTGACAGCAGCACGCCCAGCTGACCCTCCGTCAGATGCAACTGATCCTGCAGCATCGGCGCGGCCGTCGCGAGATTGCCGCGATCAATGTAGTTGATGAACACTGCGGTCGTGACAAGCAGGACGAGTCGGGTCGCATAACGGAAATCAGCCACGGACACCTCCAACTGCAGGTGCGACTGGTGCCGCACGTAATGCCTGCGCCTTGCGGTACTGTCGACGCAGGGCGTTCATGTAGTCAGTGAGGGCAGCGCAGGCGGCCTCGCCGTTGCGCGCCTCGAGCGCGCGGTGCAGGCGCTCGTGCTGTAGCGCCACCTGCCGTCGGTCGCGAAAGCGGAAAATCACGAGGTTGACCGCGGGCTGCAGCGAATCGAGCACGCCGGCGGCCGCGAACTCAAGCGCTGGATTTCCCGCAGCCTCAACGAGGGTGCGGTGAAAACGCACGTCAGAGGCGCAAAAATCTGCATCCAGCAGCGCCGGATCGCGCTGCAGTCGGATTTCTTCCGCCATCGCGGCGAGTTGCTCGTCCGTGCGCCGCTGCGCGGCCAGCCCGCAACACACGATTTCTATCTGCTGCCGAGCCTCGGCGATGTCGGCCAGCGTGAATTCGCCCATGGAGACGAGCAGGGCAGCGGCGGTCGCGACCAGTCCGCGCGCATCGTCACGCGACGGGCGATTGACGAAGGTGCCGCCGGTCGGGCCGCGACGCGAACGAATCAGGTTCTGGGCCGCGAGCCGCTTGAGCGCCTCGCGGATAGTTGGCCGCGACACGCTGAATCGTGCGGCGAGTTCCTCCTCGGTCGGCAAGCGCTCGTGCACCTGCAGGCGACCTTCCAGGATGGCGTCACGGATCTTCTCCGAGATCTGGCGCGCCAGCCCCTGCGTGACCAAGCCCTGATAGTCGATTGCCATGAACTGCCGGTGCCACCACGTCAGGGAGGGGTCGATCTTAGGTCACTCTACCATTTGTCTGACAAATTAGGGAATAATGCCGCCACGTCCCAAACAACCCGCCAAACGAAGAGGCCTCCCATGTTCAAGGCACTGGTCATCAACAACGCTGACGGCAAGGTCTCCGCAGCAGTCGAGGAGGTCGACGAGTCGCGCCTGCCAGCCGGCAACGTCACCGTCGCCGTCGACTACTCGACGATCAATTACAAGGATGGCCTCGTCACGACCAGCGGCGGCGGACTGGTCAAGACCTTCCCGCATGTCCCGGGCATCGACTTTGCCGGCACCGTCATCGAAAGCTCCCACGACGCGCACAAGCCAGGTGATCGAGTGGTGCTGACCGGCTGGCGAGTCGGCGAAATCCACTGGGGTGGCATGGCGCAAAAAGCCAGAGTCAACGGTGACTGGCTGGTGCCGCTGCCCAGCGATTTGAGCACACGCGACGCGATGGCGATCGGCACGGCCGGCTTCACCGCCATGCTCGCGGTGATGGCGCTCGAGGACCACGGCCTGACGCCGGCGGCAGGGGAGGTACTCGTGACCGGGGCCGCGGGCGGCGTCGGCTCCGTCGCGACGGCCATCCTCGCCCATCGCGGCTATCAGGTCGTCGCCTCAACGGGGCGATCCGACACCCACGACTACCTGCGCGCCCTTGGTGCGGCGTCCATCATCGACCGCGGGTCGTTCGCCGATCCGGCCAAGCGCCCGCTGGAAGGCGAGCGTTGGGCGGCGTGTGTGGATTCGGTCGGCGGCAATACGCTCGCACGCGTGCTGACCCAGACCCGCTACGGCGGCGCGATCGCTGCGGTGGGCCTCGCCGGTGGCGCGAAACTGGAGACGACCGTCATTCCGTTCCTGTTGCGCGGCGTGAACCTGCTGGGGATCGACTCGGTCATGTGCCCAGTGCCGCGCCGCGCAGCGGCGTGGTCGCGCCTGCGGACGGACCTGCCGCTGGAGAAGCTGCGCGCAATGACCAGCGTCGCGCCCCTCGGCGACGTCCCGCATCTGGCGGCGGAAATCCTCGCCGGCCGGGTACGCGGCCGCGTCGTCGTGGACGTCAACGCCTAAGCCGCACGTCCCCTCCACCCGACCAAGAGCTGAGCGATGATGAAACGAGTCCCTGAGGCCGCCCGTGAAGTCGACGTCATCCACGAGACCGATGTACTCGTAGTGGGCAGTGGTCCTGGTGGTCTTGCCGCAGCGCTTGCTGCGGCGCGTGCCGGTGCACAGACAACACTGCTGGAACGCAACGGCTGCTTCGGCGGCAACATCACCCAGGTGGGCGTTGAGGGATTCGCGTGGTATCGCCACGAAAAGACCGTCGACTGTGAGGGCATAGGCATCGAGTTCGAGGAACGCGCCAAGTCAATGGGCGCGGCAATGCCGGAGCCGCAGTCGCTGAGCCATGCACTGGACGCGGAGATGTTCAAGTGGGTGGCGGACGTATTGGTCGCCGAAGCCGGCGTCGTGCCGATGCTGCATCGACTGTGCGTCGCGCCAATTATCCTCGACGGCGAAATGCGTGGTGTTATCACTGAGAGCAAGGCGGGCCGCGAGGCGATCCTCGCCCGGCGTGTCATCGATGCGACCGGTGACGCAGACCTTGTGCACCGAGCGGGCGCGCCCGTGATCAAGCCGCCGAAGGAACAGCTGATGGCGGCATCGGTAATGTTCTCGATGAGCGGGGTCAACAAAACACGCTTCATCGAACAGGTAAAGGCCGATCCACAAACCTACGCCGACTGGGTTGGCAATGGCGAATGGAACATCGAGACGACCGGTAAGGAGGACGCGCTATTTTCGCCGTTCCTGCGCAAGCCATTCAAGCAGGCAGCGGCCGCGGGGGTCATCCCGGCGAACCTGACTACGATCGCCGGCACCTGGGGAGCCGTCAGCGACCAGGGCGACCTGACCTATCTCAACCTGATCCATCTGCCGGCCATCGACGGTACCGATCCCAATGACCTGACCGCAGGCGAAATCGAGGGTCGCCGCCAGGCGATCCACGCGATCGAGGCGTTGCGGCGCTACATGCCAGGCTGCGAACAGGCCAAGCTGCGGAACTTCGGAATGACGCTGGGCATACGCGACACGCGCAAGATCGACGCGCTGTACAACATGACCGGCCACGACGTTCGCGAGCAGGGGCGCTTCGATGACGCCATCGGCATCTTTCCGGAGTTCATCGACGGCTACGGCATCCTGATCCTGCCGACGACAGGACGTTACTTCCACGTGCCGTACCGCTCGCTCGTCCCGCGGGGTATCGGCAACCTGCTGGTCGCCGGACGCAGTATCGGTGGCGACAAGGTATCGCACGCGGCGGTTCGCAACATGATGTGCTGTGCCGTGAGCGGCCAGGGCGCGGGCGTCGCCGCGGCCGTCTCGATCCAGCGTAACGAACCGTTTGACCGGCTGGACATCAGCGCGGTACAGGGCGAGCTCCGACGCCAGGGCGCGAGGATTCAGTAAACTTGCCACCGGTCGTTTCCGGCCGCCCCGCCAATGCCGCACCGAGGCCCTGTCGATGACGCTACGCATTACCAAGCTTGAGACCTTCGCCAACGAATTTGTCTGTTTCGTGAAGCTGACGACGGACTCCGGCGCCATCGGCTGGGGACAGACCTCGACCTACAACGCCGACATCAGTGCAACGATCTTCCACCGGCAGGTCGCGCCCTGGGCGCTGGGCTCCGACGCACTGGCCATCGAGCCGCTGCTGGAGCGGATCCAGGAACGCGAGCACAAGTACCCCGGCAGCTACCGCTGCCGTGCAATGGCCGGCCTGGACACGGCTATGTGGGACCTGCGTGGCAGGCTCGAGGGCAAGCCGGTCGTGGAACTGCTAGGCGGCAAACCCCGCCGGCTGCGCGCCTATGCGTCGTCGATGAAGCGTGACATCACCCCTGACGAGGAAGCCGACCGGCTGGTGCGGCTGCGCGACGAGCAGGGATTCGACGCGTTCAAGTGGCGCGTCGCGGCAGAATGCGGACGGGACGTCGATGAATGGCCGGGCCGCACCGAGGCGATTGTGCCGCGGGTTGCACGCGCGCTAGGCACCGGCGTTGCAAAACTTGTCGACGCCAACAGTGGCTTCTCGCCGCGCAGGGCCATCGAGGTCGGCCGATTGCTGGAAGCCGAGGGCATCAGCCACTTCGAGGAGCCGTGCCCGTACTGGCAACTCGAGCAAAGCAAGGAAGTCACCGACGCGCTGGAGCTGGACGTTACCGGCGGCGAGCAGGACTGGGAACTGGCCACGTGGGAACGGATGATAGCGATGCGTGCAGTGGACATCGTCCAGCCCGACGTGATGTACATGGGTGGCATGGTCCGAACTTTGAAAGTCGCTGCCATGGCGGACGCCGCCGGACTTCCGTGCACGCCGCATAGCGCCAACCTGTCGCTGGTAACGATCTGCACGATGCACCTGCTCGGCGCTATCCCTAACGCGGGCAAGTACCTTGAGTTTTCGATAGAGGGCGACGACTACTATCCGTGGCAACAGGACCTGTTCCTTGGCGATCCATATGCGGTCGAGGCCGGCCACCTGCAGATTCCCGCCGGTCCGGGCTGGGGCGTCGAGATTAATCCTGAGTGGCTCGCGCGCGCCACCTACCAGTGCAGCGAACTATCACGCTGACTCACTTCCCAGTACGGGCCTGCGGCAACCCGCGACTCCAATAGGCCGGGGCGGCATACAAGGCTTTCAGGTAGGCGATGAATGCAGTGACCTTCGCGGGCACGTAGCGCTGCTGCGGATAGACGGCCTGGATGTCGTAGTCGGCGATTTCGTGCTCCTGCAGCACAGTCACCAACTCACCCCGGCCAATCGCCGCCTGGACCTCCCACGTCGAGCGCCAGCCCAGCCCAAGCCCCTGCAGCATCCAGTCATACAGGAGCTCGCCGTCGTTGCAGGAGAGGTTGCCCCGCACCGGCACCGACGCGACTCGGTCACCCTCCCTGAACGTCCAGCCCCGCTGCTGGCTACGACTGGAGTTCAATGTCAGGCAGTTATGCGCAAGCAGGTCATCGGGAGTCCGCGGCGTCCCGTGCCGTGCAAGGTAATCTGGCGCAGCGCATACCACTCGTCTATTGGGATGTAGTTTCACGACGACGTAATTCGGGTCGCTGACCAGACCGATCCGGATCGCAACGTCGGCGCGCTCCTCGACAAGATCGACGACGCTGTCCGTCAGCGTGAACGAAAGGCGGATACCGGCATGACGCTGCATGAACTGCGGCGCGTGCGGGGCCACGTGACGGCGCCCGAACCCGGCTGGCGCCGAGACGGCTAGCGTGCCGCTGACACTGCGCCGACTGCGGGCAATGCTCAGTTCCAGATCGTCAAAGTCACGCAGCGTGGCCCGGCAGTCTTCGACGAACCGCTCACCAACCTCGGTGAGCCGCAAGCCGCGCGTCGACCGGTGCATCAACTTGACGCCCAGACGCTCCTCCAGGGCACTGAGTCGGCGCCCCATGACGACCGGCGTTACCCCTTCCTCAGCCGCCGCCGCCGCGAATCCACGCTTGTCCGCGACCAGAACAAAGCTGCGCAACTGGGTATGTCGGTCCATCGGCTGACTCCTGCACACGGTAGAGACCCACGTTACTATAGGCCGCAGTCGATACCAAAAGTATCGACTGAGTTGCCGCCGTCGCCACTTCCGCGACTCGCTCGCGGCCACTAGGATCGACACGACAGGCGACTGCCACCACCGACAGAGCACCCCATGACCACCGAACTGCCCTCGGGCGTACAGATCCTCGCCCCTCTAGAGGCCGGCTTCGATGAGATCCTCACGCCGCCGGCGTTGGCGCTGATCGCCGACCTGCATCGGCGCTTCGAGCCCCGGCGGCAGGCGCTACTCGCGGCGCGAGTCGAGCGGCAGCAACGCCTCGACGCTGGCGAGGTACCGACCTTCCTCGAGACCACCCGCGCGATCCGTGAAGGCGCCTGGCAGATCGCGCCGGTACCGAAGGCACTCGAGCGCCGTCGCGTCGAGATAACCGGGCCGGTCGAACGCAAGATGATCATCAACGCCCTCAATTCGGGCGCCGATTCCTACATGGCCGACTTCGAGGACTCGAACACGCCCACGTGGACGAATCAGATCCAGGGGCAGCTGAACATCCGTGATGCCGTTCGTCATGACCTGTCGTTCGTCAATGAAGCAGGCAAGCGCTACGAACTGAACGAGCAGATCGCCACGCTACTGATACGGCCGCGCGGCTGGCACCTGGATGAAAAGCACGTACTTGTAGACGGCGCTCGGGTCTCAGCTGGTATCTTCGACTTTGCGCTGACGATGTTCCACAACGCCGCGGAGCAGGTACGGCGCGGCGCAGGCCCGTTCTTCTATCTTCCTAAGCTGGAAAACCACCTGGAGGCCCGGCTGTGGAACGACATCTTCGTCGCCACCCAGCAGGCGCTTGGGCTGCCATTGGGAACGATCAAGGCCACCGTGCTGCTCGAGACGGTGCTCGCGGCCTTCGAGATGAACGAGATCCTCTACGAGCTGCGCGATCACTCAGCCGGCCTCAACGCGGGACGCTGGGACTATATCTTCAGCTGCATCAAGAAGTTCCGCCGGCGCCCCGACTTCTGCCTCGCCAATCGCGTCTCGATCACGATGGAAGTCCCATTCATGCGCAGCTATTCGCTGCTGCTGATCCAGACCTGCCATCGTCGCGGCGCCCCGGCCATCGGCGGCATGAGCGCACTGATTCCCATCAAAGGCGACCCTGTTGCCAACGAGCGCGCACTCGCCGGCATCCGCCATGACAAGGCACGCGATGCCCGCGACGGCTTCGATGGCGGATGGGTCGCCCATCCGGGACTAGTGCCGATCGCAATGGCGGAGTTCGTCGGCGTGCTCGGTGATCGGCCAAATCAGTGGGATCGTCAGCGCGAAGATGTAATCGCCGCCGCCGACCTGCTGGTATTCGCGCCGGAGCAGCCGATCACCGAAGCGGGAATACGCAACAACATCAATGTCGGCATCCATTACCTCGGCAGTTGGCTAGGAGGCAACGGCTGTGTTCCGATCAATAATCTGATGGAGGACGCTGCGACCGCCGAGATCGCCCGCAGCCAGATATGGCAATGGGTGGTGAGCCCCAAGGGAGTGTTGGAGGACGGACGAAAGGTCAATGCGGCGATGGTGCAGGCGCTCATCGCAGAGGAGTTGCCTAAAGTCCGCGCAACCGTCGGCGTGCCGGCCGCAAGCATGTCCACCTACGACCAGGCTGCAGCAATTTTCGAGGAACTGTCACTGGCGCCGCAGCTCGCTGACTTCCTGACGACACCCCTCTACGAGAAGCTCGACTGAGCTGGCTACTGCGGCTTACGCCGCAGAGCGTTGCGGCCGCCGCCAGCCCAGAGCCTCGGATCGCCCCTCATGCCGGTGGCGCCGCTACGACTTCAGCGCGGTCGGCCCGCCCAGCGCCTACGCCGCGTGACGCTCGCGAAGCTGAGCGGTGGTAAGCCATGTACACGTCCGCCCGCGCATACGGCGACGGGCCGCCAGGCCGATCCTCACGCCGGAAGCCGACCGACTCGTAGAGCGCGATGGCCGGATGCAGGCGCGAGTTCGTCTCGAGATATAGACCGGAACGGTCGAGAGTGTGGAAACAATCAATCGCAGCTTCGACCAACTGACGCCCGATTCCGAGCCCTTGGCAGGCTGGAGTAACGGCCATCTTCGACAGCTCCAGCGCATCGGCGTCGCGCGCAAGCAGCGCGCAGGTGCCGACAATCTTGCCGCCTAGGCGCGCAAAAAATATTCGCCCGCCGACACGCAGCAGCGCCTCTGGATTCGACAACAAAACCTTGTCAATGGGCTCCACCTTGAAGTAGTGCTTTAGCCATTCGAGATTGAGGCGCTTGAACTCCTTCCCGTAACGGCGCTCGAAGGGCACGATCACAGCCGCGCAAGCCTGCCTCTGGCGCAACTGCTGACGGATCCGGCTGGCCAAGTCGCGCCGCTGCAATGCGCTGTCCACGGCTGCCAGCGCCACGGACAGGCCCTGCTCGGAATCAAGCTCTGCAAGCGCTGCCGCTAACGTCGCCCAGGTCGGCTCGAGGCGCTTCAGCAGCGCCACGGCGCGCGGCGACAGGCTGAACAGACGGCGTCGCCCGTCGGCCGGGTCGGGCGACTCCCGCACCAGGCCAAGCGTCAGCAGCTTGCGACTCATCTGGCTGACGGCCGGATGGCTCTGGCCTAGCTGCCCGGCAAGCGCAGAGATGCCCAGACGCCCGCGGTCACGCAGTAGAAATAGTATTGGCAAACACCGAGCGGGCAAGGTGACGCCAAGCTCGAGGCATATCGCTTCGACGCCGGCAAACATGGCGTCGCTTACCCTGCGCAATCGGGAAACGAGCAGCCACGGCGCAAAATCGTTAGGCGAGGTCATCGGCGGCTCCAGACAGAGCCGCGATATTAGTAAGCACTTACGCTTATCGGCAAGCCCCGCCTGCGGCGCCTGCAGCTAATCGAGGTGGATGACCCCGGTCGCAGGTCGCTGGCCTGATAAAATGCCACGCCGACCGTCCCAGACCGCCGCCGGAACACCCGCCATGACCGATATCGTCCTGCCCAGCCACGCCCGCGTCGTTGTCGTCGGTGGAGGCGTGATCGGAACATCCATTGCCTATCACCTGGCGCTGATGGGATGGAAGGACATCGTTCTGCTGGAGCGCGACCAGCTGACCTCGGGCACCACCTGGCACGCGGCCGGGTTGATGGTGACCTTCGGCTCGACCTCCGAAACGTCAACGGAGATGCGCAAGTACACCCGCGATCTGTACAGCCGGCTCGAAGCTGAAACTGGCCAGGCCACGGGCTTCAACCCTATCGGCCTGATTGAAGTCGCCGCCGACAAGGATCGCCTCGAGGAATATCGGCGGGTCTCAGCGTTTAATCGCCATTGCGGCGTCGATGTTCACGAAATCTCGCCCCGCGAGATCGAAGAGTTGTTCCCACTGGCGAAAGTCGACGACCTGCTCGCTGGGTTCTATATCCCGGCTGACGGCCGCGTGAACCCTGTGGACGTCACGATGGCGCTAGGCAAGGGCGCTCGGATGCGCGGGGTGAAGATCTTCGAGGGCGTGCCTGCGCTTGGCGTGTTGCAGGCGAACGGCCGCGTCACAGGCGTACAGACCCAACACGGCGATATTCGCTGCGATTACGTCGTCAACTGCGCCGGCATGTGGGCACGGCAGTTCGGCGCCCTGGCGGGGGTCAACATACCCAACCAGGCTGCCGAGCATTACTACCTGATCACAGAGCCGATCCGCGATTTGCCGCCGAACATGCCGGTACTCGAAGATCCGGCCGCCTATGGCTATTACCGCGAGGAAGGCGGCGGCCTGATGGTCGGACTGTTCGAGCCGGTCTGCGCGCCATGGAAAATTGAGGGCATCCCTGCGGATGCGAGCTTTCTGGAACTGCCACCCGACTGGGACCGGATGACGCCGTTCCTCGATACCGCGATGGCGCGAGTACCCATCACGACCCGCGTCGGCATCAAGAAATTCTTTTGCGGCCCGGAGAGCTTCACGCCCGACCTGCGGCCGATTGTCGGCGAGGCACCGGAGCTGCGCGGCTATTTCGTCGCGGCAGGGCTCAACTCTATCGGTGTGCTGACCGGCGGCGGTCTGGGCCGGGTCGTTGCGAACTGGATCGTCACCGGCTCGCCCGACGTCGACGTCACAGGTTTCAACATCGACCGCCTGCATACCTACCAGGCGAACCCCGAATACCGTCGGCAACGGACGGTCGAGTCGCTGGGCATGGTCTACAAGTGCCACTACCCGTCGATGTCGCACCAGACCGCGCGTGGCGCGCGGCGCTCGCCGTTCCATGAGCGCCTCGCCGCGGCTGGCGCGCACTTCAAAGAAGTCAGCGGCTGGGAAAGCCCCGACTGGTACGGCACGCCGGGCACGACGCCGGATCCTGGCCCGCTGTCGTGGCAGCGCGAGCAGTGGTTCCCGCAGTGGCAGTCAGAGCATCGCGCCGCCCGAGAGGGCGTCGTCATGATGGATATGTCGTTCATGGGCAAGTTTCTGGTGCAGGGCCGCGACGCGGGCAACGTCCTCAATCGCCTGTCGGCCAATCAGGTTGATGGCGCAACGGGGTTAATCACCTACACGCAGTGGCTGAACGACGACGGCCGCCTGGAGGCGGACTTAACTGTCACCAAGCTCGCCGCCGACCGATTCTTCGTCGTAGTCACCGATACCATGGTGCGGCACGTTGAGACGTTGCTGCGCCGTCATATTGAGGACACGGACGCGCGTGCGTTCGTGACCGACGTCACCAGTGGCTACGGCCAACTCAACGTCCAAGGGCCACGCTCGCGCGAACTACTGCAGAAAATCACAAGCCAACCGCTCGGCAACGAAGACTTCCCGTTCCGAACTGCCCGTGAGATCGATATCGGTTTCGCTCGCGTACTGTGCGTGCGCATCACCTATCTGGGTGAACTGGGTTACGAGTTGTATGTCCCGGCCGAGCAGGCCATCCACGTATACGACCTGGTAGCCGAAGCAGGCCGCGAGTTCGGCGTGGCACACGCGGGCCTAAAGGCGCTGGGCAGCCTGCGGATGGAGAAGGGCTATCGCGACTACGGACATGACATCGACAACACGGACGATCCGTACGAGACCGGGCTGGGTTTCGCGCTCGACCTGAAAAAGCCGGAGGGATTCATCGGCAAGGAAGCGGTGCTCGCGCGCCGTGCGCAGGGACCGCTACAGCGTCGTCTGGTGCAGGTGCTGGTAAGCGATCCCGAGCCGCTGATGTTCCACGCCGAAATCGTACACCGCAATGGCGTGCCGGTCGGCTACGTCCGGGCTGCATCCTACGGGCATACGCTCGGTGGAGCGGTCGGGCTCACCATGATCGAACCACGCTGCGTCGTGAACGAGGCCTACCTGTCGTCGGGACGCTGGCAAGTCGACATCGCAGGCCGTCTGTACCCGGCGGTGGTATCGCTAAAGCCCCTCTACGATCCACAGATGTTGCGCATCAAGGCCTGACGGCGCGGTCAATGAAGCGCACTTCGGGGACCAGACCCTAGGTGCGGGACCAGCTCCGTCACAAAAGCGGGCGCCCCTATCGAAGGGACGCCCGCATGCAGCCTGGCAAGGAGCGTATCCGTGCAACGCACGGCACGCTGCAAAGGCCACTGACGCTCAGCCGGGTCGGCCGTCAGCGCGTGGCCGCAACAGAATCGGCGCATAGACGACCAGATACAGGATCAGCGCCCCGAGCCACAGCAGGCCGCTGAGAGTCAATACCAGCGGATAGCGCAGGCCCAACGCCCCGAGCCCGAAAACACGCAGCAGCGCAGCGGCAGACAGCAGCAGGTAGGCAACAGCGATCGATGGCGCCAATACGAGCGGGCGCCCTGAGTGCCCGAGCGCCGCACGGGTCATGACGGCCATCACCATGCCGGTGATCGCGCCGATGGTCAGCGCGTGCAACCAAAACGCCGCCGAGGCGTAACCCCCCAATAGCGCGAGCGCTTTTAGCGCAAAACCGACCGCCAGCCAGCCATAGGCGAGATGCAGGATCCACACTATCGGCGCCATCAGTCGCAACGGCGCTCGCCACTGCACCAGACGCACCGCGTGCAGTACTGCAGCTGCGATCGCAATCGTGGCCGCCACCGGGGAGGGAACCTCGGCGATGCCAGCCATGAGGTTTGCGATCATCGCCGCGACCACCAGCGGCGTGACCCACGGCCAGCGCGAAGCAGGGCGCGAGTAGCCGAGCGCACTCATCGCACCGGTCGTGAATGCCGGCACGATGCGGCCGCCGATCACAGTCACCAACACCAACACAACATCAATGCCAGCACGCAGGGCATGCGCTGCCATCGGGGCATCGTGGTGCCCCAGGCCCCAATGAAAGAATGCATTGCAGGTGAAAAGCGCCGCGAGCACGAGTAGCAACACCATGTTGCGGTTGCGGGCACGTAGCAGCGCACCGCCGATGAAGAAGGCAAGCAGCGGCAGGAAGGCAAGGTCGACCGCCGCGGTCAGCGCTACCGGCCAAATGGTGGACGAAAGGATGACGAGCCGACCGGCGGTCCAAACTGCTGCAAGGCCGATCAAGGGCCAGCCGGCGTAGCCGCGACTACCGGTCCAGTTGGGGACCGCCGTCAGCATGAAGCCAGCAATCGCCGCGACGATGAAGCCAAACAGCATCTCGTGGCCGTGCCACAGCGTCGGTGGCCAATCGGTGCTCAGCTGCCAGCCGAAGGCGACGCTGCCCACCCACCACGGGATGTAGAGCAGACCGAGCACTCCGACGAACAGAAAGAAGGGCCTGAAGCCGTAGCCAAACAGCGCCGGGTAACCCACACGCGGCGATGGGGCGGACTTGGCGGCGGCGGGGGACTCGGGCATGGCGAGCCTAGGGTGACGTCGGAACAGGCCGACGGAGCCATTGTCGAAAAATCCGCCCAAGCGCCCCTTGACACTGATCAAGTGGAACGCGTTATTTCGCTAGCGGATTTCCGAAGCCAAGCTACCTGGCTTTCAGCCGGGCGCACGCCGTGCCTTCAGGCACGCAGCACGTGCCGCGCCAGATCTTCTAGCCGCGCAGGATCGGTGAGCGTCAGCTCACGCCGCTCAACGGCAATCACGCCCGAGTCCTGCAGGCGGCGCAGCACACGGCTGACCGTCTCGGCAGCAAGGCGTAGATAGTTTGCAATGTCGGTTCGGCTCATCGTCAGGTTGAACCTCGTCGCCGAAAAGCCGCGCGCCGCGTAGCGCCGTGACAGCGTCACCAAAAACGCCGTGAGCCGCTCTTCCGCAGAGTAGTCGCCTGACAGCAGCGACGCCTTGCCAATGTCCTCGCTCAGCAACCGGAACAACTGCTGCTGTATCCCCGGGACACGCGTGGCTAGCGTCGCGATCATGGGGAATGAAAACCGGCACAACGCAACCCCGTCCAGAGCGACGGCATTGCAGGGATAGCGGTCCTGGGAAATCGCGTTGAGGCCGATCAACTCTCCCGGCAGAAAGAAGCCGAGCACCGTCTCGCGGCCGTCACGGTCGGTGACGTAGGTCTTCACGGTGCCGGCACGAACCGCAGCGATGGCGCCGAACGGCTCGCCCTCGCGGAAGATGTGTTCGCCCTCGCGGTAGGGGCCGGTATGTTCAACCAGGATGTGCAGCTCGTGCAGCTTGGCCTTGTCATAGCCGTTGTCCAGGCACGCCGAAGAGAAGGCGCAAGTGCTGCAGAAGCGCAACTCGTCGCCGTCGTCAGCCGCCGCGACACGACGGGGCGTACGGGGTACCGCGCTCACGGCGCGCTCACAAGGACGAGCAGCACCGCAGGAGCGATGGAGGGATTCGCGGCAAAGGCCATTGGCATGGGCGGATGATACCTATCGCGCACGCCTAGCGCGATGCAGCAAACACCGATTTGAGGGCAGGATTGCCCTAAAGCTGGCGCTCAGAAGCGGATGCGGACCCCTGCAAACACCGCTGCCGGGGACGCCGGGCTCTGGAAACGCGTATCAACCCCCGCCATGCCATCCGCCGGCACGCCCGGCACCCCAAGCCCAGTAGGGTCACCGTACAGGCCGAAGGTCGAGTAGCGCGCACCCAGCGCGTTCTGTACCGAGCCGTAAAGGGACATCGTGGCAGACAAAAAGTAGCTGCCGTGCAGGCCGACCACGGCGTGCGCGGGCAATGGCGCGTTCAGGTTCGATTCGTCGCCCCGGTAGTAGGCACTGCCGCTGGCGAGGATGGACGCGCCGGCAAACCAGCGACCGTCGCAATCGTATTCCACGGCCAGCCGCAGACGGTGGCGGGGCAGTCCAGGCAGGCGGTTGCCAGGCCGAACGTCGATGTTGCCGGCCGGGTCTGCGAGCGGGTTCGACGGCGAATGCAGCAGCAGCGAGGACTCGAAGGTCGCATCGAGGTAGGCGTAGCTCGCCGAGCCCGACCAGCGGCGGCCGGCAACCTGCAGGTCGAATTCGATCCCTTGCCGACGCGTGGCGTCAATGTTGCGGAAATATCCAGTACTGGCCGTAGTCGCAACGCCGTAGATGTCGTCCGCGACGCGGGTCCGGAAGACACCGACGCTCCACACCAGCTTCGGCACGCCGTCGCTACCACCGCTCCTGCCCCGCAGACCGGCCTCAAACGTTTGCGCGACCACCTGCCGCAGCGTCGGCGGATCGGCCGACAGGCTCGATGGCAATAAACACGGTCGCGCCGGATCTGAGCACTCGATCTCGCTGGCGGACGGCGTACGGGTGTTACGGGCGAGCTGGGCGTAACCGGTGACCGTCGGCCGCAGGCGATAGGTGAATCCGAGCGCCGGATTGAAGTGGCTATAGCGACTGTCGCCATTGAGCGCGGTACCCCGCTGATCGCGCAGGTGGATCTGAACAAGGTTGTAGCGACCGCTGGCTGTCAGCGCGAAACCCGGCGCAAGCTCGAGCGTCTCGGTTGCATACAAGCCGTAGTAGTCGTGCCGCGCCCGCAGTGCCACCGGGGTCACGTTGAACGGGGCACCTTCGGCGGTTGCAACGAACCAGCCGGATGGCTGCACGAATAGCTGCGGGTCGATCGCGCCGACCTCGACGCTGCTGCTGAAATCCACCCGCGCAGCATCAACCGAAACGCCCGCCGAAAACTGGCTCTCGTGGCGCCCAAATGGCTGCGTCGAGGTCAGCTGCAGGACGAAGCCACGTCCCGCAGCGTCAATACGTTGCCGATCGTTCTCGCCGATCGGCAGGCTGCCGCCTGCCGACAGGTCCGGCAGCGCGACTCCAGCGGCGTCGGTGACTGCAGTCGCCCCGTCTTCCTGGCACAGCGAGCCGGCGAGCACGTCGGCCTGGCAGGCGATGTAGGCGGTCCGATTGCCGTTGTCAGTTGCCTGGCTGAACGTGCGGTCGTACGCCGCCAGCTGCATCGACAGCAGGCGGCCCAACGCGTAGGTGACGTTCAGCGTCAGGAAATCGACCCGATTGCGATCGCCCTGCGGACCGGTGAAAGCCAGCGAGCGATCCAGCGCCAGCTCCTGCATCGGCACGGCGCCCTGGCCGAAAAGCGCATTGTCCGCACGCGTGTAGCTGAGGTCCGCGGCGAGCGAGCCCTCACGCAGGCTGCCATCCAGGTAGAGCTGGCGCAGGCGGTCGCTGGAGTGCTGACGCCAACCGGTGCGATCGAGTCCGCGCCCCGCCGCGTAGAACCCAAGCCGGCCGTCGTTGCCGCCGGCCTGCAAGGTGAGCGAGCGTTGGCGGAACGAGCCGCCCGACACTTCCGCCTCGGCGCCGCGGTAACTGAAGCCATCCTTCATCTGGATCGCGACGCCGCCACCGAGCGCATTGAGGCCATAGATCGGGTTGGCACTGACCAGGTCGATCCGCCGGATCGCGACGTCTGGGATCAGATCCCAGTTCACCGCATCACCGAATGCCTCGTTCACGCGCACGCCATTTTGGTAGACGGCAAGGCCCTGCGGCGTCCCTAGTACCGGCGACGCTGCGAACCCGCGATAAAGCAGGTCCGGCTGAAAGTCGCTGCCCAGGTTGTCGTTGAGGTTAACGCTTGCGACCCGCCCGAGCAGCGCGCCCGTCAGTCCCAGCGCCGCGGTCGCCGCCAGATCATCGGTCGAGAGCGTGCGCACGTTGCCAGGGATCCGGTCGACGTCAATCGCCGTACCCGGCAGTGGCGATGAGGTCACCAGCACATCACGTAGCGTCGCCGCCGGCGCATCGACTGCCGCCGCCGCCATCGCCGCTGGCGCAGCGACCACCGCTAACGCGACGCAGCCGCACAAGCGGGCGGCGCAGCACGAAGCAAACGGGGTCATGGCGCGTCAGGCATCAGCGGGCCGGCATCGAGGTGCGGTGCGAGACGCGGTGCGGAGGGCAGTCGGGATCCGCTAGGCGCGGGCACCGCCTGCGGCAGCGCCCTGAAATGAAGTGCTCGCCAGCACGCCCCTGTTGGACTAACCCAATCGTTTGAATAGGTTCGGCAGGAACGCACCGGCGAGCGCGTGTAGAGTGCCTGAGGCGCGCGCCAATCACCAGTGTGAAAATGCAATCTGGCATCCGGTCGACGCGCCAGCTGTCGCGCTGCCGCCGCCACGCACCATACTCGAAACGCTAAAGATTGCACCGACTCAGAGCGGGGCAAGCTCCGCATGAGCCGCCACGACGGGGGCGAGCGGGGCGTAGCAGGTGTGGAACTCCGCTGGCCATCGCATGGGTCGTCCGCTGCTCAGTTCGATGCAGGCGTACTCGATCTCCGCACGCGCCAGGGTCACGCCGTCACTCTGGCGGCGTACCTGGAAGCGGCGCGCAACCCGCAACCGGCCATTACCCGGTAGCAGCCAGGTGGCGATTTCAACGACATCGCCCAGCAGCGCCGGACGCAGGTAACCGATAATGCTTCGCACCACCGCCATGCCACGATCGAGCTCGACACAGCGCGCGACCGGCAAACCGAGTACCGCCGAGTGCTCCCAGGCGGCACGGTCCAGCCACTGCACGTAGACCGCGTTGTTGACGTGGTTGTACTCGTCGATCTCGCTAGCGACGACCTCCCGCAGCCCGATGAACGGCGTCGGCAGGTCGAAGTCGGGGGTCATGGTCATCGTCGCACTCCTGCGCTGCTGTTGCGGTGAACCCGCAACATGCTAGGCGAACGCCCAGGGCCAACCTGCATCATGGCGCATTCGGCAGCAGCCCCCGTTCGACCAGCGCCGGCGGATGCCGGTGCCGTGTGGCCTGCTCCCAGGCGTACGCAAAGCCCAGCAGGTCGCCGTCCCGCCACGGCCGGGCCGAGAACTCCAGCCCGAACGGCAGCCCACCCGGGTACCAGCCGCCGACGACGACAATGGCAGGTACGCCAATCATGTTGACCCAGTCGGTCGCCGAGTGCGGCCCGTCGCTGAGGGCGCCGTTCTGAGGCATCGTCTCGTCCGGTGGCGGCATCTGGATCGCAGGATAGACATATCCGTCCAGGTGCAGCCGGTCGAGCCCCTCAAGATAGGCCTCGAGGGTGCGCCGGCGCGGCCCCAAATAGTCCTGCTCCAAAAGTGGGTCGCTCGCCATGAGCCGGTGGGGAATCGGGGTGTTGCCGATCGTGGCGATGTTCTGCCCATCACCGGCGATGACGGCCGACAGCGGTGAGCCGACGTTTTGCAGGTACTCGGCCGATGAGCGGTAGGCGGCCGGTCCAAAGTTTTCAAGGAACCGCTCGGTACCCTCCCGCACGTACGGGTAGGTTGCGACGCGACTCGCCGTCTGTGCAAATGACTCCGGCAGCATGGCATCGTCGAACACAACCGTCGCGCCCTGCGCGCGAAGTTCGGCGAGAGCACTCATGAAAGCCGCGCGGGTCGCCGCGGTCAGCGGCACGCCAGCATCGGTCTGCTGCTGAGTTGCAACCGCCTCCGGCAGATACGACGGCAGGCCATGGAAAGGGATGCCGGTCCCCTTGAGGATGAACGCCGGCACACCGAAGCGTTTGCCCTTCAGCGCGTCTGCCTTCAGGTAGCGGGTATAGGGGCCCGGCTGCGCCCGCGCCTGGCTGCCGACGGTTGGCGGATCAAGCGGATCCTCGCCTGCCATCACCGACAGCGCGATTGCCGCATCGGTCACGTTACGTGCGATGGGGCCGGTGTTATCCAGCAACCAGTCCAGCGGTGCGATGCCTGCGATGCTGACGAGGCCGCGCGTGGGAAACACGCCGATTAGCGCGCTGGTCGCGGCAGGCATCCGGATCGAGTTACCCGTATCGGTACCCGTGCCGAGGATCGCCATGTTGCTGTTGACCGCGGTGACCGTACCGCCTGACGAACCGCCGGGGGAGAATCGAACGTCGTAGGCATTGCCAGTGCGCCCGAACGACGTGCTGCGGTTGGTATCGCTGTTGGCGAAATCCGGCATGTTCGTATGGCCGACGATGATCGCACCCGCCGCGCGCAGGCGGGCGACGACCGTCGCATCTCGCGGCGCGACGAGTTCGTGACCTGCAATCGTGTAGCCAGCCCAGCCGTCAGTCGTAACCTCGCCGGCGATGCTGGTATTGGCCTTGATGACGATGGGCACGCCCCACAAGGGCCCACGCGCGGTCGCCCCCCCCGCTGCCTGGGCATCCTCGCGCGCCGCCACCGCCAGCGCATCGCTCTCCAGGACCGTCTCGATCGCGCGGTAGACCCCGTTGTAGCGATGGATGCGTGCCAGATGCCAACGCACGACCTGACTGACGGTGTACTTGTGCCGGGCATACAGTTCCTGCAGGCGTGGAACGCTGACCTCGAGCAGATCGCGGTCCATTTCGGCTGACGACACCGGCCGCGCCGTCGCCGTCGTTGCAAGCGCCCCGAGCAACAGCGGCGCAATCACCGATGCCAGACGGCGAAGGGAAAACAGCGAGCGGAACGAGTCGGTCATGCTGGAACTCTCCTGCAGGGTGTGCGTCGCCTGGCAGGCGCGATCCTAACCGAACGCCGCCGGAAAGATGACGGGGCCGTCGTCCACACAGCCCGGTTGACGCACCGCGGGCCCGCCGTCACAGTGCGTTTGCTGCAATTTCACCTGCGAGGCTCCCGTGCATAAGCCGCTCCGGATCGCCGTACACGCCGCCGCTGGCGCCATCCTGTCAGCCACGCTGCTAGCCGGCGCCGTCATTCCCGCCCGTGCCGATACGCCGGGACTGCCGCGATCGCTTGCCGAAGCGGTCGCGATGGAGCGGGCCGATGCCCTGCCCAACAGCGCGTTCTACAAGGCCCCTTCGCTCAAGGCGAGCAAGCCGGGCGACCTCTTGCGGGAGGCCGCCTTCGACGGCTACGCCATTCCGGAGGGCTCGCGCGCGATTCGTATTCTTTATCATTCGCTCGACGCCACCGAGCACGACGTTGCGACGTCGGCCGTCGTACTGATCCCGGCAGGCCGCCCGCCAGCGGGCGGTTGGCCAGTGATCGCCTGGGCACACGGAACCTCCGGGGTCGCCCAGCAATGTGCACCCTCCCTCGCCAAAAGCATGGTGTACGGCGAGGAAGGCCTGATGCCGATGGTCCGCGCAGGTTTCGCGGTTGTCGCAACCGACTACCACGGGCTCGGCACCCAGGGCCCGCACCAGTACGTCAACAAGCTGGCGCAGGCTCGCGATGTCATCTATTCCGTCCCCGCGGCACGTGCCGCGGTGCCGTCGCTGGCCCGCAAGTGGACCGCGATCGGTCACTCGCAGGGCGGCATCGCGATGTGGGGTGTTGCAGAACTGCAGACCACGCTGAAGGACCCCGACTACCTGGGCGCGATTTCGGTGGCCGGCGCAGGCGAACTGCGCGACACCCTCAGCGCAATGGACCAGCCCAGCGGCTTTGCCGCCTTCTACCTCATCTACATGGCCTATGCGATCCATGCACTGACGCCGGAGTTCAAACCCTCAGACATGCTTGTGGGCAAGGCCCTCAGCCGATACCCCGCCGCAACGACCCACGGCTGCTGGAACTACGCCTACGCGAGTTTTATCGGCGATAGCGGCGGCAAGGTATTGAAGGCCAACTGGACCAAGCACCCTGCCGTACAGAAGTTCTTCAGCGCAAACGAACTCGGCGGGAAGCCAATGGCCGGGCCGTTCTTTGTGATCGCAGGCGAGGCCGACGAGACCGTGCCGCTGGCAGGGGTGAAGGCGACTGTGGCGAAGGCATGTGCGGCCGGCTTTTCGCTCGCGTTCCGCTACTATCCCGGCCTCGATCATGACCCCACGATGGAGCAATCGACGCCCGACCAGCTAGCGTGGGTGCGCGACCGCATCGCGGGCAAGCCATTCGCGAACGAGTGTCCGGTCGCGTCGCGCTGAGTACCTAGCAACCCCGGCGCAGTAGCCCACCGCGCCGGTTCAGGCCAGCGAATCGATCTCGCCGGCCAGATCGAGGTCCAACCGTGTGAGGCCACCCGCATCGTGGGTGGTGAGCGTCACTTCCACGCGGTTGTACACGTTCAGCCACTCGGGATGGTGGCCGGCACGTTCGGCCACCAGCGCAACCCGCGTCATGAACCCGAACGCTTCGACGAAGCTTGGATAGCGGAACACCTTGTGAACTGCGCAGCGCGTCGCGTCCCACACCCAGCTTGGATTGGCCGCGAGCCATGCATCGCGCGCAGCGGGAGAAAGCAGGCTTGGAGTCATGGCAGACCTAGGCGCCAAGCGCCGACGAGAGTGGAACAGATCCCGGAGCGGGGTAGAGGACGTCCGAGGGCAATGCCGCACTCGGCTGCAGGTCTGGCAACCCTTCCAGCTCTGCATAGAGCGGCCCAAAGTCGACCTCCAGCGTATTGCGCAACAGGTCCTCGAAACTATCGATGACGAAGTAGTGCGACTGGAAGTGATCAATCACGTATTCAGTGCGCATCACGCGCCGCAGGTCGAACGCGATCCGCGGGGGCGCGGGATCGTCTAGCGCGTACTGCGACTCGCCGAAAGAAGAGAGGATGCCGGCCCCGAACAACCGCAGCCGATCCCCGTCGCGAATCAATCCGAACTCGACCGTGTGCCAGTAGAGTCGCGCCAGCTTGTGGATGGCACCGAACCGCATCGCCCGCAGCCCGCCACGACCGTAGGCCTGCATGTAGTCGGCATAAACCGGATGCGCCAGCAGAGGCACGTGGCCGAACACATCGTGAAAGACGTCCGGCTCCTGCAGGTAGTCGAGCTGCTCGGCGCTGCGAATGAAATTGCCTGCGACGAAACGCCGGTTGGCCAGATGCTCGAAGAACACCGCATCCGGCACGAGGCCGGGTACCGCGACCACCGACCAACCAGTCAGTCGCTGCAGGCGGGTGGACAACCGCTCGAAATCCGGGATTCCGGGCGCATTCATGCCTAGTGCCACAACGCCCGACAGGAAATCCGGGACGGCCCGCTCTGCAAGCAATCCCATCTGGCGAGCGTAAAGCTGATCCCATACGGCGTGCTCGGCGTCGGTATACCTGGCCCAGCGTTGCGGAATCGTCCAGTCCGAGGCGGCACCGGCAGGCGGCAGCAGAGCGTTCTGTGTCATGCAACGATTCTATCGATTTCTCGCATAGTATTCGTTTCTATCTGCCGCCGTATGGCGATATAATTCAAATATTGTTTCTAATTTGTCACTTTTATGAATGAATCAATTCATATAGATGAGATCGACCGTCGGCTCCTGCGCGCGCTGCAGAACGATGCGGGACTTAGCCAGGCGGCACTCGCAGAAGAGGTTGGCGTGTCGTCGGCCTCCTGCTGGCGACGCATCCAGGCACTCGAGGCGAAAGGCGTACTACGCAAGAACGTGCGCCTGCTGGATGCGCGCCGGGTGGGTCGTGGCGTCAACGTGCTGTGCCACGTCCGCATGAACTCGCATTCGCCGGAGAGCCGCGGCGCGTTCGAGCACTTCGTCGCTGACCGACCCGAGGTCATGGAGTGCTACTCGATGTCCGGTGAGTGGGACTACCTGCTACGGGTTGTGGTGGCAGACGTCGCCGACTACGAGCGCTTCCTGATGCGCGATCTGCTGGCGCACCCACGCGTTGCGACGGCCTCGTCGCACTTCGCCCTCGGTCAGGTGAAGTACACCACAGCCCTTCCCATCTAGAGCCAGCGACGAACCTTGCGGCAGTAAGCGTCATATTCCTCCCCGAAGAGGTGCCGCAGGGCGCGCTCCTCGGGGAATATCTGCAGCCAGGTGATCGCGGCAAGGAAGACCGGGGGCATGAGCCATGGACTTGCCGTGCCCAGCCCGATGGCATATCCCACCAGAACGCACGTCAGCCCGACGTACATCGGATTGCGGCTGCGGCTGAAAAGGCCCGTGGTTACCAAGTGCGACGAATTTTGCGGGCTCAGCGGACTGATCGTCGTGCCCGCACGACGGAACAGCCGCATCGCGGTCAGCACGATCGCGACACCCATCGCCGCCGGCAACAGCCCCACACGTGCATAAGAAGCAGGAATGAGCGTAGTGGCAGGCCACCAGTGGTCTAACGCCCACATCGCAATGGCAGCCAGCAGCGCAAGCAGCGGCGGGGGAATTCGGTTCTGCATCGGCGTCTCCCTCAAGGCAAGTACCTGCATTCTAGAAGGCCCACCCCGATTAAGACCATGGCCTCGCCGCGCCCAGCCCCCCCATTGAAAGTTGTCGCCCAGCCGGGTGTGCGCCTCATACAACAGTTATCATTCGTCCCAGACTTGGCGCGACGACGTGCCAGTTCAAAATCCCATCACGCGCAGCAGCCTATCCGTCGCCAAGCCCGCTGCAGCGGGGCGCCGACCTGCCACGTCGCCGGGGCCTGAGTATCGCGGCGGCGGTGCTCAAGGCTTCACAGAAGACCGAACCCGGGCTCGGCCCGAGCCAATCCGCCAGCATTACGGAGCGTTTCCCATGCAGATGCGTACCCTCGGGCGAAATGGCCCCCTCGTCCCGACCCTCGGCCTCGGCTGCATGGGCATGTCAGAGTTCTACAGTGGCCGCGACGACGAGGAGTCGATCGCGACCATTCATCAGGCGCTGGATCTTGGCATCACGTTCCTCGACACCGCGGACATGTATGGCAGTGGCGAGAACGAGCGCCTGGTAGGACGAGCAATCGTGGGCCGGCGCGATCAGGTCTTCCTCGCAACGAAATTCGGCAGCGTCCGCGGCCCGAACGGCGAGTTCCTTGGCGTCAATGGCCGCCCCGAATACGTGCGTGCAGCCTGCGAGGCGAGCTTGCAGCGTCTGGGCGTCGATGTCATCGACCTGTACTACCAGCACCGCGTTGACGCAACCACGCCGATCGAAGACACGGTAGGTGCTATGGCCGAGCTCGTCCGCACTGGCAAGGTTCGCTACCTGGGCCTGTCCGAGGCGGCAACGCAGACCGTGCGCCGCGCACATGCCGTTCATCCGATCACGGCGCTGCAAACGGAATACTCCTTGTGGAGCCGCGAGCCGGAAATGGAGATTCTTCCGACCATCCGCGAGCTGGGCATCGGCTTTGTCCCTTACAGCCCGCTTGGACGTGGCTTCCTCACCGGCCAGTTGCGCTCGCTGCAGGACCTTGCTGCGGACGACTATCGCCGCAACCACCCTCGCTTCCAGGACGACAACTTCCGACAGAACCTCATGCTCGTCGCCGAAATCGAGGCGCTTGCAGCAGAGCTCGGCTGTACACCCGCGCAGCTAGCGCTCGCCTGGGTACTCGCGCAGGGCGAGGACATCGTGCCGATCCCTGGCACCAAACGCCGCCGTTACCTCGCCGAAAATGCCGGTGCAGTCGACGTTCGGCTCAATGCCGCAGCACTGAGCCGCCTGAGCCTTGCACTGCCAGCGGGGGCGGCGTCCGGCGATCGCTACGGCGCAGCCTCGATGAAGTCACTGAACCTCTGAGCATGGCGAGAATCGGACAAGCTACACTGCCGGCCAACGGCATTCACCGCCGAACGAGTCCACCGTGCCGCTGATCCATATCCTGCTCGCGATCGGTATCACGTTCATCTGGGGCACGAACTTTGTCGTGATCAAGTGGGGCGTCACCGAGTTCCCGCCGTTCTTATTCGCGACGCTGCGCTTCACCGCATCGGCACTTCCCTGGGTTCTGTTCGTGCCGCGCCCGGAGGTCCCGTGGCGTACGCTGGCCACGGTTGGACTGCTGCTCGGCGCCGGTCAGTTCGGGCTGCTTTTCCTGGCCATGCAGCACGACATCACGCCGGGCCTGGCATCCTTGTTGATGCAGTCACAGGCGTTCTTCACAATTTTACTGGCCGTGATCTGGCGCAAGGAGACGATCGCTCCATTGCAGGTGTTGGCGCTGGCGCTCGCTGGCGTCGGTATCGGCCTGATCGGCTGGCGTACCGTCGGGCGAGCCGACGTATCGATAACCGCCACCGGCTTCGCGCTGGTGATTGGTGCTGCGGTGGCATGGTCTATCGCCAACCAGGTCGTGAAGGGCGTGGGGCGCGTGGATATGCTGCGCTTCATGGTCTGGTGCAGCGTCTTCGCGGTCCCGCCGCTGCTATTGCTCGCGCTGTTGGCTGATACGCCGGCCACGTTACTGGCCGCGGTTGCACACGCCAGCCCGCTCGCCTGGCTTGCGGTAGCGTGGCAGGCGGTCGGCAACACCCTGATCGGCTTCGGCGTCTGGAATTGGCTGCTGACCCGCTACCCTGCGGCCACGGTCGCGCCACTGTCGCTGTTAGTGCCGATCTTTGGGATGTCGGCGGCCGCGCTTGTGTTCGACGAACCGCTGCCGGCCTGGAAAATTGTGGCGGCGACCCTGATCATCGCGGGGCTCACGCTGAACTTCGCCGCAGGCAGCCTTGTGCGCCGGTTCGCCCGCTGACGCGCTAGCCAGACGAACTCGACCGGCGCCGAGCAAAGCGGCCAACCGGTCTGCCGACACGAACTAAGCTCACTGCCGGACGCCTCCTGCGACCCACGTTGACGGCCCTGCAGCGGTTCGCCAGACTGCTTCGCGCAGAGCTCGCGGATGGCCAGCGTCCGCCGGTCAACCACGCTGCAGACACTGGCCGAGGCCCGTGCCCCCCAGAGGATTCCTCTATGAGTCTCTCCCGATTCCGGCCAACCGCGTTGCTGCTGCTCGCGGCGCTCTCGCTCGGCATTGACGCGCCTGCGGCGCATGCCAGCGACCTCTCCGCCGACGAGCAACGGCTGCTTGGCCAGCTCGACGGGTCGCGGGCGCTGCACGACCTCCGCCGGCTGTCGCAGGACATTATCCGGACTCCATCGGGCCTCGGCGCTGGCACCGTTGTATCGGGAAGCCCTGAAGAACGGGTTCTGGCCCGTGAAATAGCCAAGACGTTGCGTGCCACAGGCATGCAGGTGCGGCTCGAGGAGTACCCGGTGCGCGCCTACGGCTACGGGCCCGTCGCGCTCACCGCGAACGGCGCATCGGTGCGCGCGATCGGTCTGCATGCGACCAGCGCGGTATGGGGTCATCGCGACGGCGTAATGTTCGCGCACGGCAACCAGAGCAGCGGCCATCGACTGGCCGCACGGCTGGTCGATGCCGGTAGTGGCTACGCCGATGACTACGCCCGCATCGGCGATGTACGCGGCAGCATCGTGCTGGTACGCCGCGAGCTGCGCGACTGGCCGCCACCGCAGATCACGGAGGCTGCCAGCCACGGCGCGCTGGCAATCGTGTTCTACGGTCACCCAGGCTCGGACAAGCAACCGGACGCACTGCGTCAGGATAGCCTGTGGGGACATGAGCAGATCCCCGCGGCCGCGATCAGCCAGCGCTCGGCAGACGCGTTGCGGGCACAACTGGCAGCAGGCCCCGTCGAGGCGACGCTCGAAAGCCACGTCGAAATCACCGACGGCCTGTCACGCAACGTCATCGGGACGATACGTGGCAGCGAACGCCCCGATGAATGGGTGGTGGTCTCCGCTCACCTGGATCGCTGGTTCGAAGGCGCCGCCGACAATGCCAGCGGCGTCGCCGCCGTGCTGGAGATCGCGCGTGCGTTCAAGCGCTCCGGTCTCAAGCCACGCCGGTCCATACTGTTCGTCGCCGTGAGCAGCGAGGAGGCGGGGCAGGAGGATCCGGAGCGGGATTGGCTCGCTGGCTCCTATGCGCTGATGCAGCGCCATCCGGAGCTCGCACGCAACGCCGCACTGATCTTCAACATCGACCTGCTCGGCTGGACGACGTCCAAGGCAAAGCTCAACGCCACCGCCGACGTACTCGGTCTTGAGACCTCTGTGCTACACGATCTGGGCTATTCCGATCAGTTCGATACTGCCATTACTGCCGGCAGCGTGACCGACGCGTGGAACTACGGCGTCGTTGGGGGCGCGGCGACCGCCCACATCGAAAGCATCACGCCCGACTACTACCCCCTCTATCACACGCAGCAGGATGTGTTCAGGCCCGAGATGTACCAGAACATGCAGACGGACCTGCGCGTCCTGACACTGAGCCTGTGGCGCGCCGCAACGCAGCGGCAGCTGCCGATCCGGCTGACGGCGGTGGCCGACGCCGTCGACGCCGGGCTCGCCGCGGATGCCGCGCGCGTCACCGATGTATCGTTCACGGCGGTACGGGCAGCCCTGGCAGACTTCCGCTCAGCAGCAGCTGCGGTGGAGCGCTCCTCACGCGACGACGCCACCCGACTACTGATGCATACACGCCACAGCTTGGTGCCCTGGCTGTACGCGAGCAACGATGACTTCGAGCAGGTCGTGCGGACGACCCCTTACGGCAACCGGGTTGTTGCATTCGAGCGTGTGCGCGCCGCGCTGGAAGGCGCCGACCTCAGCGCCGCAAAGAAGGCACTGGCCGCGCTCTATGAGGGCCGCCAATGCCTGCAGTTGTCCGCTGAGGTCTATCAACGGGAACGGGCCTTCTGGGCGGGCGACGGCGGCTGGGCCTCGCGCTTCCAACAGCGTACCCCGCCGCCGCCGCCGGCATTCGAGGCGGCTTGCGGCGAACTGCGGCACGCTAACAGCGACCGCGCGGCGCTAGCGACAGCTTTTACTGCACTGCGCAACGACGCGGCGACCCAAGTTGGCGCTGCCAGCGAACTGCTGACGGCAAAGCTCCGGCTAGCCACAGACTCGCTACGCGAATTTAGCCGCCCCCACTAACCCGTCGCCCCACGGTCGGATTTTGACCCACCGGATGCCCGGCTGTTACGGTGATCGCTGAGCAACGGTAGTTTTGCAACAAAAAATGGCGGCGCAGACCGACCAGGGGGAGCGTCATGAAAATTCCCAGGAAAACCAAGGCCGGCAGCGCATATGCCCGACTGCTGGGCTCGTTTGCCGTCGGAGTTGCACTCGGCCTCACGGCCGCTCAGGCAGTGGCACAGACCTCTACGCGCGCCCCAGAGGCAGGCGCCGCCGTTATTGAGGAAGTCACGGTTACCGCCACGCGGCGCGCTGAGCCGCTGTCGAAGGTCGCGATTAGTATCAGCAGCTTCAGTGCAGAAGACATGGAGTCCCGCGGGCTCAAGAGCTTCGATGACCTCGTCCGACTGACGCCGGGCATGAACTTGTCCCGCCAGTCCGCAACGGGCGCGAACCAGATTTCCATTCGAGGCATTGCCTCCACCGCCGGCTCGGGCACGACGGGCGTCTATATCGACGACACGCCCATTCAGGTGCGCAACCTTGGCTTCGGTTCCGGCAACTCATTCCCCGGCCTGTTTGATATCGACCGCGTCGAGGTGCTGCGCGGACCGCAGGGCACCTTGTTCGGCGCAGGCTCCGAGGGCGGCACGGTCCGGTTCATCCAGACCGAGCCTGACACTCATCGCTTCTCGACCTACGCGCGCTCCGAGGTGTCCTCCACCAAGAACGGCTCGCCCAGTTACGAGGGTGGCGTTGCGCTCGGTGGCCCGATCGTCGCTGACAAGCTCGGCTTCCGGGTCAGCGCTTTCTACCGTCGCGAAGGCGGCTACATCGACGCGGTCGACGGCACCTACAGCATCGTGGACCCGACGGGCGCGCTGTACGGCAACTCGGTCGCCTTCAACCGCACCAGCACGATCGAAAAGGACGTCAACTGGAACCGCACGATCGCGTTACGGGCTGGCCTGAAGTGGACGCCGAACGACTCGCTGACGGTCACCCCGTCGGTGTTCCACCAAAAGCACCACCTGAACGACGGCGCCGGTGACGTGTTCGACGTCGCCCTGTCGAACTCAGGCAACCGCAATTACGCGCGCCAGTACTACAAGCTCGGCGACCCGAGCACGAACCCGCTGCTCAACCCGATCGACGTCCCCAACAACGCCTACGGCGACGATGAGTTCACGCTCAGCTCCGTCGGCGTTTCCTGGGATCTAGGCAACGTCGAGCTGTTCTCGAACACCTCGTACTACGATCGCACCGCGGTGCAGTGGTACGACTACACGAAGGGCTACGCGCAGTACTACTCGCCCGAGTTCTTCCTCGCCCCGGATGGCTCGTCCACCGGCACCTATCCGACGATGGGCTGGAAGTCCATGTCGCGCTACGGCAACACACAGGGCAACCTCGTACAGGAATTGCGTCTGCAATCGAAGGACCAGGCAGCAAAGTCACCTGGGTGGTCGGCGGGTTCTATGCTCACAACCGCCAGACGGCTGAGCAGCCGATCAGCCAGAACTTCCTGATGAACGCCAATTGGGTCGGGTTCTATCCGACCTCTTGGGATTGGGGCTACTACGGCGTCAACGACGGCGCTCCGTTCGGGCCCGGCCACACGGCCGCACAGAACTTCTTCGGCGACAACATGCTGCCGAACGGCGTTTCATTCCTCGGTGTCTGGAAGGCCGTGGAGGAGCAGCTGGCAGGCTTCGCCCAGGCAGACTACAAGATCACCGATCGGCTGAAGTTCACTGCCGGCCTGCGCGTCTCCAGCAACAAGCTGGACTTCGATGCCGCCTATCTCGGGCCTGAGAACAATTCGAATGCACCGTTTGGCTTCCCATGTCCGGTGGAGAGCTGCACCTTCGGCTCAGGCGTGCTCGCACCGGCCTACCCGGTATCGACGTCGCACTCCAAGGAAAATGCAGTCACCCCGAAGTTCGGTCTGTCCTACCAGATGGATCCGGCGAACTTGTTCTACGCCACGGCAGCCAAGGGCTTCAGGCCCGCCGGCGCTTCGCTGCGGGTTCCGGCCATTTGCGACGCCGACCTGCGCCTGAACGGCTATGTCGACGCGAACAACAACCCGGTACAACCGACCGCCTACAAGTCCGACTCGGTCTGGAGCTACGAAATCGGCTCCAAGAACCGTCTGCTAGGCGGACGCCTGGTGCTCGATAGCAGCGCCTACGAGATCAAGTGGAAGAACATCCAGACCAACATCAGCCTGCCCACCTGCTCGTACAACTTCGTCGACAACTTAGCTGACGCAACCTCACGCGGCTTCGACGTTGCCGCCCAGTTGCAGGCTAACGATCGCCTTTCCCTGTCAGGTTCCGTCGCCTACAACGACCCGAAGTTCGATCACGACGCGCTCTCACCCAGTGGCGCGAAGAAGATCTTCAGCAAGGGCGCGGGCATCCCGGGCGCCGGCGCACCGCTGACAGTAACTGCGTCGGGCGAATACGCGATCCCGCTCAAGGAAGGCCGCCAGGGCTATCTGCGGGTCGACTGGACGCACACCAGCGAGTGGCGTCGCGTCGGCAACCTAGACCCGGCTGCGCCGCAGTACGACCCGCTGCTCAAGCCCATCCCGTCATTCGACGCGGTCAACCTGCGCTTCGGTACGCGCATCGGCGGCCTCGATCTGTCGTTCTTCGTTCAGAACCTGACGGACTCTGCGCCTGCGCTGGAGCTGTCGCACGGCACCTGGTACGACCCGCAGGACTGGCAGAACATCAGCCTGCGACCGCGTACCTACGGCATCACCGCCATCTGGCGCAACTGATCGTCATCCGCTGACCGGCCGGCGCCAGACGCCGGCCGTGAAGTCCCTCGCGCCAGGCGCGTCCCCCGCAGGACGCGCCTGGTCCGTCTAGACCGCCCACCCGAGGTCTTCCTCCATGCGTATACCCGCACTCGCGCCCTCCCTTAGCGCAGCTGCAGCGCTGCTCCTTGCCGCAGTGGCATTCGCCACATCTCCCGCGCCGGCTGAGCTGGTCGTCACCGACGCCCGCATCTACACCGCGAACCCTGCCCACTCGGTCGCGCAGGCAATGGCCATTAGCGGCGATCGGATCGTCTTCGTCGGCTCTGCCGCGGATGCCCGTAAGTGGATAGGCCCGAAGACGCGCGTCGAGAAGCTCGACGGCCGACTGGTGTTGCCGGGGCTGTTTGACTCGCACATCCATCCCATCGGGATCATCGAAATGGATGCCTGCGACCTGCGCAACGAAGGCAAGTCACTGGCAGAGATGGCGGAATTCGTGCGCGGCTGCATTGTGCGCTTCCACATTCCAGACGGAGAGTGGATCAGCGTTCGGCAATGGAACCCCACCTTGGGCAATGTCCCTGACGCCAAGCACCCGACGTTACGCGCCGCCCTTGATGCCGCCTCCACCAAACACCCGATCCAGCTGATGGGCAACGACGGCCACCACGGCGCCTTCAACAGCGCCGCACTCGCCAGAGCCGCCAATGCGGCCGGGCACACCGTTGGCTACTCCAGGGAAACGCTCGCCGGTGATCTTGCCACCTACCGCAAACTCGTCGGCGTAGACATCGCCGGCGAGCCGAACGGCACCGTCAACGAGGAAGCGCGACGGCCCATGGGACTGCCCTCCGTCCGCGCCCAGGACCGCGACGAACTCGCCAAGAATCCCGGCAGGATGACGGCACGCCTCAACAGTGTTGGCATCACCGGCTTCATGGATGCCTCGGTACCGCAGGAGTCGCTGCCTTTCTACGACGCGCTCGACCACAGCGGCAAGCTGACCGCTCGCGTCGCGCTCGCGCAGTATTTTGATCCGGATGTGACCTTGAATGCGGCCGGCAAACCCGACTGGGACCTGATGGTGTCGCAGGCGACCGCGACGCGGGCGAAGTATGCCCATCACCCGCTTATCCGCGCTGACATCGTCAAACTGTTCGCAGATGGTGTGCTGGAGGGCAACCCACTGGCCATCCCGCCCACGCTGCCGGAAGTTGCGGCCATCAAGCCGTACCTGCAGCCCATCATTGGCAAGGGCGCCGACGGCAAGCCGGCGGTGACCGGCTACGTGGACACAGGCTCCGCGCTTTGCGCGGAGGTTCGCACCCACCCCGCCAACTATGAAAGCGCAGCGTCGGTAGACGCGTTCATGAAGGCACACGGTCATCATCCGACCCAGTGCGAGATCTCCACAGGCCAGTTGCAGCACGAGCGGGCTGTGATCATGGAGTACGTGCGGCGCTTCCACGTCGCCGGATTCAATGTCCACATTCACGCGATCGGCGACATGCCGATCCGCGCAGCCGTCGATGCGATCGAGGCGGCCCGTAAGTCAGATGGCATCTCGTCGCAGCACGATGCGCTGGCGCACATCCAACTCGTGCATCCGGATGACGTCGCACGGATCGGCCGGGACCACCTGTACCTGGCGTTCACCTATTCGTGGATTCTCACTGATCCGGAGTACGACCTGTCGGTCGTGCCGTTCTTCGACCACGTGCACGGCCGGGGCAGTGCGCTGCATCCCGCCAACGGCTACTACGAAAAGAACGCCTATCCGGTTCGTGCGCTGCGCGATGCGGGCGCGATTCTGATGGGAGGGTCGGATGCACCCGTTGAGTCGCGCGATCCGCGGCCATTCATGAACATGGCGATGGCAGTGACCCGCCGCATCCCCGGCCAGCGCGCCTTGAATCCCTCACAGAGCGTGCCGATTACAGATGCCATCGACGCCTACACGATTCATGGCGCGCGCTACATGAACCGGGAACAGGATGCAGGTTCGCTGGAGGCCGGCAAGTCGGCAGACTTCATCGTCCTCGATCGTGACATTCTCCGACTCGCCGCGACGGGCAAGGCGGATGAGATCTCCCAGACCCAGGTGCTGAAGACCTACTTCATGGGACGAGAGGTCTACGCCAAGCCCTGACGCAGCAGCAGGCCCGCTGGCCGGCGTGTTGCCGGCGGCGGGCCGTCAGGTGCCGCAGAACGTCTGCAGTACGCGTTCCTCAACGCTCGGCGGCGCCTCATAGGGCGTCGTTTCCGCGCTGGTGCAATAGGGCGTGGCCAGCGCAGAGCGCAGCCGATCGAACGGCTCGAAATCGTTGCCGTCGATCGCGGCGCGCAGCGCCCGCTCAACCTGATGATTGCGCGGAATGATCGTCGGATTCACAGCGCGCATGCCTGC
>CAIYLH010000051.1 GCA_903927005.1 uncultured Pseudomonadota bacterium
CCGTCCGCAATCCACTGCGACCCTTGAAGTAGCTGCGGTACGAACGGCTTGGTCTAATAGCCGTGGGCGTTGTCTCAGGTGTTGACTGATGACGCTCGGTCATTAGGCTCCGCCGTCCTGGGGTGCTTCAAAGTCGACGGAAGCGCAGGGACGCGCTGACCCCGCTGCGACAGTTGCGCTAGCACAAGGAGCTGCGGCCCAGTTTTTATCGTGCACGGGAACGAGTCATCGCCAGGGCACGCGCGGGCAAGCCGGACACCCAGTCCGCGCAAGGCTAAGGATGGCGCGTGTCGGGGCGGCGGCATGAGCACCAGGTAATGATCGATCAGGTCCCGTCGCGCAGCGGCGTGCTTGAGTGTTCGCGGCGTCACGACCGCTTCTTCTTCGCCCCCACCCTGGCGAGTGCATCTGTGCGGATCGCTGCCCAATCTTCGTTGGTCAGTGGCGATTCGTCGCTCTCCAATCCCTCCAGCAGCAAGGCCTCAAGGCGATCTTCGGCCTTGCGCTTCTCGTCATTGCGAATCAGCTCGCGAACGTACTCGCTCACGCTGCTGTAGCGACCCGCGGCAATTTGGTCGTCCACGAACTGCTTGAGCGGTTCCGGGAGAGAAATGTTCATGCTTTGCATGGAGTCTCCGACATCATGGCTAAGAGAGTAATGCCATAAACTGCCATTTAATGCCATGGCGGCGCTTCGAGGCGTACTCGTGCACAGCTAGGGGTCTGCGCGCCGCGCATCGGCGTTGTCCTGGGACACTTGCGGAAAACCCCTATCCACCGGCGCAAGCCCGGCCACGCCTGCCAGCCACCGCCAAGACGCCGGCGCTGCAGACGCGCTTGCCGCAGGCCTGTTCCAGCGCACAGTCGGCGGCGTACAGTAAGGGGGATCGCATGCCTGTACCGGGTGAGGGAAGTCGAGGCGCCTGGCGCTGGAGAATCCGCCAGCCTCAACGCGCGTCGTCGGTGTCCGGGGCAGTGCGCGCGAACAAGTTCGTGGCTTTGTCCGACTAGTCCTCCTAAATTTTAAGAAGGGGATGCCCATGACGACGATGTTCAAGCGCTCAAGTCTGTTCGCTGCGATGCTCGCAGCCTGTGTGATGGTGGCCTGCTCGCCGATGAAAGATCCTGCCGAGGCGGCGCTCGCTGATGCGAACGCGGTGCTCAAGAAAGTCGGCCCTGATGCGCAGAAGTACGCGCCGACGGAATACGCGGCCCTCGCGGCCCAGGTCGCGGAAATGAAAGCCGCGTTCGACAAGAAGGACTACCAGACCGTGCTGAACACGGTGCGCAAGCTCGCCCCCAACGTACGCATGCTCGCCGAGACCGTCGCCAACAGACAGCGTGACGCCAAGCGCGCACTAAAGGAGCAATGGACGGCCCTGTCGCACGACACCCCGCTATCGCTGACAGCGGCAGAGGCCAAGGTGGCTGAGCTCAACAAGACCCACCACCTGCCGAAGGGCGGCAGCAAGGAAGCGTTGGCCGGCGCGGGCGCCGTGATCGACGCGGCCAAGCAGGACTGGAGCGACGCACAGAGCGCGCACCAGGCCGAGAACCTCGACGACGCCGTTGCCAAGGGCAAGGCTGCCGATACGAAGCTCGCGGACCTGATGACCTCGCTCGGTGTGGCCAAACCGGCCGCCGCCAAGAAGTAAGTCCCGCGCTGATCGGCGGCAGGCACGCCTGCCGCCGCTCAGTCGCCGTCCGCTCGACACGGATCGAGCCGACAGCAGCCCCCCCTTCATCACGCGACGCACGCGCACGCTGCAAGTGCGCTGTCATGCGCGCGTCACAAACCATACTCGCCTTCGGTGCACAGCATGCTGACGCACCCCGCCTGAGAGCGACGCGAAAACAGCTTAAAAACCGCAGCGAAATGCATGAAAAGCTAATTGATAAAAACGATATAACGACACATAAATGCGCGAGCCGTTGCGCGTTTGTACTTCGCAATGACAAGGCATAGGATCCTTTCGTCGGCGCAATGAGGCGCCGGGATCAGACACTCACCAGGACGGTGCGTTCGATCAGGAATGTGCGACTGCCGGAAGCAGGAAGCTGCCGGCAGCCTTTTTCCCCCTCTCCTTGCTCACGCACAAGCGCCACGAACGGCGCGGCTCGCGTTTGCGTTTGCGTTTCAGACGCCGCTAGAGCGCGAGCGCATAGACGCGAGCGCTGCGACAGCATCAGCCCGGAGCGATCGACGCTGCCTGACGAGCGACACACAAGCCGCGTCGAAATAAACACCTGCTATGTTCGCGGCGCGAGCTCACGACTGCCGCAACGCGAACGAGGCAACGCGAGGCAGCACGGCATTCACGATGTCATCGCAGCTCGGAGCGACTTGTGGCGGACTTAATGGGAAGTGCGCGGCCGTCTCGAACCGACCCGGTAGCTCAAAACGGCTTATTGCTACGAGCACGCGCCCGCGACTCGTGTAGAGATCTGCGCCCTTGCCGCCGACTGCTATACCGCCATACACAAGCAGCGACTGAAGCGACCTGCCGGACGCCATGGCATGCGTGCCGGCACTGCAGATCGCACCGGCGTCGGCTACGTCACCGTTCAGCGCAGGCCCTGACGGTGTCGGCAGCGCGGGCACACTCCAACTGTGCTCGCGGCCGTAGCCGCAAGCAGCGAGCCGCGTAATCGACGTCGCGCTGCGACAGCTCGTCGACGCCGTCCTTGGCGAGCCTATCGGTGTACTCGTTGCCTGCGTGGCCGGCGTGTCCCTGGCGCCGGTGCCACTCGATGTCCTGACCTGCGACCCGCTGATCGAGCACCTGCCACCGCTCGAGACTCTTGACCGACTGCTTGTCGGCCGTCTTCCAGCCGCGCTTCTTCGCGTTAGGCCGCCATTTGCGCAGGCCGTCCATCACCGACTTGCCGTCGGTGTAGCACGCGACACGGCTTCGACCCGCCCGTCGCAGCGCACCATGACAGCCGTACACGCTCGCGCAGCGCCGCGACTGCGTCGCCTCCGCGGCTTACCCTCCTTGCAGGTCAGGCAAACAGCGCCGAGCATGCACGCGCCTACCGCCGGAGCGTGAATCACCATGAAATCCCGCCGCACCGCACCCTACTGGGCTGCCATTCTGCTGTCAGGTCTTGCCGCTTGCGGTGGGGGTGGCAGCGCCCCGAGCGCGACCCCGACGCCACCGCCACCGCCGCCCTCAGCCTCCGCCACCGACCTGAGCAACGCCAGAGCCGCGAACCTCAGCGCAACGCTGGATGCGGCAACCCAGCTCATCACCCTGCAGTGGTCAGACACGTTCCCCGCAGGCACCGCCTATGCGATCGAACAGCAGAGCTCAGGCGGCAGCTGGAACTCGATCGACTCGGTGCCAGGTCCAAACGGCAGCGGCGCGACGCTCGCCTGGACGCGCACGACCAACACCTCCCTGACGCTGCGAGTTGCCGCCCAGAAGGTCGGCTACGAGGTGCCCCTCGACACCGCCAGCGGCAACACCTCGGTCGCCGTGACCCTACCCACGGGCAACCCGACGATCCAGCTCGACCAGTTGCAGCCGCTGGCCGGCACGGCCAACCTGTCGATCGCCAACGGCGGCGCCTACAGCCGTGTCGCCTGGTACGTCGACCTCAACTCCATCGGCACGAGCACCACAGCGCCGAGCTACAGCATGCCGCTGCTGGCCAGCAACCTGACCGCTGGCACTCACCTGATACTTGCTCGACTGGAGACCGCACCAGACTCGTACGTCGAGTTACGACTCACCATTCAGGTCGCCAATCCCGAAGTCGCAGTCACCGTCGGCGTCAGCGGCACCTCGGGCAACGTCTATGTGAACGTGACGGCAACCTCGGCCTACGGCATCGTGCTGGTGGGTGCGAGCCTGGACGGCAACTCGCTGGGCACCCTCAGCGCCCCGAACTGCAGCGGCATGGGCTGCGGCGCAACGTACCAGTTTGCGGTCAACGCCAGCACGGCAGGCTCCGGCCTACATACGATCACCGCCATCGCCACCGACGGCAACAGCGTGTCCGCCAGCGCATCGAGAACCGTCACCTTCAGCAACCCCCCTACGCTCACTCTGTCCACCCCCGCCGACGGCGCCCTGGTCAACGGCAGCCTGCAGATCGCAGGCAGCTTCGGCACGGACAAGCCCGGCGTCACCGTCAGCGTCGCCGGCACGCTGGGCAGCGTGCCGGTGCTGGCCGCCGCAAGCTCGCCGTTCTCCAGCACCTTCAGCCTTAGTGGTGTGGTGGCCGGCGCGTATACCCTCACAGTCACCGCAACCGACAGCAGCGGCCAGACGAGCACGATCTCGCAGCAGATCACCGTGACCTCGTCCTCGAGCATTGTCTATCCGCCCGCGTTTACGCTCGGCACGGGCGGCTCGCTGCTCGCCGTCAACGGCAGCAACGCGGTCTATGCGCCCGGCAACGGCCAGATCCACCGGCATACCAGCACCGCCGATACGATCCTGTCCCAGGGCACGATCACCAACCTGTCGGGCTGGCAGGTATCCAGCGACGGCGCGGCATTCGCGCAGGGCTTTGGCACAGACCGACCGGGCGGCGCCGTCAGCATCTACCTGTGGCCTGCAGCCTCCAGTACGGCCATTAACCTGTCCAACGCGGCAGGCTCCAGCAGCATCTACGACCAACTGCTGCCCGTGCACTACCCTTGGGTGCTGTGGGCGAGCCTGGTCTCCTCGCACTGGAGCCAGTACACGCTCTACAACGTCATGACGGGCGAGAACCTAACCATCCCCGGCCCCGCGGGCGTGACGCTCGTCGGCAACAACAACTGCGATTTCATCAGCGCCGGCGGAACACTGACCCTGTTCTACTGGGTCGAGTCACAGGCGGCGAACCTGCAGTACACGACCAACGTCTATCGCTGGGAGCAGGCGAGTCACGCCTCCACACCCCTCTCAAGCGACGGCCTGTCGCTCTACCCGCAGACCGACGGCAACCGCGTCGCCTGGCAGACCGATCACACGGCACCGCCACCGAATCCGCCCTACACGCTCTCGACGCTGGCGCTTGGCTCCAACGCAAGCGCGACGCTGTCGTCGAGCATGACGAGCTTCCAGCTGTCGTCCGGCCTGCTGGGGTGGCTCGAGCAGACGATCTCCACCTCCGCCAACGGCATCTCGACCGTCACCGCGCAGTCGATCAAGGCGGCCGACAGCACGACCAGCAGTACGATCTCCAACCTGCTGTCGAGCACGTTCTTCGGCGCCAGCGGCGGCTATGTCGCGTTCGAGGAGAACGGTCATCTGTACGACTGGAGCGTGACGGGCGGGCGCACGCTGCTGTTCGACGCAGCGCCCGGTCAGGTGCACCTGACCGGCACGACGCTCTACTTCACCAACGGCAGCAGCCAGACGGTCTATGCGGTGCCGATGCACTGAAAAGCTAACGCAAGCCAAGCGAGCTGAGCGGTGGACGAAGCCGCGCCCGCCAGCCATTGGCGCGCGGCCGCGGCGGCCCGAAATGGAACAGCCACCGCCACGATCGCATCGATCTGCCGCTCGGCCCAGGTCGTGTCGAGCCCACCTTCTCGAGCGAGGCGCAGCAGGTGCGCGCGCGTGAGCGCATGGGCGCGCTGACCCCGCCGCGACAGTTGCGCCAGTACATACAAAGAGCTGCGGCCGAGTTTTAAGGCAGTGGATGTGTGGTGAGCGCCGATGTGCTCACGACCGCAACGTCAACGCCGCGAATGACATCCTTAGCCGCGAGGGGGTGTCCCTCGTCCGTGCACGGGAACGAGTCATCGCCACGACACGCGCGGGCAAGCCGGACACCTCGTCCGCGCAAGGCTAAGGATAGCGCGTGCCGGGGCGTCGGCATGAGCACCAGTCAGGCTTGGCGCACGCGCGCCACGTTCGCCGCGATCAGCTGACTTAACGTTGCCACCGTGACCTTGCGCAGCGGCTGCGCGGCGGCAGCAGCCTGAAATCCAACCGCCACCGCCACGATCGCATCGATCTGCCACTCGGCCCAGCTCGTGTCGAGCCCACCTTCTCGAGCGAGGCGCAGCAGGTGCGCGCGCGTGATGGCGCGACCTTCGCCGCAGACATCCATCTGGTGCTCGCCGCCAAGCCCTTGCGAAAAGGTGAGGTCATAGGCCGGAGCAAGCCGCCACTGACGGTCCCGGCCCAAACGGAACGAGACGTTCTTGGCGTGGTCATCGCGGTTGTGGAAGACGACGTTGAACACGGCGCGCGCATACGCCTTCTTGACCTCGCGCTCGTCGCGACTGAACAGCCGCGTGACCCGCAGCAACGTGCTGTAGTCGACCGCTGATGGCAGCCGAAAATCCGCATCCAGCGCGCCGGCCAGAGTCAGGATCGGTACGCGACAGTCCGCTGCCACATCGAAGCGCTCGATCGCAAACGCGGCCAGCGTCCGGTCGAGCTCAAAGGCGCGACTCACCGGGACCTCAAGCCCCGCGGAACGTGCAAGCTCCGCGTACATCGCCTCGATGGCGCACACTTCCTTGTGCTCGCCCGCGGAGGGGAACTTGACGAGCCAGGGCCGGTGGTTCGGTTGCGGCGCGCTACTCACTGAGCCTGCCGCCGGGTCGTAGTACACGAGCGCCTTCGGTCGTGCCCCTTGCGGGCTGCCGCCGAGGGCGGCCAGCTCGCGCAACACCTCACCGCCTCGCCCACTGATGACCTCGCGGACCTGCTGAGCCAGCGTCAGCAACTGCACCTCGTGCTCAGGCAGCGCGCTCGGGTTCGCCGGTTCAAAAACCAATGCGCCGAGTCCGCGGTCTCCAATCCATGCCAAGCGATCGAGCGGCGACACGCTGGACGGCTCTAATCCGACCTGGCGGAAGACCTTTTCCATCAGCACGCGTCCCCAGCCGTCCGGCAGGCTGTCGGCGAACAACCCCGGCAGGCGCTGCTGGGTACGCGCAAAGCCGCCGTAGGCCTCAGCCCGCAACGGGAGGTTAAGCGGCGACAGCTCCAGGCCCTGTGACAGCGCCTCTGCCGAGTACTCGAACAGCAGCTGCGAGCCGTTGTCGGCCAGCCGCCCCAGGGTCCAGCGCTCGCCCCAGCCGGCGTAGACGACGTTGAGCGCCTTCACGCGGTCTTGCGCTTTGGGGCGCGCTGACGCGTTGCCCGCGCAGCCACGATCATCTCGTCGATGGAGCGTGGCGTGGACAGCGCGAACAGGCTCTGCAGATGCTCGAGCAGACCCAGCGCCTGACAGACCCGCACCACCGAGGCGAACGTCGCCACGCCCTTGACCTCGAGGTTTCGCAGCGTGCCTTCGGACACACCCGCGCGCTCAGCCACCTGCCGACGTGGCAGCAGCTGGGCGAGCCGCTGCGCCTTGAGACGGGCGCCGAGGGCCACGCAGATCTCGGTCTGCGTGGCCAACTTAAAGATCAATATATTATCTTTTATAGTCATATTCAGACTTCAACTTACAATATAATAGTATTTGAGACTCCGCGGGTCAATGCAGCGAGCAAACCGCATATAGACCTTGTGCTGGCGCAACTGTCGCAGCGGGGTCAGCGCGTCCCTGCGCTTCCGTAGTGCTTGCCGCGGACGCCGGGCCGCAAATCTTCCCGCTGATATTGCTTTCGCCGGGCTTCTGTTCCATTGCGCCCGAAAACTTCAGCCCTACGCAACCCTAATTTCAGTCAGCAACTCCGGGTGCTTATCCAAGACCTTGAGCAGCTTCACCAGCGCGAGCGGCGGCTTGGTTTTGCCAGTCTCGTAGCGCGAGAACGCATTGACGCCGCCGCCGAAAATCTCGCCGGCTTCGCGCTGATCAAGATCCAGTTTTTTGCGCACGCTCGCGATGAACCCGGCATCGACGATCGCGGCATTGACCTGCTTATTGAACGCCAGCATCAGCTTCATCGTGCGCCTAGACTCAGTCGCATCGAGTATGGATTCGTCGCAGCCGATACAAAACTCACCCGTCACCTGCGGCAGTACGGTGGACTCGCCTTTATAGACATAAGGAAGATCACGGCTGTCTCGCACCAGCTTCCCTGCTGCGCAGCTCGGGCATTGCATGCTCATAGCTCCTTGAAAGACACGATCAGAACGTCATCGATCACCGCAAGCTTGAGGTACACCTCACCGGCAGAGGTGATTGGGCGGTACACGTCCTGCCATACCTGATAATCCGCGTGCGTCGTCATGCTCTTGTGAAAATCGGTCATCGTCAGCGCCGAAATGACGGCCAGCATGCCGTCGAAGTCGAACCCCAACGCCGTGGCGCCCTCGCGCGCGGTGTTGGTGGTGCGCACCTGGCCTGCGCTGACCATGGCCCTCACCACCGTCAACCTGCAGTGAGGGGTGCCCTTCTCCCTATTCGAAACTAACCTATAAGGTTAAAATGAGCAAGTAGGTTAATCGCTTGTACTGCCGAACACCCGCGGTCCGGCGCCAAGCTGCTGCGCATGCCGCCGCCTCGGTACGCGCTGTTCTTAGCCTTGCGCGGACGAGGTGTCCGGCTTACCCGCGCGTGTCGGGGCGGCGGCATGAGCACCAGTAGCCATCAGGCAACAGCCGCGCGCGACGAGCAGCGATTAGCCGGATCAAGGCCTTCCTACAACATCTCATCAATGCCGCGGTTGGCGAGCATGTCGGCGTACTCGTTGCCTTCGTGGCCGGCATGTCCCTTGACCCAGTGCCACTCGATGTCCTGACCTGCCACCAGCGCATCGAGCACCTGCCACAGATCCTGGTTCTTGACCGGCTTCTTGTCGGCCGTCTTCCAGCCGCGCTTCTTCCAGTTGGGCAGCCACTCGCGGATGCCGTCCATCACGTACTTGGAGTCGGTGTACAGCGCGACGCTGCAGCGGCGCTTGAGCGCCTCCAGACTGCGGATGGCGGCGGTCAGCTCCATGCGGTTGTTGGTCGAGGGCGACTCGCCCCCCCACAACTCCTTGCGCGTGTCCCCCGCGATCAGCAGCGCGCCCCAGCCGCCGGGGCCGGGATTACCGCGGCAGGCGCCGTCGGTGTAGATCTTCACGTCGACCATCAAGTGATCTCAACTGCGTTGCCGGCCACGGAGCGCCGCCAGCCGCGACGCAGCCGGATGGGCGTGAGTGTACAGACCCGCTTTCGCGCCTTCAGCACATACACCGCCCCGAACCGGTCGCCGAGCCGCTGCCCGAGGCGCGCAAGGCCTTCGGCAACCACCCCGCCCTGGCAGCGCTCCAGCGGCAGCGTGCGTACGCAGTGCCGGGTCGAGACGATCTGAAAGCCCAGCAGCCGCAACCAGTCGCGCAGCCGCCGCGGCGACCACAGCTGCCGCAGTCCAGGCGGAAAGCCGCCACTGCTGAGCCAATGGCGCAGGCCCCACGCCCCCAACGGCGCAAAGCCGACGATCAGCAGGTGGCCATCGGCGGTCAGCACCCGCTCCACCTCGCGCAGCACCTCGCGCGGCTCCGGCTCGAACTCCAGCGTATGCGGCAGCAGCACCGCATCGACCGAGCGGCTGGCGATCCCCAAGGCGCCGGCGTGACAGACGCAGTCGCCGCGGTGACTGGGATCCACGATCAGGCTGCGACCGGGCAGTCGCGCCAGCGGCAGGAACGCGTCGGGCGGGCCCCAGTAACCGACCTGCAGCAGGTGCTGGCCAAACACGTCCTCAAGCGCCAGCGCAAGCGCCGCGCGCTCGGATGCCAGCAGCGTCTGCCCCAGCGGGGTCGACAGCCAGGCATCCAGAGGATCAGACGTGCGTAGTGGCAGCTCAGCCATAACAGAAGCATACGCAGCCGAGCCGACGGCAGCCAACGGCCAGCCTTGGGCTGGCCGCGGCCGGGCCGCGAGCGCTACAGACGGGCACCCGCCTGATGCTCGACGAACCAGCGATAGGCGGACGCAAGTCCCGTCGCCAGCTCAATGGAATGCCGCCATCCCAGGCCGTGCAGCCGACTGACGTCGAGCAGCTTCCTCGGCGTGCCATCGGGCTTGGACGCGTCAAAGCGCAGCCCGCCCTCAAAGCCCACCACCTGCTTCACCAGCGCCGCGAGCTCCGCGATCGACACGTCCACGCCGGTGCCGACGTTGACGATCTGCTCGCCCTCGTAGTGCTGCATCAGGTGCACGGCGGCCGCGGCCAGATCATCGACGTGCAGGAACTCACGCTTGGGCGTGCCGGTACCCCACACGACCACCTCGGCGGCGCCTGCGAGCTTCGCCTCGTGGAAGCGGCGGATCAGCGCCGGCAGCACGTGCGAGTTCTCCAGCGCGTAGTTGTCGCCCGGTCCGTACAGGTTGGTCGGCATCAGCGAGATCGTGTTGAAGCCGTACTGGCGACGGTACGCCTGGCACATCTTGATGCCGGCGATCTTGGCGATCGCGTACCACTCGTTGGTGGGCTCCAAGGGCCCGGTCAGCAGGTGCTCCTCCTGCATCGGCTGCGGCGCGAGCCGCGGGTAGATGCAGCTGGAACCCAAAAACAGCAGCTTAGCCACGCCATGCTTCCAGGCGCTATGGATCACGTTGGTCTGGATCGCGAGGTTGTCGCGGATGAACTCGGCCGGGTACGTGTCGTTCGCGCGGATGCCGCCGACCTTGGCGGCGGCAAGATAAACCTGCGTCGGGCGCTCACCCGCAAAGAACGCCTCGACTGCGACCGCGTCGGTCAGGTCCAGCTCCGTGCGCTCGCGCAGCAGCAGCGCCGCGCCGCCCCGGCGCGCAAGCTCGCGCACCAGCGCGCTGCCCACCAGGCCGCGGTGACCTGCGACGTAGATCTTCGTGCCGGCCGCATGCGACTCACTCATGGGCGGCGACCACCGCGTAGCCCTGCTGCAGCAAGGAGGCCTCACGCTGGGCCTCCTGCAGATCGTGGGCCACCATCTCGGCCACCAGCTCCTGGAAGCTGACCTTCGGCGCCCAGCCGAGCTTATGCAGCGCCTTGCTCGCATCGCCGAGCAGCGTCTCGACCTCGGTCGGCCTGAAGTACGCCGGGTCCACCCGCACGATGACCTTGCCGCTGCGCGTGTCGATGCCCTGCTCCTCCAGCCCCTGGCCGCGGAACTCGATCTGCATGCCGAGCTCGCTACCTGCCAGCACGACGCAGTCGCGCACCGAGTACTGCGTACCGGTCGCGATCACAAAATCCTCCGGCTGGTCCTGCTGCAGCATCAGCCACTGTGCCTCGACGTAGTCGCGGGCATGGCCCCAGTCACGGCGTGCATCGAGGTTGCCCAGGTACAAACACTGCTCCAGCCCCACCTCGATGCGAGTCAGCGCGCGGGTGATCTTGCGCGACACGAACGTCTCGCCGCGGCGCGGCGACTCGTGGTTGAAGAGGATGCCGTTGGCCGCGTACAGCCCGTAGGACTCGCGGTAGTTGACGGTGATCCAGTAGGCGTAGACCTTGGCCACGCCGTAGGGCGAGCGCGGATAGAACGGCGTCGTCTCGCGCTGCGGCGTCTCCTGCACCAGCCCGAACATCTCGGACGTGCCGGCCTGATAGAAGCGCACCTTATCCTGCACGCCGAGGATGCGGATCGCCTCGAGCAGCCGCAGCGTGCCCATCGCATCGACGTTGGCGGTGTACTCGGGAGTGTCGAACGACACCGCCACATGGCTCTGCGCACCGAGGTTGTAGATCTCGTCCGGCTGCACTTCCTGCACCAGGCGGATCAGGTTGGTGGCATCGGTCAGATCGCCGTAATGCAGCTTGAAGCGCAGGTGCGACTCGTGCGGGTCCTGGTAGAGGTGATCCACGCGCGCGGTATTGAACGACGAGGCGCGGCGTTTGACGCCGTGCACCTCGTAGCCCTTGGCGAGCAGGAGCTCGGCCAGGTACGAGCCGTCCTGGCCCGTGACCCCGGTAATCAAAGCGCGCTTGGTCACCTCATCTCCTTAACGTTCATCAACGCTCATCGCCGCGCAGATTAAGCGCTCTGCAGAGCCGGGTACATACGAGACCACCGCCACTCTGCCCAGACGGGCTGACACGCCGCTGCGGCGAGTCCGGCCCTCTGGCCTGCGATTATGGCGTATTTGCGCGTCTGCTTGAGGCTTGGGGGCGTTCGCGCCCAGGGCTAAACTTGCGCTGACAGGAGCACCGCCATGGCCCGACTGACCCTGACGCTGGACGACGCGCTATATCAGGCGCTGCAGGCAACCGCCGCCCGCCAGGGCCGGACGCTGGGCCAGATCGTGGCCGAGAGTCTGCGAATGCGCGGCATCAAGCCCACGAGCGACGCCCGCGCCCTGGTGGCGCAGGCGCGGCGCAATGCGGCGCTGGACGAGCCTGCGGCGCTCGCGCTGGCCGTCGCGCACAGCCGCGCGGCGCGCAGCTGAACCCCGCGGGCGATCCGCCCGCGGCTTGAGCTCCGCCCCCTTCCCCCGCGCGACCGACCGACGTACCGTCGACAGGCGGGCGCACTGCCCCGCCCAGGAGCGCCAGCATGTCCTTCGTCCCCCTAAGCGAACGCCAAATGCGGCTGACCCGCCGCACCCTGCTGCAGGCGGGCGCGGCCGCGCTCATCGTCGGCCGCGCCGACGCTGGCGCTGTCCGCCGCGAGGAGATCACCCGCACGCGCGGCGGTCGATTGCAGGGCATTGTCGTCGGCGGCGTCGCCGAGTACCGCGGCATTGCGTATGCCGGCTCCACCGCAGCGGCCGGCCGGTTCCTGCCCCCCTCGGCCGCGCCGTCCTGGCGCGGCGTGCGACCGGCCTTGGTGTCGGGCGCGCAATGCCCGCAGATCCTGCGGCTGCAGGGCACGGATCCCTATCCGGACTGGGTGGATCCCGCGCCTATGCGCGAGGACTGCCTGAGCCTGAACCTGTGGGCGCCGCGCAGCGCCTCGCCGCGCCCCCGGCCGGTCATGGTCTGGCTGCACGGCGGCGGCTACGTACGCGGCTCCGGTGGCGTGCCGATCTATGACGGTCGGGCGCTGGCGCTGAGCGGCGATGTGGTCGTCGTCACGATCAATCACCGCCTGAACATCTTCGGCTATGCGCCCTTGGGCGGCGCCGCCGCGGCGCGCTACGCCACCTCTGGCAACGCCGGCCAGCTGGACATCGTCGCGGCGCTGCAGTGGGTGCAGGCGAACATCGCCGAGTTCGGCGGCGATCCGGGCAACGTCACTGTTTTCGGCGAATCCGGCGGCGGCGGCAAGCTCAGCGCGCTCCTGGCAATGCCTGCGGCCCGCGGCCTGCTGCACAAGGCGATCGTGCAGAGCGGCTCGGCGCTGGAGGCGGTCGGTGCCGACGAGGCGGCCGCGGCGGCCGCGCGCATATATGCCCACTTCGGCCTCAAGGACGGCGATGTCGCCGCGTTGCAGCAGGTGCCGGCCGCCGCGCTGTACGCCTGCTACGAGACGCTCTCGGCGGCAAGTCCCGGCCAGAGCGCCGTGCGCTTCGGGCCAGTGGTCGATGGCCAGGCGATCCCTAGCCAGAGCTGGTCGCCGACCGCGCCACCGGGAGCGCACGACATCCCGATGCTGATCGGCACCACCAGCGAGGAGACGGCGGGGTTCATCGACAAGGCGCTTGAGGAGCCGCTCGACGACGATGCGGCGCTGCTTATCAAGATCGCCCGCTGGGGTGGGGCACGGGCGAGCGACGGCGCGAAGAACGCAGCGCTGTTAGATGTGTATCGCAGCGCGATGCCGCAGCTGTCGCGCCCGCAACTGCTGGTGCGGATCACGACTGACCTGGGCATGTGGAGAAACGCGATCAGCCAGGCGGAGCGCAAGCACGCCGCGGGCGGTGCGCCTGCCTACGTGTACGAGTTCGGCTGGACGACGCCGTGTTTCGGTGGCGCGTGGGCGCTGCACGCACTGGACGTGCCGTTCGTGTTCGGCAACCACGACTACGAACGCTCCTGGGACCTGCACGACACGAAGGCGCTGCGAGCGGCCGCGGACCCCACGAGCGAGTACCTGCACCTGGGCGCCCAGGTCATGCAGATCTGGACGCGTTTCGCACACACGGGCAAGCCTGCGATCGCGTCGCTCGGCGAGTGGCCGGCCTACGAGCCGAAGCGGCGCGCGACGATGCTGCTCGCGCGCGACTCGCGCCTGGTCGACGGCATGCGCAATGAGGTGCGCACCGCCGTCATGGCGATGTGACTCCGCGCGCAGGCGCCGCGCTGATTTAGCGGCCCGTAAAACGCACCGCCGGAGGCTAACGCTGCAGGTGGTCCGAATTATCAGGGCGTCTCACTGCGGGGCCAATCCCTAGCAATAGACGGCCCGATGTAAGCGGTAAGTCCGCGACGTAGTTTACGGCGTCGGCATGGTATGCAAGGCCGATCGCAGCGGGTTGTCTGCGAAGTGCTGCTTCCACAGGCG
>CAIYLH010000052.1 GCA_903927005.1 uncultured Pseudomonadota bacterium
AGAAATTGCCCAGTTCGTACAGATATCGCGCGATCCACTGCAGCCCGGCAACGCGCGCGGCATGAGCCCTAAACACTTGGTCGCAGCTCCTTGTGCTAGCGCAACTGTCGCAGCGGGGTCAGCGCGTCCCTGCGCTTCCGTTGACGTCCGCGGGCCACAACAACTGGCCCGCATTGATCGACGACGAGCGCTGGACCGAACTGCTCGGTTCACCACCCGTTACTGAGGTGCGGTGAGTGCGTTGGAACCAGAATCCAAATGCAGCTTCCGCCAGGGAGTGTCTCGAGCATTTCGGTCGCGGCAGAAGTGCTGGAAACGGGTTTCACGGGTGCCGTAGACCCGCAATGCGGGAGCTTATCGACCCTGACGCACGATCAGGTCAGTTATCGAACATCGCGCCTGGTCGTATCGAGCGTAGCTAGCAGCTCGACTAAATGCCACGAAATTGGCGCCGGTCCTTGCTGGAAGGCCTTATCCCCGTGGAACTGAATTGGGGACGGGCGACCCCCAATGCTGTACTGGACCCGCCGTTTTGATGCCTTGGCAGGATGTATTTAATTTGATACAGTCGCGACCATGTTCGGCCTGAAGCTCGCCGTCCGCTTCTTCCGTACGACACAAGGGAATGAACCTGTCCGCGAGTGGTTGAAAGAGTTGCCCGTCGCTGAGCGGAAGGCGATTGGCGACGAGATTCGGACCGTGCAACTCGGCTGGCCGCTTGGGATGCCGGTGGTGCGGAAGCTTGATTCCGGCTTGTGGGAAGTCCGGATCAAGCTCAAGGATCGGATTGCCCGCGTCCTTTTCACAGTGACTGACGGTGAGGCCGTGCTTTTACATGGCTTCATCAAGAAGAGCCAGAAGACGCCGGCACCGGATCTTGCAACTGCAAAGGTGAGGAAGACGCAGCTGGAGCGCAATTCGCGCTGACGACAGGAGAATGAGCCATGGCACGGAAGAAGACCAACCCGCACGTCGGCAGTGACTTCGAGTATTTCCTCGCTGAGGACGGCCGTCTCGAGGCTTCCACGGCGCATGCAGTCAAGCGCGTGCTCGCGTGGCAACTTGAGCAGGCGATGAAGGAAGCCGGAGTCTCTCAGGCCGAACTCGCTCGGCGAATGAAGACGAGCCGCGCCGTCATTCACCGCCTGCTGGACGCCACTGATCCATCCGTGACCTTGTCTACGATTAGCAAAGCCGCGGCGGCCCTCGGTCGCAGTGTTCGGTTGCAGCTCGCCGCCTAATGATTCGCGTCAATCGAGCCATGGCTCATATGGCCGTTCAAAACAAGTATAGAAATGGGCGAGATGGCAAAGCTAATGCGTCGATCCGGGGTTGAGCCGAGCTCCCGCAACATCTTTGCTGATCTCGGTCTGCCCGATAGCGTAGAGCTCGATACGAAGTTACGACTCGCGATAGAGATCGTGCGCGCACTCGACGACCAGAAAGTCTCTGCTATAGCCGGGGGCAGGATTCTCGGAATTAGCGCGGACGAGGCGTCTGCGTTGCGACGGTACGAGCTCGGGAGGTTCTCGCTCTGGCGCCTGATAATCATTTTGACCACACTCGGTCGCGATATAGCTATTCGCGTGAGGTCGCGGCTCGAAAGTGCTGCGCCAGGGCGCTGTCTTGCTGATCGTATCGACTAATTAGTTACGTTTTGAATTCGAAAGTGCCGCTTGAGCGCGGCGCATCAGGCTTGGATGAAGGACGCCAAGCTTGGGCGAATTCCCAAACGGCCGCCCTGGTGCAACATCGAACCAGACATCGGTGTAGGGCAGGTCGACTGTCTTCAGCAAATTGAACTTTGTCGGATAGCTCAAGCCGGCAACGGAAGCGCAGGGACGCGCTGACCCCGCTGCGACAGTTGCGCTAGCAGAGGAGCTGCGGCCCAGTGTTTTGCGCTCATGCCGCGCGCGTTGCCGGGCTTCAGTGGATCGCTCGATATCTGTACGAACTGGGCAATTTCTCGCGTACGCCGCAGCAGGCGGCGCCAGTAAAATCGCGCCAATGCGCGAGACTCCAAGTCCGACAGTGACTCGCACGCTGCGCTTCAAGGTCCGCCGCGAGTCCTATCCGTGGCTTGAGGCCGC
>CAIYLH010000053.1 GCA_903927005.1 uncultured Pseudomonadota bacterium
CGGGACGGCTGAACGCCTTCGCCAACGCCTGCTCCCTAAACTCGCTCGTATGCCGTTGTTTCTTCATGACTAACATTGTCCTCGGTCTCCATCATCCAAGATGGAAAACTTGAGACGACAGATAGCTTGACGCCGGGGGGTGGCAATGCAGACCGGACAGCCGGCACTGGAAGTGACCATGGGGGTTCGACTGCCGGCCGGGAAGGTGCGTTGGCTGAGCGTCGATGCCCATCCGCTCATGAACAGCGGCTCGTCCGATGCAGAGGCCGTCGTCGTGACCTTCACGGACATCACCGAAAGGCGGCAACGCGACGGCGACGTCCGTCGACTCGCCTTCTACGACGAATTGACGTCTCTGCCCACGCGTCACCTGCTCGAAGACCGTCTGTCGCAGGCGCTTGCCGCGACCAAACGGAACAAAGAATTCATGGCGCTGATGATGCTCGACCTCGACAACTTCAAGCCACTAAACGATCGCCACGGGCACCTAGTGGGCGATCTGCTGCTGAAGGAATGCGCCGCGAGACTGAGTCGGTCGGTGCGGGCGGCCGACACGGTCGCGCGCTTTGGCGGGGACGAGTTCGTCGTCGTGCTTAACGACCTGGGCCGGGACGAGGCAGACGCAGTGGAAACCGCTTGCCAGATTGCCGAGCAGCTCCGCGCAAGCGTCGCGCAGCCCTTCATGCTGAACGCCGAGCAGGCGGGCGGCCCCGGCGCAACGATTGAGCACCGCTGTACGGCAAGTATCGGGATCGTGATCATAGGAGGAGGCGACGTCTCCTCGGCCGCCCTGCTGCGGCAGGCGGACGACGCCATGTACCAAGCCAAGCGCAACGGCCGCAACCGCGTTCGGGTTGTCGGCGCCTCCGTCGCGGACCTCGCCGCCGCAACTTCATAGACTGCGCAAGCAGGTCCGCAAACACCCGCGTAGTCATCGTAGACCCCGCCGGGCAGGGGCTCAGCACCTGTCGCGGACGCGCGACTGACGAGGTCGAACTGAACGATGAAGAGTTGGAAGGCGTGGCTGGAGGATGCGCAACGCCAACCTCAATCCGCGCACCAGGCGGGGCGCCGTTTTGTGACCCGACAGCAGGATGATCTAACGCGCCTAATCGCCATCGATCCAGACCCCGGCCCCGCGCCGGGGTTTTCGTTGGGGCGCGCTCGCCGCATACGCCGATCAGATCGTCGACACTGACGAGGTCGAGGCGCCGTTGCACTGACCGCAACGCGAGCCCCGAAAAATGGGACCACGAGGCCCCATCTCAATTCGTGTAAGTGATTGGTCGGGACGGTAGGATTTGAACCTACGACCCCTTGCACCCCATGCAAGTGCGCTACCAGGCTGCGCTACGCCCCGACCGGAGGCTGCGCCGCGCGAAACGCGACGCAATCAAGAACTGGCAAGTCTAATCCAATGACGGGGCCACGGCCACCGTACGGCGCACTAACGACGCAATGCCTTGAGCAGATCCTCGAGTTCGCCACGCACCTGCCGCACGATCTGCTGGCTTTGCGATACGTCCTCGCGCGCCTCATCGCCGGCGAGGCGCTGGCGCGCACCACCGATCGTGAAGCCCTGATCGTACAGCAGGCTACGGATCTGACGGATCACCAGCACATCCTGACGCTGGTAATAACGACGGTTGCCACGGCGCTTGACCGGCTTGAGCTGCGGGAACTCCTGCTCCCAGTAACGCAGTACATGCGGCTTTACGCCGCACAGGTCACTGACCTCACCAATCGTGAAGTAGCGCTTGCCGGGAATCGCCGGCAGTTCTGCGTTATTGCTTGGTTCCAACATACGCTTCGACTCGAGCCTTGAGCTTCTGCCCTGGGCGGAACGTCACTACCCGGCGAGCGCTGATCGGAATCTCCTCGCCGGTCTTCGGATTGCGACCCGGGCGCTGGTTCTTGTCGCGCAGGTCGAAGTTGCCGAACCCGGACAGCTTGACCTGCTCGCCGTGGGAAAGCGCCGTGCGCACTTCCTCGAAGAACAGATCCACGAGTTCGCGGGCCTCGCGCTTGTTGAGGCCGAGCTGATCAAACAGCGCCTCAGCCATCTCTGCCTTCGTAAGTGCCATCGGTCGTGGAGCTCTCGTCAATCGCGAAAAGTCGCTTTGAGGTCCTGCTGCAGTCGCTGCCGCACTGCCGTCATCACGGCTTCCACGTCAGCGTCCGTCAGGGTCTTAGTTTTATCCTGCAAAATCAAGCCTAACGCTACACTTTTTCGACCGGTTTCGATGCCTTGTCCCCGGTAGACGTCAAAAACCGTGAGTTCGCGCAGCAAGCTTGACGAGCTGACAGTAACAGATTCGCGTAACTGGTTGAAAGTAAGTGTTTCCTCCACCACCACCGCGAGGTCACGACGGACCGAGGGGAAGCGCGACAGCTCGCGCGCCCGCGGCAGCGGCGCGGCGGTCACCGTGTCGAGTTCGAGCTCGAACAGCATCGGTGCGGGCACAAGGTCAAGGGCACGCGCCAGCTCCGGGTGCAGCTCGCCCAGCCATCCGCAGGGCTGATTTCCCCGCAGAATCCGCGCACTACGGCCAGGATGCAGGCAGCTGAGCGCGCCGGCCTCGAAGCGAAACTCCGTCCCGCCGCTCGCGGCCAGCAGCGCCTCCACATCCGCCTTGATGTCGTAGAAGTCGGTCGCGGTGGCAGCACTGCCCCACTGCTCCGCCAGGGCAGCGCCCCAGGCGATGCCGGCTATAGTATTAATCTCTTTTAATTCATTATCTTGCGTAATGAACTTCGCGCCATGCTCGAACAACCGCACGCGCCCCTGCTGGCGGCGGATATTGTCCCCGAGCGCCTTGACCAGCCCCGGCCACAGCGAGACGCGCATCTCGGCAAGCTCGGCCGAGATCGGATTGGCGAGCGCCAGCGCCGCCTCCTCCGGAAAGAGCCGGCGTTGCAGCGCAGGCTCCACGAAGGTGTAGTTGATCGCCTCGTAGTAGCCGCGGTCGACCAGCGCGAGCGCGAGCCGCACGGTCGGGATCCGGTCTTCTGGCACCGAGCCGGGCCGCTGCGGGATCGGCGCATCGATCGCCGGGATCTCGTTGTAGCCGTAGACGCGGGCGACTTCCTCGACCAGGTCAGCCCCCTGGGTGATGTCGAAACGCCAGCTGGGCGCGGTGACAGCGAGGCCGTCCTCCTCGACCTCGACCTGCATCCCCAACGAACGGAGGATCGACACGATCCGCTCCCGCGGGATGTCGAGGCCGATCAGGCGCGCAAAACTGCGCCAGCGGATCGCGATCGGTGCGCGGATCGGCAGTGCTGAGGAGGCCTCGGTGACCTCCACAGGTCCCGGTTGCCCACCCGCAATCGCGACCAGCAACGCCGAGGCACGCTCGATGGCACGCACCTGCCCGGTCGGATCCACGCCGCGCTCGAAGCGCTGCGAGGCGTCAGTGACCACGCCAAAGCGCCGCCCGCGGCCCGCGATCGCGTCCGGCGCAAACCAGGCGCTCTCGAGGAATACGTCGGTGGTGTCAGCGGCAATGCCGCTCTTGGCGCCACCCATGATGCCCGCCAGGCCCACCGGCGCCACGGCATCGGCAATCACCAGCATGTCCGGGGCAAGCTCGATGCGGCTGCCGTCGAGCAACTCCAGCGTCTCGCCGGCACGCGCAAGGCGCACGTCGATCCGCTGCTGCAGCTGGCGCAGGTCGTAGGCATGCATGGGCTGGCCGAGTTCGAGCATCACGTAGTTGGTGACATCGACCAGCGGGCCGAGGCTGCGGATACCGGCCCGGCGCAGGCGCTCGCGCATCCACAGCGGCGTCGCCGCCGCCGGGTTGAGGCCGCGGATGACGCGGCCGGCGAAGCGTGCGCAAGCCGTCGGCGCCTCGAGTCGGACCGGCAGGCACTCGGCGCTCACCGCCGCCACCGCCGCCATCGGCGGGAAGTTCAGCGGCGCGCCGCCAAGCACCGCAAGCTCGCGCGCAAGCCCGAGCACCGACAGCGCATCACCGCGATTGGGGGTGAAGTTGATCTCAAACACGACCTCATCGAGGTCCAGGGCCAGACGCAGGTCAGCGCCAGTCTGCAGCTCGCCGGGCAGCTCGAGCAGCCCTTCGTGGCTGTCACCCATCTCCAGCTCACGGGCCGAGCACAGCATGCCCTCCGACTCGATGCCCCGCAGCTTGGCGCGCTTGATCGCCATGCCACCCGGCAGTCGTGCGCCAATGCGCGCCAGCGGTACCTTGATGCCTGCGCGCGCATTGGGCGCGCCACAGACGATGTTCAGGTGCTCACCGTCACGGCCCAGCACTTCGCAGACGCGCAGCTTGTCGGCTTGCGGGTGGGCGTCGGCCTTGAGGATCTCGCCCACGACGATGCCCTCGAACGGCGGCGCGGCAAGGCTGCGGCCCTCGACCTCGAAACCGGCCATGGTCAGCTGGTGCGCGAGCGCACCGACGTCGGGGTTCAGCGCGACCCACTCGCGCAGCCATTCGAGGCCAACCTTCATGCCAGCAGCCCCATGGCGTTACGCCCTCTCGAACTGCGACAGGAAACGCAGGTCATTGTCGAAGTAAAGCCGCAGATCGTTAACGTCGTAGCGCAGCATCGAGAAACGCTCGATGCCCATGCCAAAGGCGTAGCCACTCCAGCGTTCGGGATCCAGGCCGCAATTCCTGAGCACGTTCGGGTGAACGATGCCGCAGCCGAGCACCTCGATCCAGCCGGTCTGCTTGCAGACCCGGCAGCCCTTGCCCTCGCAGAACGCACACTGACAGTCGACCTCGGCCGACGGCTCGGTGAACGGAAAGTAAGACGGTCGCAGCCGAATCTCCAGCGGCTTTTCAAAGAACTCCGAGACGAAGTTCCTCAGCATCGCCTTCAGGTGCGCAAAGCTGATGTCCTCGTCGATCACCAGGCCTTCGACCTGGTGGAACATCGGCGTATGCGTCTGGTCCGAGTCGCAGCGATAGACGCGGCCCGGCATGATCAGCCTGAGCGGCGGCGCGGTCGACAGCATCGCGCGCACTTGCACGGGCGAGGTGTGGGTACGCAGCAGACGGCCATCGCCGAAGTAGAAAGTATCGTGCATCGCCCGCGCCGGATGGTTGGCGGGGATGTTGAGCGCCTCGAAGTTGTGGAAGTCGTCCTCGACCTCCGGACCTTCCGCAACGCCGAAGCCGGCCCGGCGGAAAATCTCCTCGATACGCAAGCGGGTGCGGGTGACCGGGTGCAACGCACCCATCTTTACGCCCCTGCCCGGCAAGGTCACGTCAATCGCGCCGGCCGCGAGTTCCGCAGCAACGGCTGCATGCTCGAGCACCGCACTGCGGGTCGAGAGCGCGTCCGACAGGATGACCTTGGCTTCGTTAATCCGTGCGCCCGCAGCGGGGCGCTCGGTGGCAGGCAGTGCGCCGAGCCCCTTGAGCTGCTCGGTAATCGCGCCTTTCTTGCCTAGCAGGCGAACCCGGACCTGGTCGAGAACGACCAGGTCCGTGGCAGCCGCGATCTCGGCAAGTCCCGAGGCGACGAGGCTTGCGAGATCCACACGCTACTTCGCAGCAGCAGCCGTAGCCGGCAGTGCGGCCTTGACCTGCTCGATGATCACGCCGAACGCGCCCGGCTCGTGGATCGCGAGATCCGACAGTGCCTTGCGGTCGATCGCGATGCCGGCAAGCTTGAGCCCGTTGATCAGCACGCTATAGCTCATGCCGTGGATGCGGGCGGCCGCATTCAGGCGCTGAATCCACAGCGAGCGATAATCACGCTTCTTGATCTTGCGGCCGCTATACGCGTACTGGCCCGCCTTGATGACGGCCTGCTTCGCGGTACGGAATACCTTGCGACGAGCGTTGTAGTAGCCCTTCGCCTTCTTGAGGATCTTCTTGTGGCGGCGTCCAGCAATGACGCCACGTTTAACTCGTGCCATGTCTCAGTCTCCTAACGTTGCGTCGAATTAATGGTTGGGCAGCAGCTGGGTGACCCGGCCGAGGTCCGATTCATGGACCATCTTTCCGGACCGCAGCTGACGCTTACGCTTCGACGACTTCTTCGTCAGGATGTGACGCTTGTGGGACTGGCCGCGCTTGAAGCCGTTCGCAGTCTTGCGAAAACGCTTCGAGGCAGCCTTGTTGGTCTTCAACTTAGGCATAACTTCGCTCCTACCGGACGGGATCACCGCCGGCGCTTTTTAATAACCCTGTCGCGTCGACCGGACATCGCTGTCGGCCTTGCTCGGGGCGGGCCCGGCGGTCGACGATCCTAAAGTCGTCTGCCACCGGTCACTTGTGTCGCAGGCGTCTGCACGCCTGCGTCAGCAAACCTTTCGAACCTACTTCTTCTTCGGCCCGAACATCATCACCAGCTGCTTGCCTTCCATCAGCGGGTACTGCTCGATCGCCGCGTGTTCCGCGAGATCCTTCCCCAGCCGATCCAGCAAGCGGCGCCCCACGTCCTGGTGCGCCAGCTCGCGGCCCCGGTAACGCAACGTCACCTTGGCCTTATCACCCTCAGCGAGGAACCGAATGATGTTCCGCAGCTTGATCAGGTAATCGTTGTCGTCAGTTCCCGGTCGGAACTTCACTTCCTTGACCTGGATCTGCTTCTGCTTGCGCTTCGCCGCGTGCGCCTTCTTGTTCTGTTCGAACAGGAACTTGCCGAAGTCCATCACCCGGCAAACCGGCGGCTCAGCCGTCGGCGACACCTCAACGAGATCCAGCTGCTGTGAAGATGCCAGCAAGAGCGCTTCCGCCCTGCTCATCACGCCCGCCTGGCTTCCGTCGTCCGCGATCACCCGCAGCTGCGGCGCAAGAATTTCTTCGTTACGCCGTACGCGCTTCGTTGTAGAGATAAATCAGTCCTCCAAAGAATGACAGCCGCGGCCCGCGATGTTCGCCAGTATGAGCTCCGCCACCTTTTCAAGCGGCAACGAACCCAGATCCTGGCCCGAACGCGTGCGCACAGCCAACGAGCGGGACTCGACTTCTCGGTCCCCCGCCACCAGCAGGTACGGGACCCGCTGCAGCGTATGTTCGCGGATTTTAAAGCCGACCTTCTCGTTTCGCAAGTCGGCTGCTACCCGAACCCCCTGATTTTTCAGGAAATCAGTACATTCCTGCACATAAGCGGCCTGGCGGCCGGTGATATTGAGGCCGACGGCCTGAATTGGCGCCAGCCAGGGGGGGAACTTGCCGGCGTAATTTTCGATCAGGATGGCGATGAAGCGCTCAAACGACCCCAGAATCGCCCGATGCAGCATGACCGGCCGCTTGCGGCCGCCATCCTCGGAGACGTATTCGGCGTCCAGACGCTCCGGCAGCACAAAATCGACCTGCAGCGTGCCGCACTGCCAGTCCCGCCCGATCGCGTCGCGCAGCACGAACTCGAGCTTGGGACCGTAGAAGGCGCCTTCGCCCGGGTTCAGCGTGTATTCGAGTCCGGCGGCCTCGACCGCCGACTTCAGCGCGATTTCAGCTCGGTCCCAGGTCTCGTCGGAGCCTGCCCGCTTGATCGGGCGGTCCGAGAACTTGACCTTGACGTCCGTGAAGCCGAAGTCCTTGTAGACCTCCTGCAGCAGGTGACAGAACGCCACCGTCTCGGCGTTGATCTGCTCCTCGGTACAGAAGATGTGCGCGTCGTCCTGCGTGAACGCGCGCACGCGCATCAGCCCGTGCAGCGCGCCCGACGGCTCATTGCGATGACACGAACCAAACTCGGCGATTCGGAGCGGCAGGTCGCGATAGCTCTTCATGCCCTGCTTGTAGATCAGGATATGACCCGGGCAATTCATCGGCTTGACCGCCAGCATCCGGTTCTCGGACTCGGCGATGAACATCTGCTCGCGGTAATTATCCCAGTGGCCGGTCTTCTCCCACAGCGAGCGATCCAGCAACTGCGGGCTCTTCACCTCGACGTAGCCGGCGGTGTCGAGCTTGTCACGCATGTAGCGCTCGACCTCGCGCCACAGGGTATGGCCCGCCGGGTGCCAGAACACGCTACCGACCGCCTCTTCCTGCTGGTGGAACAGCCCGAGTTCACGACCGATGCGGCGGTGATCGCGCTTCTCGGCTTCCTCGAGGCGCGTCAGGTAGTCCTTGAGCTCCACCTCGTTGCGCCACGCGGTGCCGTACACCCGCTGCAGCATCTGGTTCTTGGAGTCGCCACGCCAGTAGGCGCCGGCCAGCTTCATCAGCTTGAAGGCCTTGAGCTTGCCGGTGGACGGCACGTGCGGACCGCGGCACAGGTCGAACCAGTCGCCCTGACCATAGAGGCTGATGTCCTCGTTGGCCGGGATGCTGGCGATGATCTCGGCCTTGTAGTGCTCGCCCATGCCTTTGAACATCGCCACGGCCTCGTCGCGCGGCATCACGCGGCGCGTGACCGCGAGGTCCGCCTTGGCCAGCTCCTTCATCTTCGCCTCGAACTTGACGAGGTCTTCCGGCGTGAACGGCCGCTCGAACGCGAAGTCGTAGAAGAAGCCGTCGTCGATCACAGGTCCGATGGTGACCTGCACGCTCGGATAGACCGACTGCACGGCCTGCGCGAGCAGGTGCGCCGTCGAGTGACGAATCACCTCCAGCGCAGCGGGGTCCTTGTCGGTGACGATCGCCAGCGCGACGTCGGACTCGATCAGGAACGAGGTATCGACCAGGACGCCACCCACGCGACCGGCAAGCGCGGCCTTGGCAAGCCCGGCACCGATGCTGGCGGCGACCGCCGCCACCGTCACCGACTGGTCGAAGGAACGCTGGCTACCGTCTGGGAGCGTGATCACGGGCATGGACATCAGCCTCGGCGGAAAGGCCGGCAGTCTAGCAAATGCGGCACTGCGGCGCGGCAGCAAGCCGCGAGCCGGGCGCTAGCGCAGTTGCAGGCGCTCGCCGTAACCGGTCAGCTCCAGATAGCCCCGCCCCACTCGCTGGCCCGCCCGTCGCGCCTCGACCGCGCCTTCCCAGTAGATCGCCCCGCTCGACAGCCGCGAGTCGCTTTCCTGATCGTCGAACAGCGGTGTGAGTGCGAGGCTCATCCCGGCAGCCTCCAGCTGCCACTCGACCGGGTAGGCGATGCCGGTACGGGGCGAGCGCCAGCGCCGGCCCGGCGTGAACACCACCGCAGCCGGCGCGAGCGACTGCACCTGGCCATCGGCGCGGCGCCAGCTGCCACCGGCCCAGCGCACCGCGCCCTGCGCGTCGCGGATCCGAAAGGCCATCAGCGCCCCGCCGTCGTCGAGGTTGAGCCCGACCCAGTCCCAACCCACGGACGCTGCATCCAGCGCAGCACTGGACCACTCGTGGTCGAGCCAGGCGGAGCCAGTCACCGCCTCTGCGACGCCGCCGCGGACGACCTGTCCGTGCACGGCAAGCCCGGGCAGGCTGTAGTAGTAGCTGGCGGAGGCCGCTGCAGGCCCTTTCTGGCTGTAGCCGCCGCGACCGTTGAGCAGCGGCGGCTGGCGTGGCTCGAGCGTCAGTGCCAGCTCGAAGTCCTCCGCCGCGACCTTCGCCGTGAACGCGCCGTCGCCTGCCGCCAGCGTCCAGTCCCGCAAGTGCAGGTCGGTGCGACCGACGGCCGCCTCGGCGAGCCCGAAGCCGACCCGGGCGATGCGCTGGTCGTGCCACAGCCGGCCGCGGCGCGGATCGCTGAGGGCCGCGTGCGCGATCAGTAGCTGGCCACTCGCAAACGCACTCGGGTTGTCGCGGGCGAGCGTCGGCCGGGTACGGAAGAACGTCACCTGAAACCCGAGCGGCTGACCTGCCGCGGTACTGAGCCAGCCGGTCACGTACCACCACTCGGTGCGAAAGTCCGGATGCGAGCCACTGTCCTGCGGCAGTACCACCGTCACACCCGGCTGCACCACCGGATAGCCGGCGCTCGCCGCCGCTGCCAGCAACCAAGCCGCGAGCAGCCAGCCCAAGGCTCTCACCAGTCCTCCCGCACGGCACGCACCACCGCCCCGGAGGTCGCGACGCGGCCGCTGATCCCCGCCGTCAGTGCCGCAGTGGCCACGAGCACGAGCGCAACCAGCGCCAGCTGACCGACCGGCACGATGTAATCGAGCGTCCAGTGAAACGACTGGCGGTTGACGACGTAAACCAGTACCACGCTCAGCAACAGTCCGACCAGCAGTCCGTAGCCGACGCCGACCGCCGCGAGGAAGGCGCCCTCGCCCGCCAGCATTCTGAGCACCTGCCCGCGACGCAGACCGATGTGGCGCAGCATGCCGAACTCCGCCCGCCGCGCCAGCGCCTGCACCGCGAACGCGAGCACGACGCCGAGCAGGCCAATGCCGACCGCAACCGCCTCCAGCGCGTAGGTGATCGCGAAGGCGCGATCGAACGCGGCCAGAGCGCGCTGCTTGAGCGCGCCGGCGGCAATGACCTGCAGGGCGTCGCCGCCCTGCAGGCGCGCCTCGATCGCCGTGCGCACCGACTCGGCAGCCGCCCGCGGCGCCAGCCAGACCGAGGCCTCGGTGTAGCGCCGCTCACCCGTGAGCCGCTCCCAGCTCGCCAAATCCACGACCACCGATCCGGTGCTGCGTGCGTAGTCGCGCCACAGCCCGGCGACACCAAAGCGCACCGCGCGGCCGGCAATCGGCAGCTCGAGAACGCCCCCCGGCTGCACGCCATACAGGTCGCGCAGCGCCTCCGACACGAAGGCGACCGGCAGCGTCGGGTCGGTCGCCACCGGATAGCCGACCAAGGGCAGGCTGTCACCGCTGCGCGGCAACGCTCTGGCGATCAGCATCACCGGCGGCTGGGCCGGCGCAAGCGACAGCTGCGTCGTACGCCGCAGCTCGATGCGGGCAACGCCAGGCACCGCCGCGAGCGTCGCGGCGGCGGCCGTGGACAGATCGAAGGTGTCCGCAGCGGGACTGACACGCAGATAGATGTCCGCCGGCAGCACCGCACCCAGCCAGCGTTCAAACGAGTCACGGAACGAATGCACCATGATCGCCATGGCGACCATCAGACTGAAGCTGACGACAATCGCGGCAAGGCTGACGGCCGACTGAGCAATCGAGTTGCGCAACCGCGCCAGCAGCAGCGCCAGCAATGGCGAACGGGGCGTCGGCAGGTGAGCCAGCGTCGCGGCAACGAACGCCGGCACCAGCAATACCGCACCCGCCAGCAGGCACGCGATCGAGGCATAGCCGCCCAGCGGCAGGCCATACAGCGGTGGCACGAACGCGCAGCCGGCGCCCAGGGTGAGCAGCACCGACGCGAGCACGAGCCGATCGCGAACCGCCGCTGGCGCCTCCTCGTCGCCGGCCTTCAACGCCCGCGCCGGCGCGACCTCCGCGGCGCGACGCGCCGGCAGCCAGGCGCCGGCGACCGCAACCACAATGCCCAGCGCGATGAAGAGCGCGAGCGCAAGTGGCGGCGTCGCGACGCGGGTGGTGGCCGTCTGCAAAAGACCCGCCCCGAGGTCACCGCCCTGCAACGACAGCACCAGCCGCGCGATCAGCCAACCCAGCGCCGTGCCGAGCACGCCGCCCACCGCACCGACCGCGGCGCCCTCCACGAGCACCGCCAGCCGTAGTTCGCCGCGCCGCACGCCGAGCGCTCGCAGCAGCGCGAGCTGCCGGCGTCTGCGCATGACCGCCAGCGCCTGCGTGGCGTAGACCAAAAACGCACCGGTCAACAGCGCCACCAACGCGAGCATGTCCAGGTTGACGCGATAGGCACGCGTGAGGTTGCCGGCGCGCGCCTGCTCCAGCGCCGGCGTCATCGCATCAACGCCCGCCGGCAGCTGCAGCTCAGCGGCATAACGCGCCGCATCCAGACCCGGCGCGAGTCGCAGGTCGATGCGACTGAGCAGGCCCACCGAACCGGTCAGCCACTGCGCGCTGCTGATGTCCATCAGCCCCATGCGACGCGCTGTCGCCTCTGCCGGCAACACCGCGACAATCTGCAAGCGACGCTCAAGCCCACCCACGCGCAAGCTAAGCCAATCACCGCGCACGAGCTTCAAATCACGCGCCGCGCTCGCCGACAGCACCAACGCATCCGGCGCGAGCAGCGCGACGTAGAGTCCGGCAAGCTCGCCATACAGCTCAGGCCTCAGCGCCGCGGCCAGCAGCGGGTCGACGCCCTCGATCGGTAGCGTGCCACCCGCCACCAGCGCGGCTTCCCGCAGCAGCACCGGGCTTGCGACGCGCACACCCGGTCGGCTGGCGAGACGCACATAGAGCGATTCTTCGAAGCCCGCCTTCGTACCGCGCACCGCCAGGTCCGCCGTGCCGGATAGCTCGCGGGTCGCGCGCCCAAACTCCGCGAGCGCGCTGGCGTTGATCAGGTGCACCGCGGCGGCGAGCGCGATGCCAACCGCGATCGCGGCAACCGACACGACCAGCCGCAGCGGCCGGTCACGCAACTGCGCGGCGAATACCGCAAGGGCTGTGGTGATGCTGGCGGCGGGCCGCATCAGGGCACGGTGAGCGGGACCAGCGTGCGGCCGTCGAACTCATAGGCGCGGTCGGCGCTGGCGGCCGCGGCACGCGAATGGGTGATCAGCAGCCCGCCGCCCCCGTGCGCACGCACAGCGCGGCCGAGCAATGCCAGCACCTGCGCGGCACTCTTGGGATCCAGATTGCCGGTCGGCTCATCGGCGAGTACGAGCCGCGGCCGGTGCACCAGCGCACGGGCAATCGCAACGCGCTGCAGCTCGCCCCCGGACAGCTCGCGCGGCAATCGCTCGAACATGCCCTCCAGACCCACGTCGACCAGCATGGCCGCCACACGCGGCCGGATCTCACGCTCTGGCACACCGTTCAGTGCCAGCGGCAGCGCGACGTTGCGCCCGACGCTGAGATACGGCAGCACGTGGAAGGCCTGGAACACGAACCCCATCGACTGTCGGCGCAGTAGCGTCAGCGCATCGTCGTCGAGCGCAGCGAGCTCAACGCCGTCCACGCGCACCGCGCCGGCATCAGCCCGATCGAGCCCCGCAATCACGTTCAGCAGCGTCGACTTGCCGACCCCCGACTCGCCCATGATCGCTATCCATTCGCCCGCTGCCAGCGTGAAGTCGAGCCCGTCGATGACGGCCGGGCGATCGGCCTGGTAGCGGCGCACGAGGCCTGCCAGCGCCAGCAGCGGCACACTCATCCGGCGGGCCCGAGCGGCGCGACGTAGTACAGCTCGATGCTCGCGCCTACCCGCTCACGCGGCGTATACGCATCGAGCCAGCGGAACCGCTGCGGCGCATGAATCCGTGCCAGTTGGCTGACCGCGATCCAGCCGGTCGCACGCTGGTCGGGCCCGAGCAGCACATACGGCGGCAGGTCCTCGCGCTTGAGGTCGGCCGTGCCTAGATACGCCAGCGACACCGACGGCACCTTCAGTGCACGCAGTCGCAGCGTCAGACGGCGAAAATCCTGCCCCCAGTCAAGGTCGGAGTCGACCAGCACCCGCTCCGGGTGCGCCGCCAGGACGTTGAAGTACGGCAGATAGTCGGGCCAGGGGGCCACCACAGCCCAGAGCTCGGCGGTGCCCGCCAGCGTCAGCGCCGCGATCACAAACGCACGTCGCGCTCCGGCAGGCGTACTGCGCAGCCAGCCGTACACCTCGACCAGCAGCGCCGCCGCGCCGATCGCGAGCAGCGGATAGAGCACCAGCAGGTGGCGCACGCCGATGTTGATGTGGCTGAAGAAACTTGCGAACGCGAACAACGCAACAAAGATCAGCGGTAGCGCGAGCGGCACCGCGGCGCGCTCGGAAAATCCGCGACAACCCAGCCGCCACAGGCCCACCAGACCCAGCAGCAGCAGCGGCAACTGCGTCTTGACGCCCATCGCGACGACATAGAAGTAACGCCAGCCGTCGGTCTTCATTTCACCGAACAGATACGACAGGTGGCCGCCGTTGTTGTGCACCACCAGTGCCTGGATGCCGCCGACGATCCACTGGAACGCGGCAGGCACCGGCACGTCGGCGAAGAACCGGTAGGCCGGGTCGTGCAACGGGCCACTGACATAGCCGAACAGGTAGCCGAGCGCCTGGTTGAACTTGTGGGCGTGGTCGGTGAGGTAAACGAAGCGGCCGCCGTACGCCGCGGTCAGCACCGCGAACATCACCAGCGTCGCGGCCACCACGCCTGCCGCCCACTGCAGCCTGCGCACCGGCTCACGCGCCGCGCCACGCGCTGGCGCCGACCAGGCGTGCAGGCCGAGCAGCACGAGGCCGCCGATCCCAACGAACGGAATCGCGGACAGCTTGACGCCGATGGCCAGCCCCAGCGCGAGCCCTAGACCGAGCGCGTCCATCAGCCGGCCGCTGTGGAGCCAGCGCTGGATCGCGTACATCGCCAGCAGGCAGGTGGCGGCCGACGGCACATCGAGGGTCGCGAGCGCACCGTGGCCGATCAGCACCGGCGTCGTCGCCGCCAGCAGCGTCGCCAGCAGCGCCCCGCCCGGCGCCAGCACCGCGCGTCCCCACAAATAGGTCATCACGATCAGCAGCGCAAGAAACGGCAGCGCCCCGGCACGCGCCAGGGTGAGGAACTGGTCGTAGTGGCCGCTGCCGTAGAGGATCGCGATGCCCTCGGGCTTACCGTCCGGCGGCGGCTTGCCCTGCGAGCGGGCACCAGCAAGGTATGGCCCGACAGCCAACATCAGTCGCGCGATCGGTGGGTGCTGGATGTCGTAGTCGTAGCGACCGGTATCGAGCAGCGACATACCGGCGGCCAGATGCTCCGGCTCATCCCAGGTATGGCCGTAGACGTGCCAGGTCGATGCCGCCAGCCCGCAACCCAGCAGCGTCAACAACATGACAGCGAGCGCCGTCAGCAGGCGGGTAGGGGCGGTCTGGCGCATGGGGTCGGAGCCGAAGGGACAAGGGCGCATCATAGCGAGGCAAAGGTGTAGACCGGCTTAAGTTTCTCTATGCTGCGCGCCGATGGAAGCATTCCTCGTCTCTGCCGGTGTGGTCGCGCTCGCTGAAATCGGCGACAAGACCCAGCTGCTGGCCTTCGTACTCGCCGCCCGCTACCGCCGTCCCGTGCCGATCATCGCCGGAATCCTGGTGGCGACCCTCGTTAACCACGCCCTGGCCGGCGTCGTCGGCCGCTGGCTGATGCTGGCGATAGGCCCGGACCGGATGCGCTGGGGGCTGGCGGCGTCATTCTTCGCGATGGCGATCTGGATCCTGGTGCCGGACAAGCTCGACGACGACGACGCGCCCAAACAGCGCTTCGGCGTGTTCGGCACGACCCTGATCACCTTCTTCCTCGCGGAAATGGGCGACAAGACGCAGATCGCGACCATCGCACTGGCGGCCAAGTATGCGTCGGTCTACGCCGTCGTGGCCGGCACCACCCTCGGCATGATGCTGGCGAACGTCCCGGCGGTGCTGGTCAGCAACCGGCTGGCGGAGCGCCTGCCGACCCGCTGGATCCACGCCATCGCCGCCGGAATTTTTGCAATTTTAGGGGCGTTGGTCGCTTTTGGGTCCACGGATGGGTTGCTGCGGTAAGCGCCGTCCAGTATTCTCCCGCGCCTCGCACCAGTGCGGGCGCGTAGCTCAGCGGTAGAGCACTTCCTTGACATGGAAGGGGTCACAGGTTCGATCCCTGTCGCGCCCACCAATAAAATCAGCGACTTACGCCGATTCTCGCCCGCCCCATCACTCCCTCTGGGGTGCACCTTGGGGTACACCTACAGGCTAGTGCAGGGGCACTGCAAGGTCGCCTAGGTCCGCCTAGTCGCGGTCGGCCTGCGCCCGTTCGACCATCGCGCGCAGAACCGCAGCCTCGACCTCGGACAGTGCGCGCCCGTAGGCCCTATGGGCGGCCTGCGTGACGAACACGGCATCGCCCGCGCTCTCGCCCAACGCGGTCACCGCAAGCCCGCGCTGGGCCTGCATCTGGTTTAGGTGCCGCCAATCCTCGGCGGTCCTGCCGATCAGGGACCTCAGCACCTCTGCCTCGACGACGTCGGCGGGGCCGCCGCTTACGCGCCGCCACTGGCGGCGATTCCGTTCGGTTGTGCCGAGCCTCCGCTCGATAGCCTTTCCGGACCTTCAATCCGGCATCCGCCGTTCTGGCGCACCGCCGCTGTCGGGAAGTGTCAGGATGCTATTTCTCGACTCGCTATAAACGCCAACAGCCCACCGACGCGATAGAGCCAGGACACACCGCCTGATGAACACCACAGCAGCACTTCCCGAGTTCCAGGCACCTGCCCCAGCAACAAAATGGTCTACGACGCTCAATGGCGTTCTTGCCGGTGGGATATTCGCGTTCTCCTTCATTCCAGGATGGATTGCCCTGGGCCCGGTGCTGTTCAGTCAGACGCTACGCCCATACCTGCCAATCTGCCTCGGTATGCTGTTTATCGGTAAGCATCCGGTCATCCCCGTCGGGGTTGCCTGACCGGTCATTTGGTCAGTTGACTGGATGAGATGCTTTCCAGGCACCGGGCAGCAGTTCTTCGATTCTGCCAGTTGGCGTTCCCGGCAGACGCTCGAGGACGTCGGCC
>CAIYLH010000054.1 GCA_903927005.1 uncultured Pseudomonadota bacterium
CTGCCCGGGACGCTGGCCCTTCAGTTCAGACGCCGCATAGCCGGTCAGGCGGCGGAAGGCGAGATTGGCCCACTCAATGCGGCCCTCGGCATCGGTGACCAGTACGCCGTTGTCGGTCCGCGAGGCCACCAGCGCAAGCTTGCGAATCTCCTCGCGCTGCACCCGCAGCGTGCTTTCAGAACGCTTGCGGCGAGTGATGTCCTGCAGCGTGCCGGACAGGCGGGTCGATTCGCCGGCAGCGATCTCAGCACGGCCACGCACGTGCACGAAACGCACCTCACCGTCCGGCCGCACGATGCGCAAATCAACATCGATACGGGGCGGCAGTGTGCCTGCCGCGCCAAACAGCCGCTCAACCAGCGGCCGGTCTTTCGGATACAGGCGCTCCTCGAGCGTTGCGAGGCGCCGCTCGCCAATCGACAGATCCAGACCCAGGATGCGGGCGAATTCTTCCGACCAGTCGATCTGACCGGACGCCGAGTCATACGCCCAGCTGCCGAGCGAAGCGACGCTCTGCGCCTCTTCCAGCTCGCGCTTGGTGTGGCTCAGCGCCTGGTTCTGCGCACGCAGCTCCTCGTTGACCCGCCGCAGCTCGCTACGCTGCTCAGTCAGCAGCTGCGTGAGGCGTCGCAGGTCCTCGTTGGCGATCCGATGCGACTGCACCGTCTGCACCAGGTCCTGCGAGGCGTCGTGTAGCGCGAAGTCGCCCAGCGTGAGACCGAGGCGATCGAGTGATTCGGGGCCTTCCACCCACGGTGTACAGAGGAAGGCGATCAGCGGCATCGGGCCATCCAGTCGCAGCACCTGGCTGCGCAGCACAAGCCCCGACGGCGGGAACTCGAGAATGTGCAGCACCCGCTGCCCCGCCTCCAATGCCTCGAACGACCACGGCATCGCCGGCCGTCGCAGAACCAGAAGGTCCGGCAGGTGGCTACCGATCGACACGCCGGGCATGACGCCGCGCAGCGAACGACCAAGCTGCACCACGCGCAAAGCGCGATCCACGACGATGTGGAATGGGAAGACATTGACCATCTGACTGGGCGAGAGCCCAGCGCGCTGCGGCGCGCCTGCGGGACCGAGGTTGTTCATATCGATTGCGACCACTCGACGTGAAATACCGCGTGGCCGGGCCCTTCGGAGTGTGCCGGCATGCGGCGACTGTGCACCTTGACGTGGAACAGCTCACCGAGCCCGTCTAGCAGCCCCTCGACGAACGGCACCAAGCCCGGCCGCTGCGAGCGGTAATGCAGGTGCAGTGTCCGCTCGCCAATATCGCTGCAGGCAAACTCCGGTGGCACCAGCTGCGGCATCATCAGTGACACGCGCGCGTGGAAATTCGGTAGCGCCAGCAGGAATTCCCGGAACGAGCGGCCGCCGGACTGCAGCAGGTGGCCATAGTGCTGGGCAGCGGTGTCGAGCACCCAGTGGCGTCCGAACGCGTACAGCAGCTTGTCGACTTCCTCGCCTAGCACCTCGGACGCAGCACCCACCAGCTGGTAGGTAATCGCGTCGGGGTAGCCATCCATGCTGATGAAGACTTCGACATCGACGCCGGCCTTAACGCGAATCTGCTCCCAGGTCGCCGCGCCATGGCTGCGCGTCAGCATCTCGCAAAGCGCTTTGTTCACCAGCCCGTACATGCAGATCCTCTAAGCGCGCCGAAACAAGCGGGCACGCACTCGCGTGGCGTTATCATCAATCGCGCCGATACTAACCAACCGACCCCCGCGCCGATAGCGGCCGCGTCACGACCTGCGGCAGAGCCTCCATGGATAGCGCCCCTCACAGATCTGTCACGATTCTTGTCGCCGACGACCATGGCCCGGCGCGACGTCTGGTCGCGCTGACCCTGGCGCCGATCGCAACGGTCATCGAAGCACGTTCAGGGCGCGAGGCACAGCAACTGTGTCACGCGCTCGAACCCGCGCTGGCCATTCTGGACCTGTCCATGCCGGGTGAGCTGTCCGGAATCGACACCTGCCGGGCGCTGCGCGCCGACCCCCATACCGCGGCGCTGCCGGTGCTGATCTTCACCGCCAGCAGCCGATCGGAGCACGCAAGCGCCTGCCTCGAGGCCGGCGCCAATGCGTTCCTGCAAAAGCCCTTCAGCTCGGCGGCACTGACCGCGCTGGTGCGCGGCCTGGTCCCGGCGCTCAGTTCCCGCCCGCCACTGACCGTCCCGACCTGACCTGACCCCGCACCTAGACCTACCCCACCCCTCGGTACGCAGATGTTGCACCGCAAAAAGAGTCGGGCGTAGACTCCAGCGCTACTTCCTGGGGGTACCGCTATGAGCGCCGAGTCCGTTGTCATCCTGTCCGCCAAGCGCACGCCGATCGGCGGCTTTCAGGGCATCTTCGCCACCACCACCGCACCCAAGCTTGGCTCAGCCGCCATCGCCGGCGCACTCGCCGCAGCCGGCATTGCGCCGGCCGAGGTCCAGGAAGTGATCATGGGCTGCGTGCTGCCGGCAGGTGTCGGTCAGGCTCCCGCCCGCCAAGCTGCCATGGGCGCCGGCATTCCGGTCGGCACCCCGGCCACCACGGTCAACAAGATGTGCGGCTCAGGCATGCGCGCGGTGATGCTGGCCGCCGACGCCCTACGCACCGGCGATACCGACTTCATCGTCGCTGGCGGCCTGGAGTCGATGAGCAATGCCCCGTACCTGCTGCCCAAGGCCCGCACGGGCTACCGCATGGGCCACGGCGAAGTCCTCGACCACATGTTCACCGACGGCCTGCAGAGCCCATGGGACGGACAGCTGATGGGCTGCTTCGCCGAGAACACCGCGGACAAGTACGCATTCACGCGCGCCGCCCAGGATGCGTTCGCCTCGGAGTCGGTGCGCCGCAGCCTCGCGGCCGTCGAAGCCGGCGCGTTCAAGTCGGAAATCGTTCCTGTGACCGTGAAGACCCGCAAGGGCGAGACGGTGATCGAGCAGGACGAGACCCCGTTCAACTGCGACCTGGCCAAGATCCCGCAGCTCAAGGCCGCCTTCCGCAAGGACGGCACGGTCACTGCTGCCAGCTCATCCTCGATCTCCGACGGCGCCGCAGCGCTTGTGATGACACGCGCGAGCGTCGCCGCCGCACGTGGCCTGAAGCCCGTCGCGCGGCTCGCCGCGTATGCAAGCCATGCGCAGGCGCCGGAGTGGTTCACCACCGCGCCGATCGGGGCGATCAACGCGGTCCTCAAGAAGACCGGCTGGGCGGCCTCTGAGGTCGACCTGTACGAGATCAACGAGGCATTCGCGGCGGTCGCGATGGCGGCGATCCATGACCTCAAGCTCGACCCGGCGCGCGTCAACGTCAACGGCGGCGCCTGCGCGCTGGGCCACCCGGTAGGCGCGACCGGCGCACGCATCATCGCAACGCTGATCGCAGCGCTGCAGGCACGCGGTGGCAAGCGCGGCGTAGCGGCGCTTTGCATCGGGGGCGGCGAGGCGACCGCAGTGGCGATCGAGCTGCTCTGAAAAGATCGGCCCGGCCTGCAGGCCGGGCCTGTTTTGATGCGCCATGGGGCGCGATGACATCCGGTGCGAGGGGTGAATGCGTCACCCCACGGCGTGCATACACGCCGTCCGCACCGGCGCCTGCGCCACAACGCGTGGTTCAGCCGGACTGATGCATCCCTGGCGACCGCTCGACGGTCTGAACGCCGCACACGCGGCCGCTCTGGAGACGAGACACGATGGACATCAAGGGTAAGGTAGTGGCGATCACTGGCGGCGCACGCGGCCTGGGCAAGGCCATGGCGCTCGAGTTCGCCAGTCGCGGCGGACGTCTGGCGCTGATCGATCTGAGCGCGGCGGACCTGGAGGCCTGCGCCGACGCGTGCACGGCGCTCGGCGCCGAAGCGCGCGCCTACAGCTGCAACGTCAGCAGCGAAGAGGCGGTCATCGCCACCCTCGATGCGATCGTCGCCGACTTCGGCGCGCTCGACGTCATGATCAACAACGCGGGTATCGTCAAGGACGGGCTGCTGATCAAGTTCAAGGACGGCCAGATCACCGGCAAGATGACCCTTGACCAGTGGAACGCCGTGATCAGCGTCAACCTGACCGGCGTGTTCCTCTGCGGCCGCGAAGCGGCCGAGCGCATGATCAAGGCCGGCAAGGGCGGCGTGATCATCAACATCTCGTCCATTTCGAAGGACGGCAACGCCGGCCAGACCAACTACACCGCAGCCAAGGCCGGCGTGGCGGCGATGGCGACCACCTGGGCTAAGGAACTGGCGCGCTACGGCATTCGCACCGGCGCGATCGCGCCCGGCTTCTGCGCGACCGACATCCTCTCCAGCATGTCACCCGAGACGCTGGCAAAGGTCACCGCGCCGGTGCCGCTCAAGCGCCTGGGTGAGCCATCCGAGGTCGCCCGGACCGCGGTGTTCATCGTCGAGAACGACTTCTTCACGGGTCGTACGATCTACATCGACGGCGGAATGCGCCTGTAATCGACCAAACCGAGGACCTGCCCCGATGAAAACAGCCGACCTCAAGGCACTGATCACCGGCGGCGCCTCGGGCCTCGGGCTCGCGGTCGCGCGCCGCGTCGTCGCCGACGGCGGCCGGGTGGCGCTGCTGGACGTGCAGGAAGAAGCCGGCCGGCGCGCCGCAGCCGAACTCGGCGCGGCCGCGTCGTTCCAACTGTGTGATGTCAGCAATGAGGCGAACGTCGACGCCGCCGTCGCCGCGGCACACGCGGCGATGGGCGGCCTGAACCTTGCGGTCAACTGCGCCGGCGTGGTCGGCGCCGGCAAGCTGCTGGGCCGCGACGGCCCCATGGCCGGCGCCTTCTTCGCCAAGGTCGTCGCCATCAACCTTGTAGGAACGCTGCACATCGACAAGGCAGCCGCGGCGCTGATGCAGGCCAACACGCCCAATGCAGAGGGTGAGCGCGGCCTGTTGATCCACACCGCCTCGGTCGCCGCCTACGAGGGCCAGATAGGCCAGGTCGCCTACGCCGCCACCAAGGCGGGCACCATCGGCATGGTGCTGCCTATAGCCCGGGAACTTGCCCGTTACGGGATCCGCGTGATGGCCATCGCGCCGGGCATCTTCGAAACCCCCATGGTGGGCGGCATGAGCCCCGAACTGCAGGCCTCGCTCGGCGCCCAGGTACCCTTCCCCTCGCGGCTGGGCCGGCCATCCGAGTACGCCGACCTCGTCCTGGCGATCGTCGCCAACCCGATGCTCAACGGCGAGACGATCCGCCTCGACGGCGCGATCCGCATGCAAGCTAAGTAATCGTCCCCGCCGACGGTTTGCGCGCTACCGGCCAGCGCGCCGGCGGGCCATAATCGCCGCCCCGCCCGTCACACACGTGGTCCCGATGTCGAAGGCTCTCCTGATCGCCGCCATTCTGGTGACCGGCCTGCTCGCCGGCTGCGCCCATGCACCGACGAGCACCGCCGCTGCCCCTGCCCTGCAGATGCGCGTGCCGGTGGACTACTACCGCTTGGCGAATGGGCTGCGGGTCGTGCTGTCGCCCGATGCGTCGGTACCGACCGTCACGGTGGGGGTCTACTACCACATTGGCTTCCGGATCGAACCGCGCGACCGCACCGGCTTCGCGCACCTGTTCGAGCACCTGATGTTTCAGGAGTCGGTGAACCTCGGCAAGGGCGAGGCGGAGCGCATCGTCGGCGGCAATGGCGGCCTTTCGAACGGCTCTACCCGCTTCGACTACACCAATTTCTATCAAGCCGTGCCGAGCCACGTGCTCGAGCCGGTGCTGTTCGTCGAGGCCGAACGGATGCGCGGCCTGGCACTGTCGGCGGCCAGCCTCCAGAACCAGAAGGATGTGGTTAAGAATGAGGTCAGGGTCAACGTCCTGAATACTCCTTACGGCGGCTTTCCTTGGCTAGACCTGCCGCAGGTCGCGAACACCAACTGGTACAACGCCCACAACTTCTACGGCGCGCTGGAGGACATCGACGCGGCCACACTGGATGATGTGCGCGCCTTCTACGACCGCTATTACGTGCCTGCCAACGCCGTGCTCGTCGTCGCCGGTGACTTCGACCCGGCGACGATCCGTGACTCGATCAACCGGCAGTTCGGCGCCCTCCCGGCGCGTCCTGAGCCTGCACGCCCCGACGTCGCTGAGCCGCCGCAGACTGCTCCGCGTTCGGCCGAGCACGTCGATCCGCTAGCACCAAGACCCGCCATCGCCTGGGGCTACCAGCTGCCGCCGCGCGGCACGCCGCAGTGGTACGCGTTTGGCCTGATCAACGAGATGCTGCTGCAGGGCGAGGACAGTCGCCTGCACCACCGCCTGGTCAACGAGCGCAAGTACAGCGACTCCGTCAGCGGCGGCATCAACCTTCTCGGCAACATGTTCGATTACGAGGGACCCGCGCAGTGGTCCGTGTATCTACTGCACGATGCAGCCTCAACGCCACAGGCGATCAGTACGGACCTGGAGGCGGTGATCAGTGAGCTGCAGCGCACGCTGGTACCTCCGGCAGAACTACACCGCGCCCGCACCAAGATCCGCTCCGGCCTGTACGAACTTGCCGGCAGTCCGACTCGCTTCGGGCTAGTGGATATCCTTGCCTGCCTGGCGCTGTTCGACGACGACCCGGCGCGCATCAACAGCATCGAGTCGGAGTTCAACAAGGTGACGCCGGAGCTGATCCGCGAGACGGCGCGTCGCTACCTCGTTCCCAGCAACCGCACGACACTGATGGTCGTCCCTGGCAAGCCTGCCGCGGGAGACACGCCATGAGTCAGCGCGCTCGCATCACCCTGCTGCTGGCCGCGCTACTCGTGACGCTGCCGGCGGCAGCCGCGCCGCGCGAGCCGGTACCGCCAATGGGCACGCCGCGCGCGCTGACGCTGCCTGCCAAGCGGGAGTTCAGCCTGGCGAACGGCATGCAGGTCACGTTCGTGCCGTTCGGCACCGTTCCCAAGACCGCGATCATGCTGAACATCGGCACCGGCAACGTCGCCGACGGCGACAAGAACGGCCTTGCCGACCTGGTCGCGCAGCTGCTCAAGCACGGCGCAGGGGCCCGCGACACCGAGGCGGTAGCGAACCTCGCGGCGGAACTCGGCGGCGAGCTCGACGCCGGCAGCAGCGTCGACCAGTTCGGAATCTCACTGGACGTGCTCGCCGAACACGCCACCGACGCCGTCGAGCTGCTTGCTGACGTCGTGCGGCGACCGCGTCTGCCCAGCGCCGATCTGCAGGGCCTCAAGTCCAGCATGAAGCGCAATCTGGCGATCTCGCGCTCGCAGCCGCAGGCGGTGGCCGGCGAGGCGTTCGCCCATTTAAGGTGGGGCGATACGGCCTACGGACTGGGCATGCCGAGCGATGCGCAGATCGACTCGATGACGCTCGCCGACGTGCGTGCGTTCATCAGCAGCGAATTCGGCGCGCGTCGCGCGCACCTGTACGTTGCCGGTCAGTTCGATGCAGCAGCCGTCGAGGCAACGCTGCGTCGTGCTTTCGGCGACTGGGCAGCGGGCCCCGCGCCGCGTCATCAGGCGCCGAGCGCCGTCGGCGGCCAGGTCGTGCAGTTGATCGACCGACCGGGAGCGAAGCAGTCCACCGTCCTGCTGGGCTGCGCCGTAGCGGGCCCGACGCAACCGCGATTCATGGACCTGTCGGTCGCCAACGCCTTGTTCGGTGGCACACCGCTGCTGTCGCGTCTGGACCGGAACCTGCGCGAGGACAAGGGCTATACCTACGGCGTCAACAGCCATCTGATCGCGTACCGCAGCATCGCCGGCTGGACGCTCGCCGCCGACGTCAACACGGCCGATACGGCAGCCGCACTGACCGAGGTGTTCGCCGAGCTCGCGCGGCTTCGTACTGTCGAGGCCAGCGCCGACGAATTGCGTGCCGTGCAGAACTACCGAGCCGGCAACTTCCTGATTGGTGCCTCGAGCCGTCAGGGGCTCATCGGCCAGCTGCAGTTCCTGCAGCAGCAGGAACTTGGCGACGATTGGCTGGTGCACTACGTCGATCACCTCAATGCAGTAACGCCCGCCGACGTGCGCCGCGCCGCGAGCGAGTCGCTCGATCCCCGGCAGATGGTGCTGGTCATCGTCGGCGACCTCGCCAAGATCAAGCCCGCCCTCCTCGCCCTCGAGGCTCTGCAGGGCGCCGAATTCCGTTGACACCCACACGAGCGATCACCGACATGAGCGCAAATAGCATCGAACGCGACCAGATGGAGTACGACGTCCTGATCGTCGGCGGCGGCCCAGCCGGGCTGTCCTGTGCGATCCGGCTCAAGCAGCTCAACGCGGACCTGACGGTCTGCGTGCTGGAGAAGGGCGCCGCGATCGGCGCGCAAGCCCTGTCGGGCTGCGTGATGGAGCCCCAGCCGCTGGACAAGCTGCTACCGGAGTGGCGCAACAGCCCGCCGGAGATCTGCGTGCCGGCGACGCGCGACGAATTCAGCCTGCTGACGAAGAAGCGCGCGTTCCGCATCATCACGCCGCCGCAAATGAACAATCACGGCAACTTCATCGTCTCGCTCGGACAGCTGACGCCCTACATGGCGGCGCAGGCCGAGGCGCTCGGCGTAGACGTGATCGCAGGTTTCGCTGCCGCCATGGCGTTGCACGACGACGCAGGCGCCGTGGTCGGCGTGCAGATTGGCGACATGGGCATCGACAAGGACGGCAAACCTGGGCCCAACTTCGCTCCCGGCCCGGAGATTCGCGCCCGCACGACCGTGTTCGCGGAAGGCTCACGCGGCAGCATCACCAAAACGCTGATCGCCAAGTACAGCCTCGATGCCGACAGCTCACCGCAGACCTTTGGACTGGGCTTCAAGGAAATGTGGCAGCTACCGGAAGGCCGGGTTGAGCCGGGCCTGATTCAGCACACGATCGGCTGGCCGGTGGACCGCAACACCTACGGCGGCAGCTTCCTGTATCACATCAATGACAACCGTGTGTATATCGGCTACGTCGCCGGTCTCGACTACAAGGACCCGCGCTTCAAGCCGTTCGAGGCGTTCCAGCAGTTTAAGAATCATCCATCGATCAAGAAACTGCTCGACGGCGGCGAACTACTGACCTACGGCGCGCGCACCATCGCAGCTGGCGGCTACCAGTCGCTGCCGAAGGTAGAGATGCCGGGCGCCATGCTGATCGGCTGTGGCGCGGGGCTGGTCAACGTGCCCAAGGTCAAGGGCGTACACCAGGCGGTCCGCTCAGGCGTACTTGCGGCCGAGCACGTCGTCGAAACCGGCGGTACTGCTGGCTTCGACGCCCGCTTCCGTGCCTCGCCGGCAATGGACGAACTGCGCAAAGTCCGCAACTTCAAGCCAGCCTTCAAGAAGGGCTTGTGGTTCGGCCTCGCCAACGGCGGCCTCGAAACGATCACTGGTGGTCGCACGCCGTGGACACTCAAGAACAAGGTCGACTACAAGCAACTGCAGCGACTGGACCAGTACACCTCGCCCGATCGCGACTGGATTGCAACGCGCGAACTCAAGCCGCGTGATCGCCAGGCGGCGGTCTACTTCGCCGGCAACACGCACGACGACGCTCAGCCGGCACATCTGAAGGTCAGTGACACCAGCATCTGCGCGGACCAGTGCGCCAAGGAGTTCGGCAATCCGTGCCAGAACTTCTGCCCGGCCGGGGTCTACGAAATGGTCGACGACGGTGCCGGTGGCAAGCGCCTGCAGATCAATGCCTCCAACTGCGTCCACTGCAAGGCCTGCGACATCAAGGATCCGTACGGGATCATCACCTGGACCACCCCCGAGGGCGGCTCCGGCCCCAACTACTCGAACTTCTGACGCAGACCCCGACAGGACACTGCCTTGAAGCTGTATTACTCGACGACCTCGCCCTACGCGCGCAAGGTGCGCGTCGTGGCGATGGAGAAGGGCCTGGCCGAACGCATCGAGCTGGTCACGGCCAATCCGTGGACCGACCCGGCGGCCGTGCTCGCGGCCAATCCGCTTGGCAAAGTGCCGGCACTGGTCAGCGACGAGGGTCTGGCGCTCTACGACAGCCCGGTGATCTGCGAATACCTGGATACGTTGGTCGAAGAGCCGCGCCTGATCCCGGCGAACGGCAACGCGCGCTGGCAGGTGCTGCGCACGCAGGCGCTCGCCGATGGCGTTCTCGATGCCGCCGTCTCGGTAGTGCTCGATCGCCGCCGTCCCGAGGCCGAGCGCTCAATAGTGTCGCAGGAGCGCGCGAGCGAGGCGATCCGCCGCAGCGTACAGGTACTCGCCGCCAACCTCGGCACAGCCCGCGGCAGTCTCGACCTGGGCCAACTCGCTACGGCAGTCGCGTTCGACTACCTGCAGTTTCGCCTGCCTGAAATGGACTTTGGCGCCGGCCATGCCGCCGTACGCCACTGGTGTGCCGAAGTCGGTCGCCGACCGAGCTTCACCGCCACCGTGCCAATCTGACTCCCTGGAGCCATTGAATGACGAAGGAACTGTTCCAGCCGCTATCGGGCAACGTAATGCCCCGCTTCGGCGGACCGGCAACGTTCATGCGCCTGCCGGCCTGCGAGCTGGAGGCGAATCTGGACGTCGCGTTCATCGGGGTGCCGCTCGACATCGGCACCTCCAATCGGCCCGGCGCACGCCTCGCACCGCGGCAGATCCGCGATGAATCACGGATGCTGCGACCGTACAACATGGCAACCCGCGCCGCGCCGTTCGATTCGCTGCGCATCGCCGACGTGGGCGACGTCGCGATCAACACGTTCAATCTGCAGAAGAGCATGGGCATCATCGAGTCGCACTACGACCGGCTGCTCGACACTGGCGCAAAGCCGCTGACGATGGGCGGCGACCACACGATCGTGCTGCCGATCCTGCGCGCCCTGCATCGCCGCCATGGGCCGATCGGGCTCGTCCATGTCGACGCACATGCCGACATCAACGATGAAATGTTCGGCGAGAAGATCGCGCACGGCACGCCGTTCCGGCGTGCGGTCGAGGAAGGACTGCTGGACTGCAACCGCGTGGTGCAGATCGGCCTGCGCGGCACCGGCTACGCCGCCGACGACTTCGACTGGTCGCGCAACCAGGGCTTCCAGGTAGTGACGGCGGAAGAATGCTGGCACCACTCGCTCGCGCCGCTGATGCAGGACGTCGCGCGCCGTCTGGCCGGCGGCCCGGTCTACATCAGCTTCGACATCGACGGCCTCGATCCCGCCTACGCGCCGGGCACCGGCACGGTGGAGATTGGCGGACTCACGGTGCCGCAGGGGCTGGAGGTCGTGCGCGGCTGCCACGGCCTCGACATCGTCGGCGGCGACCTGGTGGAGGTCAGCCCGCCCTACGACACCTCGGGCAATACGGCGCTGCTGGGCGCGAGCCTCCTCTACGAGATGCTGTGCGTGCTACCTGGCGTGCAGCGCCGCTGAAGCGGGCGGGGTTCAATCGCGTGCCCATGAACACACCGATCCGGGTTCCCGCGCCTAGTCGCCTAACGCCCGACCCGCGTGCGCCGCAGCCGTTGCTCCTGCCGAACCTGCCCCCGGCGGCCAGCACGGCGCCACACCTGCCGGCGCTGGAGGGTGGGTGACTCTCATAGAGCGCTACCTCGCGGAAATCGCCGCCCACAGCTACGCCGCCGACGACGCACAGCGCGCAGCGATCGCCCAGCTGGAGGACCTCCGCCAGCGCTTGGAGCGCAGCCAGCGGCGCGAATCGAGTCTGTGGTGGCGCTTGCGGGCCACGTTGGGACTGGTACCTGCCCGTCGGCCGGTACGCGGCCTGTACCTGTGGGGCGGTGTCGGCCGCGGCAAGACCCTGCTGATGGACCTTTTTGTCGATTCGCTCGGGGTGCCGGCCGTGCGCGTGCACTTCCACCGCTTCATGCACGACGTGCATGCCCGCCTGACGGCGCTGCGCGATGAGGCACTGATCGATCCGCTGGCGCGGATAGCCACGGACATCGCAGCGGACACGCGCGTTTTATGCTTTGACGAGCTATACGTCAGCGACATAGCCGATGCGATGCTGCTGGCTGGCCTGTTCGACGGCCTGGTAGCGGCCGGCGTGACACTCGTGTTCACCTCCAACACGCCGCCGCTCGGGCTCTACCCCGGTGGCCTGCAGCGCAGCCGCTTCCTGCCTGCCATCGCCCTGCTGCAGAGCGCAACGACGGTAGTAGAGGTGGACGGCGGCACTGACTACCGGCTGCGGGAACTGGAGCGCGCGCCGCTGTATCTGGATGCGGATGGCAGCAGCGACGCTGAGCTCAAACGCCGCTTCGTGGCAATCGCCGGCAGCGCGGGGGCCGCCGGTGGAACGCTGCAAATCGAAGGCCGGCCGATCAGGGTGCGGCTCCACCATGCGGGCATCGCCTGGTTCGACTTCACCGCACTGTGCTCGGATCCGCGCGGCACGGCCGACTACATCGAGATCGCGCGCCAGTTCCATACGCTGCTGCTGTCCGCCATACCGCAGTTCGAGGCCACCGCCGACAACGAAGCGCGGCGCTTCGTCGCGCTGGTCGACGAATTGTACGAACGGGGCGTCAAGCTGGTGGTGTCGGCAGCAGCGCCTGCCGAACAGCTGTATCATGGACAACGGTTGCAATTTGAATTCCGGCGCACGACCAGTCGGCTCGCCGAAATGCAGTCGCACGAGTATCTGGCTCAGCCCCACCGCCCCTAAGACGCATGACGCGTCGCTTTTGGTTACAATCGCAACCAATCGTGAAGCCCGCGACCTCCGCAGACCTGCCACGCACGCTCGACCTGGAGCGCTTCCTGCCCTACCGGCTGTCCGTACTCGCCAATACGATGAGTACTGCCATCGCCGGCGCCTATGCCGAGCGCTTCCAGCTTTCCATCCCCGAATGGCGCGTGCTGGCGGTACTGGCGCGCAACCCCGACCTCTCCGCAGCGCAGGTGGCGCAGCGCACGGCGATGGACAAGGTCGCCGTCAGCCGCGCCGTCGCCTCGCTGTCGCGCACTCAGCGCATCGAGCGCAGCGTCGAGGAATCCGACCGGCGGCGCTCGCGCCTGCGCCTGACCGCAGGCGGGCACGCAGTCTATGACGAGGTTGTACCCTGGGCGCTGGCGTACGAGGAGGCCGTGCTCCGCGGCATCCCGCCGCAAGTCCACGCGGCGCTGCACGACCTGCTCAACGACCTGACCCTGCGGGCACTAGCGCTCGCGAACACCCTTCCCGTCACGGACCAGAACGTCGTCGCAGCCGACGTGGTTCCGCCTGCTTCCCTAGACCACAACGCGCTGCGAACCTCGAGGGGATAACCATGCTCGGCAAAGTTCCGGCCAGCCGCCTGCGGTTGATTGAAGGCATCGTTCGAGTCGCACGCGGCCGCGCCAAGGCGTCCGACCGCGTACTGACCGAAATGTTCGTACGGCGATATTTCCACGGCGTTGCCGAGGAAGACATGGTTGCGCGCGGGCCCGAGCAACTCGCCGCCGCCGCCCTCGCCCACCTCGCCGGTGCGCGCACGCGCAAGGCCGGCCGCCCCTGGGTGCGCGTCTTCAACCCCGACCCGGCAATCGATGGCTTCCGCTCGAAGCACACCCTGGTGATGCTCGTCAGCGATGACATGCCGTTTCTGGTCGATTCGATGAGCATGGCTGCGAATCAGGCAGGCCTGGCGGTACACCTGATCGTGCACCCGGTCATCGACGGGCGTCGGGACCGCAGCGGACGGCTTGCGCAGATCGTCGAGCCGAACACCAATGGCCGCGCCGAGTCGTGGCAGATGCTCGAGGTCGACCGCGAAGCCGATCCGGTACGACTCGCCGCACTGGCCAAGCGCCTGGTCGCGTCGTTGGACGACGTACGCGTCGCAGTCGCCGACTGGAGCGAGATGCGGGGTCGCGTACACGACATTTCAGCGTCGCTCGAACGGTTGCCGCTGCCGCTCGCCGCCGGCGAGGCGGCCGAAGCCCGCGCACTGCTCGACTGGATGAACGAAAACCACTTTACGCTCCTCGGACACCGCTACTACCGACTCGAGCGCGGCCGCAGCAGCGACCGGCTGGTACCGGATCCCGCCTCCGGCCTCGGCATCCTGCGCGCGCGCCGCGCGGGCCACCCGCTGCGCAACGTGACCCTCACCGGTGCCGTACGTGATCACGCCCGCGCACCTACGCTGCTGGTGATCACCAAGGCAAACACCGTTTCCACGGTGCACCGCCCGGTGTACCTCGATTACGTCGGCATCAAGACTTTCAACGCCCGCGGCGAAGTGACCGGCGAACACCGTTTCCTGGGCTTGTGGACCTCGAGCGCCTACAGCCGCAGCCCGCATGAGATCCCGGTGCTGCGCCACAAGGTGCAGAAAGTCATCGATCACTTTGGTCTGGCGCCAGCCAGTCACGATGCGAAGGCGGTGCTGCACGTACTGGAGACGTATCCGCGGGATGAACTGTTCCAGGCCACGACCGACGACTTGATTAAAATCGTGCGCGGCATCGTTAACCTGTACGACCGCCAGGTGGTGCGCCTGTTCGTGCGCCGCGATGGCTTCCAGCGGTTCTGGTCGTGCCTGCTGTACGTGCCACGCGACCGCTACAACACCGAAGTACGGCGTCGCATCGAGGCCATCCTCAGCGAGGCGCTGGGCGGCACGGCCGTCGAATCGACCGTGCAGCTGTCGGAGTCGGTGCTCGCCCGCGTACACCTGATCGTGCGCTCGCCCGCGCAAGCGACGGCCGCAAATGCCGCCGAGATCGAACGGCGCATCACCGAGGCGGTACTGACCTGGAGCGACGCGCTGCGTGAGGCGCTGGCCGCCCGCTCGGACGAGGCCGCCGCGCTACGCCTGCTCGCCCGCTACGGCCGCAACCTGCCGGCAGCCTATACCGAGGACACCCTACCCGCCGACGCGGCCGCCGACATTGAAGTGCTCGAGACGCTCGCCAGTGCACCGGACGGATTGCGCCTAGGCCTGTATCGCCCCGCAGGCGCCGCCGCCGGACGAATCAACCTCAAGCTATATCGCCGCGGCGAGCCACGCGCGATCTCCGACGTGCTGCCTACGCTGGAGAACCTTGGCCTGAGGCTGATCAGTGAACGGCCTTACCAGATCAACCTCGGTGGCGAGGGCGCACTGTGGATCCAGGACTTCGAGCTGGAGCAGCGCTCGACGCCTGGCATCGACCTGGTCGCTGACGGCCCGCGCCTGGCCGCGTCAATCATCGCGCTGTGGTCGGGCCAGGCCGAAAACGACGGCTTCAACCGCCTGATTCTCGGCGCCCGCCTCAGCTGGCGCGAGACGGTGGTGCTGCGTGCGTACTGCCGCTGGCTGCTGCAGACCGGCATTCCATTCAGCCAGCAGTATATGGAGAGCGTGCTCACCGCGAACGCCCGTGCGGCCGGGCGGCTTGCACGGCTGTTCACCGTGCAGTTCGATCCCTCGTTGGGTGAGCGCCAGCGGGCAACTCAGACGGCGCGCCTGCGCCGCGAACTGGACACGACGCTGGCCGCAGTCGCGCGCCTGGACGAAGACCGCATCCTGCGCGCCTTCCGCGCGGCGATCGAGGCGACGCTGCGCACGAATTACTTCCAGCAAGGCGCCGACGGTGGGCCGAAGTCCTACCTGTCGCTGAAACTCGACCCCGCAAACGTGCCCGGCGTGCCCGAACCGCGACCGATGTTCGAGATCTGGGTCCACTCACCGCGCGTCGAAGGCGTACACCTGCGCAAGGGCCGCGTCGCACGCGGCGGGCTGCGCTGGTCGGACCGCTACGAGGACTTCCGCACCGAAGTGCTGGGCCTGATGAAGGCGCAACACGTGAAGAACACGGTGATCGTGCCGGTCGGCGCCAAGGGCGGCTTCGTCTGCCGACGCCTGCCCGCAGCGCGCGAAGCGCAGAATCAGGAAGTCATCGGCTGCTACCAGACGTTCGTGCGCGCCTTACTCGACGTCACCGACAACATCGTTGACGGCAAGGTAGTGCCGCCGGCCTCGACCGTACGGCGAGACCGCGACGACACCTACCTCGTAGTCGCTGCGGACAAGGGCACGGCCTCGTTCTCCGATATCGCCAACGGCATCTCGGCCGAATACCACTTCTGGCTGGGCGACGCGTTCGCCTCGGGCGGCTCTGCCGGCTACGATCACAAGAAAATCGCGATTACCTCGCGCGGGGCCTGGGAGTGCGTAAAGCGCCACTTCCGCGAACTCTCGCTAGACGTCGACAGCCAATCGTTCACGGTAGTGGGTATCGGCGACATGTCCGGCGATGTGTTTGGCAACGGCCTGCTGCGCTCCCCGCAAACGCAACTGGTCGCAGCGTTCAACCACCAGCACATCTTCATCGACCCGGCACCAGACGCCGCTCGCAGCTTCCGTGAGCGTCAAAGACTGTTCAACCTGCCTCGCTCGGGTTGGTCGGACTACGACACGCGCCTGCTTTCCAGCGGCGGTGGAGTCTGGTCCCGCGCTGAAAAGTCGATCCGACTGCCGCGCGAGGCGCGTACGCTGCTCGGCCTCGGCGCCGAGGCCCTGCCGCCGAACGAGATCATCCGCGCGATCCTGCGGATGCAAGTCGACCTGCTGTGGAACGGTGGCATCGGCACCTACGTCAAAGCCAGCTCCGAAAGCCACGCCGCGGTCGGCGACCGCGCCAACGACGCATTGCGCGTCGACGGCCGCGAGCTGCGCTGCCGGGTCGTTGGCGAGGGCGGCAATCTGGGCTTCTCGCAGTTGGGTCGGGTCGAGTACGCGCTCTCCGGCGGGCGCCTCAACACCGACTTCATCGACAACTCTGGCGGCGTCAACTGCTCTGACCTTGAGGTCAACATCAAGATTCTGTTGCGCCTTGCCGAGCAGCGCCGCGGACTGAAGCGTCCGGCGCGCGACCGGCTGCTGGCAGGGATGACCGAGGCGGTCTCAGCCCTCGTGCTACGCAACAACTACCTGCAGACGCAGGCCATCAGCGCGCTCGAGTCGCGCTCGCTCGAGCGCGCCTCGGAGCACGCCTACGCGATCGGCTTCCTCGAGCGCGGCGGCGATCTGGACCGGGAAATCGAGTTCCTGCCCTCGCAGGCGGCGCTGACCGAGCGTATCCAGAAAGGCCGCGGACTGACCCGTCCGGAACTGGCGATCCTGCTGTCTTACTCCAAGATCTGGATTCACCACCAGATCATCGAGTCCGACGTGCCGGAAGACCCGTACTTGTCGAACGAGCTGCAGCGTTACTTCCCGCCCGCCCTGTTTGATCGCTACCACGACCTGCTGAAGGACCATCCGCTGCGCCGCGAGATCATCGCGACCGCGACCACCAACAGCATCGTCAACCGCATGGGGCCCGTGTTCGCCATGCGCGTCGCGGAAGATACCGGCGCGAGCCTCGGCGCGATCACCCGCGCCTATGCCATTGCTCGCGAGAGCACCTCGATTCGCGAACTGTGGCGCGACGTCGAGGCGCTGGACAACCGCATACCGGCGGCACTGCAGTACGACATGCACAATGCCACCGCGCGCGCACTGCGTCTGGCAACGTACTGGATCCTCGCTCACCACGGCCGCTCGCTGCAGGTTGAGCCTGCGGTCGCGAAACTGCGGCCAGGACTGGCGGAACTCGTCGCCGCGGCGCCAGCCCTGGTGGCAGGCCGCCTCGGCGAACGACTCGCCGGGCACCGCAACTACATGGTCAAGAGCGGTGTTCCCGCGCCGCTAGCGGCGCGGGTCTCGGCTCTGGAACTGCTGCAGTCAGGCCTGTACATCGTCGAGCTGGCAACGCGCCGGCGGGCACCGCTGATGACGGTTGCACGGGTCTACCTGCACCTGGGTAACGTGCTGGACCTGGACAGCCTGCGACTGCAAATCGATGCACTGCAGACCAGCGGCCACTGGCAGTCGGTCGCCCGCAGCTCGCTGCGCGAGGACCTTTACCGCCTGCACAGCGATCTGACGGACCTGGTGCTGGCACGCGGCGTACGCGGCGATCCGGCCAAGGCGGCGAGCGCCTGGCTTGAAAGCCGGCGCGACGCGGTCGGTCACCTGCGGCGGATTTTCGCCGACATGGCCGCTGGCGGCGCCGTCGACTTCCCCACCCTGTCGGTCGCGCTGCAGTCGCTGCGGCGGCTCACCGGAACTTGACCGCGCAGCGGGCAAACCACACTGGACCGGTTGCGGCCCAGCGGCTAGCCTGCGCGCTCGATGCCTCACGCCCCCACTGGAGACTTCCTCTGTGACTTCATCCGCCGGTTCGCTTGCCCTGTTGCGCCATGGCCAGAGCACATGGAACCTCGAGAACCTTTTTACCGGCTGGACCGACGTCGAGCTGACCGAGCAGGGCCGCGCTGAGGCGGCCGAGGCAGGTCGCCTGCTCGCCGCCGAGGGCATCGCCTTCGACCAGGCCTATACCTCGGTTCTCAAGCGCGCGATCCGCACGCTGTGGATCGCACTCGACTCGATGGAACGAATGTGGCTCCCGGTGGAGGGCAGCTGGCGCCTCAACGAGCGCCACTATGGCGCACTACAGGGACTGGACAAGGCGCAGACGGTCGCCGCGCATGGCGCCGAACAGGTCAAAATCTGGCGCCGCAGCTACGACATCCCGCCGCCGGCGCTGACCAGCGACGATCCGCGCCACCCGCGCTTCGACGAACGCTACCGCCTGCTCGCACCATCGGATCTGCCGGCAACCGAGTCGCTCAAGGACACGCTCGCACGAGTAGAGCCGTTCTGGCGCGACCGCATCGCGCCAGACCTGCGCGCCGGGCGCAACGTACTGATCGTCGCGCACGGCAACAGCCTGCGCGCACTGGTGAAGATGCTGGACGGGATGAGCGAAGCCGACATCGTCGAGTTCAACATCCCAACCGGCGTACCGATCATCTATGACCTGGACGCCAACCTGAACTCGCGTGGCCGGCGGTTCCTCGGTGACCCGGCGGCGATTGCCGCAGCGGCCGAGGCAGTCCGGCGGCAAACCGAAAAGAAGTGAGTGACGGCAGCAGCGGCACGGGCCGCTCCTGCTGCCGCCGCGCGACTCACTCGTCCGGGGCGATGGCGACCTTCAGGCCTGACAACGCCTCGGTGAACTGCACCTGGCAGGACAGACGCGAGTTCGGCTTGAAGCTGCTCAGCTCGCGCAGCAGTTCGGTCTCGTCGCCCTGGCGCGCCGGCAACTTGGCCGTCCACTCCTCGTCGACCCAGATGTGGCAGGTTGCGCAGGAACACATGCCGCCGCAGATCGCCGCGACGCCAAAATCGAGGTCGCGCACCGTCTCCATCACGGAAACGCCAACGCGCCCGGTGACGCTATGTTCTTTGCCCAGTCGGTCGACGATCACAAGCTCAGCCATTCGAAACTCCGGTGCAGACAGTCGGCGCGGATCTTGAAGCGCAACGGGAAAATCCGCAACCTCAGGCGGCGGCGGGCAGGTTCAGCAGGCTGACCCCGTCAGCCCTCGCGATCAGCCGGGTCGATGCTCAGGCGCGCCAACAGCGCCTCGCGATGACCCACTTCCAGCGTGTGCCAGGCGCAGGCCGTATCGAGCCAGAGGGCATACAGGCAGTCGAAGACGAGGCACATCTCGGCCACGTGGGCCGGCTTGAACGCCCCGCCGTGGGCGGCGAGCAGCACAGCGCGCTGCTCCTCGTCCAGGTCGTGATAGCCGATGATCGCGGCCAGCTCGAACAGCGGATCGCCAACGCCACCGTACTCCCAGTCCACGAAAATCAGCCGCTCGCCAACCAGAATGTTGCGGTGATGCAGATCGTTATGGCACAGCGCGAGCCCGCTCTGGCGATAGCTGGCCAGCGACCAGCGCAGCCGCGCGGAAATGTCCGCACGGGACATCGGGCCGGGCGGCACGTCCTGCTGCTCGAGGTAGTGCAGCAGCGCGTCGTGCACGTCCAGACGCCGCACGGTGCGCGGCAGCGGCGTGCGGTGCAACTCGCCCAACCTCGCGCCTAGCGCTCGCAGCATCTCGGGGGCGCGCAGCTGCGCGCGACTCGGCGCCTCGGCGTGCAAAAAAGCCGTTACCAGCAGGCCTGCGTCCGGATCGGCGTGAATGATGGCAGGCGCGAATCCGAGCGCCGCGGCCGCCGCGTGCGTCTGCCGCTCACCGACACGGCTGATGGCAAGTGCCGCGTCCGAGTCACCACCCAACCGAACCACCCAGTCGATGGACGGCGCGCGGACGCGGAACGTGCGGTTGATGCCGCCACCCGCCAACACCGCGACGGTCGGCCCAGCCGCGAGCAGGTCGCGGCCGGCGGCGAAACCCTGCAGGGCCGCTTGCAGCGTCGGGTCGAGCGCCGCGCTCACGCTGGCCTCCCCGCCTGCCGCTTCAGATCCAGATTCCAGCTTCGCCAACCCACTACTACCAACCCCAGATAAAGAATATAGAGAATCATGGAGGCAAAGAGCTGCTGGCGCCAGCACAGCACTGCGATCAACGCATCCACCACCAGCCACCAAGGCCAGTTGTCGATCCGCTTGCGGGCGACGAGCCAGCTCGCGTAGACGCTACCCCAGGTCGTGATGGAGTCCAGCAGCGGCTGGGTCGAGCCCGTCTCGCGCGCGAGCAGCCCGGCAGTGGCGAAGCTGACCAGGACCACCACGAGCAGCGCCGTGACCTGCCCGCGCCACGGCGCGCGACTGACCGTGAGCGCCGCACCCGGGACGCCCTGCCGCCAGGCGCGCCAGCCGTAAAGCGCGACGCCGAGGTAGTACAGCTGTAGCGCGGCCTGCATGTAGAGCCGGGCGTCCCAGAAGACGAACAAGTACAAGGCAGTACTGGCGAACGCCGCCAGCCAGCAGGCCCGCTGCTGGCGGATCACCAGCAGCACATAGGCCAGCCCAAGGGCGGCGCCGGCGGCCTCGGCGGGTGGCACGGCGGCGACCGACCGGAGCAGGCCCGCCAGCAGCACCGGCAGGCTCAAGCCGCCCGCCCGGCAGCCAGCAGCGCCCCACGGCTGCCCGGCACACCGGCGGCGGCCCGGGGCTGATAGAATTGCAGTCCTGTCATTTCGAGGGTTGTCGCCCCATGGCCCAGCGTACGGTCACTGTTTTTCAAATCGACGTCTTCACGAACCAGCTGTTCGCCGGCAATCCGGCGGGCGTGGTGCTCGGCGCCGAGCATCTGACCGAGGCCGAGATGCAGGCGCTGGCGTGCGAGCTTAACAACTCCGACTCCGCCTTCGTACTGCCGGCGGACGGTCCTGACCACGACGTGCAGCTGCGCTTCTTCACGCCCAGCCGCGAAGTCGGGTTTGTCGGCCACGCGACCGTCGCGGCGCACCTCGCCCGTCTCGCCTCCGGCGAGGCCACGGTCGGTCGGCTGCGCCAGAAGTCCCGCTCAGGCATCCAGAGCGTCGAGATCTCCGGCACGGTCGCAGCCCCACGCGTCTCGGTCAGCATCCCGCCGCCGCTGTTTCAGCCGGCCATCGACGAGAGCCTGCGCCGCCGACTGCTGGACGTGTTCGGCATCGATACCGCGGCGCTCGACCCGAAGTGCCCGCTGGTGGTGACCAAGCGCGCGAGCACGCGCCTGATGATCGGCCTGCGCTCGGCAGACGCGCTGGCGGCGCTGCAACCAGACCTCGAGGAACTCAAGCGCCTGACGCCCCACATCGGCGCCGACGGCTACTTCCTGTTCGTGCGCGACGCTCGCGGCCCGGGCACGACCGAGGCGCGACTGTTCTCGCCAGTGCTCGGCATTCCCGAAGACCCGGTCAGCGGCAACGCGCACGGCATGCTCGGCGCCTATCTGGTCGCGCACGGCCTGGTGCCGGTCGTTAATGGCCGCGCCACGCTGCGCGGCTACCAGGGCCGCAGCATGGACCGCCATGGCGAAGTGGACGTCGAGGTCGAAGTTGCCGACGGTGCCGCCACGACGATCACCATCAGCGGCACCGCACGGGTCGTGTTCACGACCCAGATCACGCTGGACTGACGCAGGAGGGACGCCCGAACCGGGCGTCCCTCCTGCCGGCCTTCAGCCGCCCGCGCCGCGTGGCGACTGGATTTCCTTTTCCCACGACGCCACCACGACGGTTGCAACCGAGTTGCCGATGACGTTGGTCGCACTGCGACCCATGTCGAGGAACTGGTCGACCGCGAGGATCAGCGCCAGTCCAGCCTCCGGGATCCTGAACTGCGCGAGAGTGGCCGCAATCACGACGAGCGAGGCGCGCGGCACGCCCGCCATCCCCTTGCTGGTCACCATCAGCATCAGCAGCATCGACACTTCCTGACCGAGCGTCAGGGTGATGCCATAGGCCTGCGCGATGAACAGCGTCGCAAAGGTGCAATACATCATTGAGCCATCGAGATTGAACGAGTAGCCCAGCGGCAGCACGAAGCTGGAGATGCGGTCCGACACGCCGAACTTGCCGAGCTGCTCGAGCGTCTTGGGATAGGCGGCCTCGGAACTGGCCGTCGAGAACGCCAGCACCACCGGCTCGCGCAGCAACGGCACCAGCGCGCCGATGCGGCGACCCACCACCAGGAAACCGAGCGCCAGCAGTGCCGCCCACAACACCGCCAGCGACAGATAGAACCCGCCGATGAATCGCCCGTAACTGAGCAGGATCCCGAGCCCCTGGTTGGTCACCACGGCGGCGATGGCCGCAAACACCGCTACCGGCGCCAGCAACATCACGTAGCTGGTGAGCTTGAGCATTACCTGCACGAGCTCCTCGATCATCGTGACGAGCCGGCGAACGCGATCTCCCAACGCCGCAAGCGCCACGCCGAAGTAGGCGGAAAACACAACGATCTGCAGTATCTCGTTGTTGGCCATCGCTTCGGCGATCGAGCGCGGCACCAGATGGGTGACGAACTCCTTCAGGTTCAGCGTGGCGACACCAACTGCGGCGCTGGTCGAAACATCTGGCAGCGGCAGCGCAAGCCCAACGCCAGGCGCAAGCCAGGTGACCATCACCAGCCCCAGCGTCAGCGACAGCAGCGAGGCCGAGACGAACCAGCCGAGAGTGCGCAACCCCACCCGGCCGAGCCGACTGGCGTCGCCCATGTGCGCGATGCCGACCGACAGCGTGGCGAACACCAACGGTGCGATGATCATCTTGATCAGCCGCAGGAACAGGTCGGTCACGACGCTGCCGTAGCCGGCAACCGTCTTGCGCAAGACGAGGTCGTCGATGCCCGCGTGCAGCAGCGCGCCGACGATGATGCCGGCGAGCATCGCAGCGACGACGTACACAGTGAAGCGTCTTGCCATAGTCAGTGTCCTGTTCCCTTGCGTAAACCCGATCGTCGATCGCGGCGCGACCGCCGACGGGCGGTACCGGCGCGGATTTCCAGCACGTGGCGGATCTCCGGCACCAGATCAGTGGCGTGGTGAGCGGCGAGCACCAGCTGCACGCCGGTGCGGGCGAGCCCCGACAGCAGCGCGCGCACGCGCGCTCTATAGGGACCGTCCAGCCCGGTCAGTGGTTCATCCAGGAGCAGCGCCTCCGGTCGCAACACCAGCGCACGGGCAAAAAGCGCGAGCCGCCGCTGGCCGTAAGACAGTGTCGCGGCGCGGCGCGCCGGATCCACCTCAAGTCCCGCGAGCACCAGTGCAGCGCGGGCCTGCGTGCGCTCGCGCGCGGTCGGCGCGTCGTCGAGGCCAACGCTCGCGCGCAGGCCACTGACGACAAATTCCTCGACGCTCACGTCGGCAAGGTACTCGGCCTGCAGTTCCGGCGAGACCCAGCCGACGCGCCGACGCCAGGCACGAATGTTACTGCCCGGCGCCTGCCCGCGGCGCAGGATCTGGCCTCCAAGCGCGACCGGCACCAGACCGTACAGGCAGGCCAGCAAGGTGGACTTGCCGCTGCCATTGCCGCCGGTCACCGCCCAGTGCTCGCCGGCCTCGATGCGCCAGTCAAGCCCCTGGATCACGGCCCGGTAGTCGCGATACAGGCTCGCGCCGGTCAGCACGGCAAGCGGCTGCCCGGCGCCTGCGCGGCGCGGCGGCGGCGCGAGCGCGGGCGACTCCTGCGGCAGCGCGTCCGCGGCGAGCCAGAGGCGCGGGGCGCGCGCACGCGGGCCGTCATGGACGAGCCTGCCACCGTCCAGCACCAGCGCACGCCTGAACGCCGCCGGCGCATCCTCCGCGCGGTGGGCAGACAGCACGATGGTCAGTCGCGTACGTGCCAGTCGCGACAGCTCGCGATCAAGCAATGCCCGGCTGTCGCGATCGAGGCCATTGTGCGGTTCGTCTAGCAACAGCAGGCGCGGGCGCGCGGCCAGTGCGCGCGCCAGCAGCACACGCCGCCGTTCGCCGTAGGATAGCGTCAGGAACTTGCGCCGCCGCAGCGCCCACAGCTGCAGCCGCACCAGCAGGCCGCGTACGCGCCGACTCTGCGGCGGGGTCAGCGCGACGATCGGTCGCGCCCCGCCGTGCACGCCAGTGGCGACGACGCGCTCGACGCTGAAGTTCCAGTCATAGCGGGTGTACTTGTCCTGCCGCTCGCCACCGAGGACTGCGATCTGCGCCAGCAACTCCGACAGCTCTACCGTCCGGCCGCGCGCGTCGCGGTACTCGCGCCGCTCGGCGCCGGTGGGTGTCGGCCAGCGCTCGCCCGCCAGCATCTTCAGCAACTGCGTCTTGCCGGCACCATTGGCGCCCAGCAGCAGGCAGTGCGCTCCCGGCTCCAGGTTCAGGTTGATGTCGTCCAACACGTGCCGGCCAGCGAGGGTCAGCCGGACGCCCTGACACAGAATGCCGATACCGCTCATACGCGCTCCCAGCGCTCACCGTCGCAGCGGGCAAGGCCGATCTGGCCGAGCCGCAGCAGATGCGCCTCCAGGGTGCGCCGCGCCCACACATACAGCGACGGCGCCACGTCCTCGTAGGCGAGCGGCAACAGCTCGTCCAGAGTCGCGCCGCCCGCGCTCGGCAGCGCCGCAAACACCCGTGCCTCACGCGCTAAGCGGTGCCGGACCAGCGCGGCGATCACCGCCTGCGGCTCTACCAGCGAGGGGCCGTGGCCCGGCAGCAAACGCTCGAGGTCCAACGCCGTCAGGCGCCCGAGCGCGTCCAGGTACTCGGTCATATCGCCGTCCGGCGGCAGGATCACCGGCGAGGTCGTTCCAAGGATGTGGTCGCCGGTGTACAGCCAGCGCCGGCCTGGCTGTTGCCAGCAGAGGTGGTTGGAGGCGTGACCGGGGGTCGCCACCGCGACCAGCGGACCTACGTCGGTTGCAACCGTGCCGCCGTCCTCGATCGTATGGGCGCAAAGGCCGGCCAGATCATGGTGCAGGGTATCCCGCGGCAGCCGGGCCAGGACCGGCGCGGGGTGGTGGTGGCGAAGCAGCTGCAGGCCGCCCGAATGGTCCGCGTGGGTGTGGGTCAGGGCAATCGCCACGACCCGGGCGGTACCAATCGCCCTAACCAGCGCCTCGGTATGCGCCGGCAGCGCAGGGCCGGGGTCCAGCACCACCAGTTCACGGCTGCCGATCAGGTAGGTATTGGTCCCGGGACCGGTCATCAGGCCGGGGTTTGGTGCCACCACGCGCCGCACGCCGGGCGCCAGGGTTGCCACGGCGCCGGCCACCGGCGGCGCCTCAGCCGGCGTCAGCACGCGCGCAACCGCCGCCGCCAGGACGAGGTGGGACCGGGTACAGGACGAAAGGGCAGGAAGGCAGTCACGGTTGCGCATGGTACCGGCCGGCGCGCCGCCGCAGTAGCTCAGCGCCTGTCCGTATCGCCGCAGGCCCGCCGAAACCATTAAGATGGTCGTCTACCGGCCATGTCGGCCGGCCACTGAGGACCGTCCATGATCCGTACCCCCAGACTCGCCGCGTACCTCCTCGCTGCCGGCGCCCTGGTCGCCGCTCAGGCCAGCTCTGCCGCGTGCACGTACCCGAAGGCGCCGACCCAGGTACCGGACGGCGCCACTGCCACACTCGTCGAAATGGTGGATGGACAGAAAGCTGTCAAGCAGTTCACCGTCGACATGGATGAGTACCTGAAGTGCGTCGACGAGGAAAATCCCCCGGCAGCGGCAGGCACCAAGCTCAGCGATGAAGCGAAGAAGGCGCAAGACGCGCGCGAGAAGATGAAGGTGCAGAAGCACAACGCCGGCGTCGCCGACGAAGAAGCGCTCGCCGCTCGCTTCAACGCACAGATCAAGGCCTTCAAGGAAGCCGCAGCGGCCAAGAAGGCACAGTGAGCCGATGCTGACACCAGCCGAGGCCACGGCGGCGATCGACGCCCATGTGGCGCCGCTTGCCGCCGAGACCTGCGGGCTGGTCGAGGCCGCCGGCCGGGTACTGCGCGAGGCGCTCAGCGCCGAACGCGACCAGCCGCCGTTCGACCGGGTCGCGATGGATGGCATCGCGATCCGCTACGCCGCCCATGCGTCGGGGCGGCGTAGCTTTCGCATTGCCGGAACCGTCGCCGCGGGCGCCTCGCCCGTGGCGTTGCCGGCCGACGATGCCTGCCTGGAAGTGATGACGGGCGCGATGCTGCCGCCGGGCACCGACGCGGTGATCCCGGTCGAAGTGCTATCGCTCGCCGAGGGCATGGCCCAGGTCGGCACGGACGCGACCCCTGCGGCATGGGCGAACGTGCATCGCCGCGGCACCGATGCCCTGGCCGGCAGCCTTGCTCTGGCCGCCGGCACTCGCCTGCTGGGCCCGGAGCTCGCCGTCGCGGCCTCCGTCGGTCGCGGCCGCCTGAGCGTGGGCAGACTGCCGCGCATCGCGATCGTCTCCACCGGCGACGAACTCATCGGGCCGGACCTGCCGCTGGAGCCGTGGCAGATCCGCCGCTCCAACGCCTACGCCATCAGCGCGACCTTAAACGCGCGCGGCTATCGGGACCTGCATGACCTGCACGTACGTGATGACCAGACCCTGCTCAGTCACGCGCTCGCCGCCGAACTGGCCACGCGCGACGCCCTGATCCTCAGCGGCGGCGTGTCGGCCGGCCGTTTCGACTACGTTCCTGCAGTGCTGGAATCGCTCGGCGTACGGCGCGTGTTTCACAAGCTCGCGCAGCGGCCAGGCAAGCCGTTCTGGTTCGGGATCGGACCTGCCGGCCAGCCGGTATTCGCGCTACCCGGCAATCCGGTGTCGACCCTGGTGTGTCTGGTTCGTTACGTGCTGCCGGCACTGGCCCGCCTCGAGGGGGAGACCACCCCTCGCCGCTACTACGCACCCCTTGCCGAGGCGTATGAAGCGCGCCAAACGCTGACGGCATTTCTGCCGGTAGATCGACCGCGCGGCGCCGCGGTGCTGCGGCCCACGCATGGCTCGGGAGACTTCACCTCGCTGGCGGGCACTGCCGGTTTCGTTGAATTATCGCCCGCTCACCGCCATCAAGCGGGTGACTCTGTGCCGTTCTACAGTTGGTAAGCATGACCTCCGTGATCTCCCTGCAGCCGCCGCGTGAACCGCTCGACAAGCGCGGCCGGCCCATGCACGACCTGCGCATTTCGGTCATGGACCGCTGCAACTTCCGCTGTCCCTACTGCATGCCGAAAGACACCTTCGGCGAGGGCTACCGTTTTCTCGGCACCGCCGAACGGCTCTCGTTCGCGGAGATCACCCGGCTCGCCTCGATCTTCGTCGACCTCGGCGTCCATAAGCTGCGCCTCACCGGCGGCGAGCCCCTGCTGCGCGCCGGCCTGCAGGAGCTGGTCGGCGACCTTGCGGCACTGCCTGGCGTGCGCGACGTCGCCTTGACCACCAACGGCGTGCTGCTCGCCCGCCACGCCGAGGAGCTGCGCGCGCAGGGACTCGGCCGCGTGACGGTCAGCCTCGACTCGCTGGATCCGGCCGTGTTCCACACGATGTCCGGCGGCTTTGGCAACCCGGCCGAGGTGATCGAGGGTATCGAGGCGGCGCTGGCGGCGGGCCTCGCGCCGATCAAGGTCAACTGCGTCGTGCAGCGTGGCGTCAACGATCACACGCTGCTCGCGCTGGTAGAGCGCTTCCGCGGCACCCGCGTCGTCGTGCGCGTCATTGAATACATGGATGTCGGCAACCGCAACCACTGGGACCGCAGCCGCGTCGTGCCCTCCAAAGAGCTGCATGCCATGATCGACGCGCGCTGGAAGCTCGCGCCGATCGCAGCCGGGTATCACGGTGAGGTGGCCGAGCGCTACGGCTTCGCCGACGGCGCCGGCGAGATCGGCTTCATCTCATCGGTGACGCAGCCGTTCTGCGGTGGGTGCACGCGCGCGCGCCTGTCCAGCGAAGGGGTGCTGTACACCTGCCTGTTCGCGACCCAGGGTCTGGACCTGCGTACGCCACTACGCGCCGGCGCCGACGACGCTGCGATCGAAGCACTGATCCGTGGCGCCTGGCTGGGCCGCAACGACCGCTACAGCGAGGCGCGCGCGGAGCCCAACGCGGAAGACACGCGTCGCAAGATCGAAATGTATTACATCGGGGGCTGATGACTACTCTCACGCACGTAGACGGCGACGGCGCCCCGACGATGGTCGATGTCGGCGGCAAGGCGGTGACAGCACGCAGCGCAGTGGCGGAGTCACGCGTGCGCCTGCCGGCGGCCGTCGCCCGCACGCTCGCGCAGGCTGGCTTTGCCACCGCCAAGGGACCGGTCTTCCACACCGCGATCATCGCCGGCACCATGGCCGCCAAGCGCACGCACGAACTGATTCCGTTTTGCCATCCGCTGGGACTGGACAAGTGCCGCATTCAGATAACGGCCGAGGGTGACGATGTGGTCATCCGCTGCGAGGTCGCGGTCGAACATCGCACCGGAGTCGAGATGGAGGCGCTGACCGGCGCCAGCGTCGCCGCACTGACCGTGTACGACATGTGCAAGGCGCTGTCGCATGACATCGTCATCGACGGCACCCGCCTGCTGCACAAGCGTGGCGGCAAGAGCGACTTTGGAGCCGACCATGAGCGCTGACGCGCCCCTCGCAGGGCTGGTGCTCGCCGGCGGTCGCAGCACGCGCATGCAGCGCGACAAGGCGACACTTGAATTCAACGGTGAGACGCAGCTGGCGCGCGCCATGCGGCTGGTCGGCACGCACTGCGAGCGCACATTCGTCTCGGTGCGCGCCGATCAACAGACCGAGGACGAGCGCGCCCGCTGGCCGCAGGTGCTCGACCGTCTTGGCGAGGTCGGCCCCGCGGCCGGCATCCTCGCCGCACAGGAAATGCTGCCCGATCACGCCTGGCTCGTGGTCGCAGTGGACCTGCCATTGCTTGACGACGCGACGCTCGCGGCGCTGGTCGCCGCGCGGGATCCTGCTGCCGTCGCCACTGCCTACCGCAGCAGCGGCGACGCGCTACCGGAGCCGCTGTGTGCGATCTGGGAGCCGGCCAGCCACGCGCCACTTGCCGCGTTCATCGAGGGCGGCCGCAGCTGCCCGCGCAAGTTTCTGATCACGCACCACGCACGACTGGTAGAGCTCGCCTCGCCGCAGGCACTGGCAAACGTAAACACGCCAGCCGACTACGCCGCAGTAACAGCCCTCGGCGCAGGAGAGGCACGATGACTTCGATAGAGGTGCAGTACTACGCGCTACTACGCGAACAGGCCGGCGTCAGCCGCGAGCGCGTCGATACGCCAGCAACGACACCCGCTGCGCTTTATGAAGAGCTGCAGGCCCGCTACGGCTTCACCCTGGCACGCGCGCAACTGCGCGTTGCGATCAATGGCGAGTTCGCCGACTGGAACGCCGTGCTCCCGCTCGGTGCGGAAGTCGTGTTCATCCCGCCGGTCGCCGGCGGCTGACGATGGCACGCTTCGAGTTCAGCGAGCGTGCGCTCGATACGCTGGCACTGCAGGAATCCCTGACAGATCGCGCCTGTGGTGGCTACGCCAGCTTCGAAGGCTGGGTGCGCGACTTCAACGACGGTCGGCAGGTTGCACGACTGGAATACGAGGCCTATGCGCTGCTCGCGGTCAAGGAAGGAGAGCGCATCGTCGCCGAGGCGATCGAGCGCTTCGGCGTCACCCATGCGCGCTGCGTGCACCGCATTGGCAACCTGCCACTGGGCGAGCTCGCGGTCTGGGTAGGCGTCAGCTCGCCACATCGTGGCGAAGCGTTCGCGGCCTGCCGCTACATCATTGACGAGGTCAAGCACCGCGTCCCCATCTGGAAGAAGGAACATTACCTCGACGGCGACTCGGGCTGGGTCAATTGTGAGCGCTGCGCAGCGGCTCCCGCGACCACCGCTGCGGGGACACACGATCATCATGATCATGCGCACGAGCACCATGACCACGACGAGACCCTCGCGCCGACGGCGATCGGCGTGCACGCGCCTGGCCTGCCGCAGCCCGACTACTCTCGCCAGCAGGTGCTGCCGGAAGTAGGCGCCGCAGGTCAAGCGCGGCTGCGCGCGGCGCGCGTGCTGGTGATCGGCGCCGGCGGTCTTGGTACACCGGTGCTCAGCTACCTTGCCGGCGCAGGCATCGGCACGCTCGGCGTCATCGACGGCGATGTGCTGGATGCCTCCAATCTGCACCGACAGACGCTCTATGCGCTCGCCGACGTCGGCCGACCCAAAGCCCTGCTCGCTGCCGAACGACTGCGCGCGCTCAACCCCGAAGTAGACGTACGCGCCTATGTGCAGCGCGCTGATGCCGAGCAGCTGCCAGCGCTTGCCGCGGGCTTCGACGTGCTGGTCGACTGCAGCGACAACTTCCGCACGCGGTTCCTGGTCAACGACGTTGCCGTTCGGCTCGGCAAGCCGGCGGTCATCGCGAGCGTCTACCAGTACGAAGGCCAGCTGCAGGTACTGACCCCCTCCAGCGCCTGCCTGCGCTGCATTTGGCCAGACGGCGCACATGACGGCCTGGTCGGCAACTGTGCCGAGGCCGGCGTACTCGGCCCAGTGGCCGGGGTACTCGGCAGCATGCAGGCCTTGGAAGTACTAAAGCTCCTGCTCGGCCTGGACTCGCCGGCGATCGGCGCGGTCGTGCTGGTGGACTTGCGCACGCTGGAGACACGCCGCCTGCGTGCGCCGCGCGCCGCCGGCTGCGATGCGGGTGCCTGCATGCGCCTGCCGAGCGCGACTGCCGTGGCAATGGAGCTGGAGGTCGAGCTGGACCTGTCGGCAGAGGGCACTATCGCCGACTGGACCATGGTCGACCTGCGCGAATTGACCGAGACGGTCGCCTCACCACTTGCGCTGGCACATCTGCATCTGCCGCTGGCGCAACTGCTCGCCGATCCCGCCCGACTGCCGCCAGGGCCGCGTTATCTGCTGGTGTGCGCGCGCGGACAGCGCTCGCGCGGAGCTGCCGAAGCACTGCGGGCGGCGGGACGGGATGGGATCTGGTCATTGCGCGGCGGGCTGGCTGCGCAACCGCGTCGCTAGGGCTGCGACTCGTTCAGCCGGGCCGCACCTGGCCGGTGCCGCGCACCACGTACTTGTAGCTGGTGAGCTGCTCAACGCCTACCGGGCCACGCGCGTGGAAGCGATCGGTGGAGATGCCGATCTCGGCCCCCATGCCAAATTCACCACCATCGGCAAACTGCGTCGAGGCGTTGTGCAGCACGATGGCGCTGTCGACAGCGTTCAAGAAACGCTCGGCGGTAACGGCGTTCTCGGTCACGATCGACTCGGTGTGGGCCGAGCCGTAGCGGGCAATGTGCGCGATGGCGGCCTCCACCCCAGGAACGACGCGCACCGCGATGATCGCGTCGAGGTACTCGGTTAGCCAATCCTGCTCGGTGGCCGGCAATACGCGCGGATCGGCGGCCTGCGCGGCAGCGTCACCCCGCACCTCGCAGCCGGCATCGAGCAACGCGCGCAGCAGCGGCGCGAGGTGGGTGGCGGCGGCACCCTCGTCTACCAGCAGCGTCTCGGCGGCGCCGCAGATGCCGGTTCGCCTGAGCTTGGCGTTGAGCACGATCTCACGGGCCATCGCCAGGTCAGCTTCCCGGTCCACATAGACATGGCAATTGCCGTCGAGGTGGCCAATCACCGGCACGCGCGCCTCGCGCTGGACCCGCTCGATCAGCCCCTTGCCGCCGCGCGGCACGACCACGTCGATGTAGTCCGTCATGCCGGCGAGCAGGTAGCGCACCGCCTCACGGTCGGTGGTGGGCACGCGCTGGATGCAGGCGGCGGGCAGCCCCGCCGCCACGAGCCCCGCCTCGAGGCAGGCATGGATCGCGGCACTGGAGTGAAAACTCTCTGATCCCGGCCGCAGGATCACAGCATTGCCCGATTTCAGGCACAGCGCACCGGCGTCTGCCGTCACGTTCGGCCGGCTCTCGTAGATGATCGCAATGACGCCCAGTGGCACCCGTACTCGCTGGAAGCGCAGCCCATTGGGTTGGGTCCATTCGGCGGTCACAGTGCCGATCGGATCCTCGAGCGCGGCGACCTGTTCCAGGCCGCGGGCCATCGACTCGATGCGGGTGCTGTCCAGCAACAGCCGCTCCAGCAGCGCGCCGCTCAGGCCACGGGCACGGGCGGTCTGGAGGTCCTGCGCGTTAGCCTCGAGCAGTCGCGGCGCGGCCGCGCGTATCGCAGCGGCAGCAGCGATGAGCGCGGCGTCCTTGAGCTCCCGTGAGGCGGCCGCGAGCACCTCGGCGGCGGCCAGTGCCGCCACGCCGAGTTGCAGCATCGTGGCGCCAAGGGCGTCGGGTGAGGTCGGAATCCGGGCAGAAGGCATATCACTCACCGAGTATTACCAGGTCGTCACGATGGATCAGCTCCTCGCGCCCGCTATAACCGAGCAGCGACTCGATCTCGGCGCTGCGCCGGCCGGCGATCAGCGCCGCGTCGGTGGACGAGTAGGCAGCCAGGCCGCGGGCGACCTCGCGCCCACCAGCCACCACACTGACGGTATCGCCGCGCTCGAAGCGGCCGCCGACCCGCACGACACCCGCCGGCAGAAGGCTCTTGCCGCGACCGAGCGCGGCGGCGGCGCCATCGTCGATCGACAGTTTGCCGCGCGGCTTCAAGGTGCCAGCGATCCACTGCTTGCGCATCGCCAGCGGCGTCGTACTCGGCAGGAACCAGCTGCAGCGCTCACCGTCCGCGATCGCCCGCAGCGGGTGGGAGCGGCGGCCGCTGGCGATACACAGGCTGCTGCCGGCGCCAACCGCGATTCGCGCCGCGGCAACCTTTGTGGTCATGCCGCCAGAGCCGATGCCGGAGGTGGGCCCCGTGGCCATCGCCTCGACCGCATCGTTGATCTCACGGATCTCCGGCAGGAAGCGTGCGTTCGGGTCACGGCCGGGATCGGCCGTGTAAAGACCGTCGATGTCGGATAACAGCACCACGCACTCGGCACTCGCCATCTGCGCGACGCGAGCCGCCAGCCGGTCGTTGTCGCCATAACGAATTTCGGCGGTCGCGACGGTGTCGTTCTCGTTGATTACCGGCACCGCGCCCAGCGCGAGCAGGGTATTGAGGGTCGCGCGGGCGTTCAGGTAGCGGCGCCGTTCCTCGGTGTCCTCCAGCGTCAGCAGCACCTGCGCCACTGCCAGGCCGCGATCTTCGAGGATTTCCTGCCAGGCGCGCGCCAGCCGGATCTGGCCGACCGCCGCAGCCGCCTGGCTTTCCTCCAGCCGCAGCCGCCCAGCCGGCAGGCCCAGATGCCGCCGACCCAGCGCGATCGCGCCGCTGGAGACGACGATCAATTGCTGTCCCCGACCGGCGGCCTCGGCGAGGTCGTCCGCCAGGGTTTCAAGCCAGGCCCGGTTGAGGCGCCCCGTCTTAGCATCCACCAAGAGCGCCGAACCGACCTTGACGATCAGGCGGCGAGCATCCCGGAGACGCCGTGCGCGGGCACGAAATTCAGCTTGCGACATGTTTTAGAGCGCTGCCAGCCACGGGACGGAAGACCCGGCGCGACTATACCGGGATCGCCTGCACCGCCGCACCACCGTACGCCTAGCCGAAACCGGCCGGCACAGGCACAGACACAGGCAAACATCTCAGCCGCCGCTGCGACGGAGTTGGAAAAACGGCTAGGGTCAACCCGCAGGGCATATGCACATTTGCGTATGGGACCTAGGGCGTCCCCTCCCGTACGCTCTGAGCGCTGCAAAAACGGCCAGAATGGGCCGCCTTTATCCTCTCGCGGAACGGAACGCACATGCAAAGCGCGGAAACCTACAACGATACTGTCGTCAGACAGTTCGCCCTGATGACCGTGGTCTGGGGGATCGTCGGCATGCTGGTGGGGGTCATCATCGCCTCCCAGCTGCTGTTCCCGGCCCTGAACTTCGACATCGCCTGGCTCAGCTACGGCCGCCTGCGGCCACTGCACACCAATGCCGTGATTTTCGCGTTCGGAGGCAGCGCGCTGTTCTGCACCTCCTACTACATCGTGCAGCGGACCTGCCACGCGCGACTGTTTGCCGGGCCGCTGGCAACGTTCACGTTCTGGGGCTGGCAGGCGATCATTCTCGCCGCTGCCATTACCCTGCCGCTCGGCATCACCAGCGGCAAGGAATACGCCGAACTGGAATGGCCAATTGACCTCGCCATCGCGGTGGTGTGGGTCTGCTACGCGATCGTGTTTCTGGGCACGATCGTCAAGCGCAAGGTCAAGCACATCTACGTCGCCAACTGGTTCTTCGCGGCGTTCATCATCACCGTTGCAGTGCTGCACATCGTCAACAGCGCCGCGATTCCGGTGACGATGTGGAAGTCCTACTCCGCCTACGCTGGCGTCGTCGACGCGATGGTGCAGTGGTGGTACGGCCACAACGCGGTCGGATTCTTCCTGACCGCCGGCTTCCTCGGCATCATGTACTACTTCGTGCCAAAGCAGGCAGGCCGGCCGGTGTACTCGTACCGACTGTCGGTCGTGCACTTCTGGGCGCTGATCTCGGTGTACATGTGGGCAGGCCCCCACCACCTGATCTATACCTCACTGCCGGACTGGGCGCAGTCGCTCGGCATGGTGTTCTCGCTGATCCTGATCGCGCCATCGTGGGGCGGCATGATCAACGGCATCATGACCCTCTCGGGCGCCTGGCATAAGCTGCGCACCGATCCGATCCTGAAGTTCCTGATCGTCTCGCTGTCCTTCTACGGCATGTCGACGTTCGAAGGGCCGATGATGTCGATCAAGACCGTCAACGCGCTGTCGCACTACACCGACTGGACGATCGGCCACGTGCATTCCGGCGCCCTCGGCTGGGTCGCCATGGTGTCTATCGGCGCGCTCTACGCACTGATCCCGCGTCTGTACGGGCGCACTGAAATGCACAGCACGAAGCTCATCGACATTCACTTCTGGGTGATGACCATCGGCGTCGTGCTGTATGTCGCGGCAATGTGGATCTCGGGCGTAACGCAGGGCCTCATGTGGCGCGCGACGAACGTCGACGGCACGCTGACCTACACCTTCGTCGAGGCGCTCAAGGCCACCTACCCGTTCTACGCGGTACGCCTGATCGGCGGCGTGATGGTGCTGTCGGGCATGTTCCTGATGGCCTACAACGTCTGGAAGACGATCACCGCACCGAATGCCTCGACCGTTGCGCAGCCGGTGCCCGCGCCGGCGCACGGCTGAGCTCGGCGCCGCAACCGCATCTGGAAGCCAACTCATGAACCACGAAAAGATCGAAAAGAACGTCGGCCTGCTAGGGGTGCTGACGGCGATCGTCATCAGCGTCGGCGGACTGGTCGAGATCGTGCCTTTGTACTTCAGCAGTCAGGTCACGGACCCCGCCCCAGGCGTGGTGCCGTACACCGCCCTGCAGGTAGAGGGTCGCGATATCTACCTGCGCGAAGGCTGCTACAACTGCCATTCGCAGATGATTCGGCCGCTGCGCGCCGAGACTGAGCGTTACGGCCATTACTCGGTAGCGGGCGAGTCGGTCTACGACCACCCATTCCAGTTCGGCTCGAAGCGCACGGGGCCCGACCTCGCACGCGTCGGGGCCCGCTATTCGGACGAGTGGCACCGAGCGCACCTCAACAACCCGCGCGACGTCGTCCCCGAGTCGAACATGCCCGGCTTTCCGTGGCTGGCAACGGCCAAGATCGACAGTGACGTCACGGCAAAGAAGCTCAAGGCCCTACGCATCGTCGGCGTTCCGTACACCGACGCCGACATTGCCGGCGCCAAGGCCGCTGTCGAGGGCAAGACCGAACAGGATGCGCTGGTCGACTACCTGCAGCACCTCGGCCTCGCCTCCAAGACGTGGAAGAAGTGACGATGAGCTCAACCTTGTACGGATGGGTCGCCGGAATTTCGACCCTGCTGTCCATGATCGCCTTCCTCGGCGTCGTGGCTTGGAGCTACAGCCGGCGCCGTGGCAGCGCGTTTGACGCCGCCGCACGCATGCCGCTTGAGGAAGATGCACGTCAGACGCCGGGAGCTCAGTCATGAGTGGCTTTTGGAATTTATGGATTGCGGGTCTTGTTTCACTGAACATCGCCTTCGTCGGCTGGCTGCTGTTCGCAACGGCACTCAAGAAGAAGGGCGATCAGAAGGCCGGCCCGGAAACAACCGGGCACATCTGGGACGGTGACCTGCGCGAATACAACAACCCGCTGCCGCGCTGGTGGCTGGGCATTTTCTACGCGTCGATCGTCTTCGCGCTGCTGTACCTCGTGCTATTCCCCGGCTTCGGCTCGTTCAAGGGGATTCTCGGCTGGTCGCAGGTCAGCCAGTGGCAGGGCCAGAAGGCGGACGCCGACGCCGTCGTGTCGCGGGAATTCGCCCGCTTCACCGGCGTCAGTGTTGAGGATCTGGCCAAGGATCCGGGCGCGATCAAGATCGCCAAGAACCTGTTCGCGGCAAACTGCGCCATGTGCCACGGATCCGACGCGCACGGCGCCAAGGGCTTCCCGAATCTGACCAGCCCGAATCTGACCTGGGGCCGCACGGCCGACGACATCGTCGCTACGATCAGCAATGGCCGGGCAGGTGTGATGCCAACCTGGAAGGACACTCTCGGCGCCGACGGCGTCGTGCAGGTGGCCAACTACGTCTATACCCTGTCAGGCCGGACCGCCCCGGACGCTGCTGCAGCTGCCGCCGGCAAGGAGAAGTTCGCGACGATCTGCTTCGCCTGTCACGGTCCGGAGGGCAAGGGCAATAAGCTGCTCGGCGCCCCTAACCTGACGGACGATTACTGGATCTACGGCAGCTCGCTAGATACCATCAAGGAGACCGTTGCCAACGGCCGCACCAACCGGATGCCCGCGTGGCTCGACACGCTTGGCGAACAGAAGGTAAAGCTGCTGGCTGCGTACATTTACAGCCTCGCACCGCCGCCGGCGGACGCCGCTGCTGCGCCAGCACCCGTCGCTGACGCCGCCCCGGCGCCAGCAGGCACCTGAAGGGAACCATGACCGGCGACGCATCCAGAGAGACAACACCCGCTGCGTCGCCGTCGCCGCCCACGCCCACCGGCTGGAGCCGGGTCAGCCGCGACGTCGCGATCGTCCTTTGGCCATCGTTCCTCGCTGCCGCGATCGAGACGATGTTCTTCTTTGCCATATTCGACCCAGTAGACCTCGGCGAGGGCACCGCCCTCGCCGACCTGGTCGCAAACCACAATGCTGGTTACGCCATCGGGTTCTTCTTCTTCTGGGCGTTCACGACACTGTCGGGAGCGCTGTCGTTGTATCTAACACGCACTGAAACGGCCGCCTCCGGCTCGCACACGAGCAGCCGACCGTGAACACTCCAACCGACGACCGCTCCGGCGATCCCGCGCCGGACGACGGGCAGTCTTTCTACGCCAAGCACGCCAAGGTTTACCCGCGCGAGGTAAAGGGTCGCTTCGACCGCCTGCGCCGCACCGCGGTGTTCGCGCTACTGGGACTTTTCTACCTCATACCGTGGTTTACGTGGGACGGCCGCCAGGCCGTGTTGTTCGACCTGCCGGCGCGCAAGTTCTGGATCTTCGGTCTGGTGCTCTGGCCGCAGGACTTCATCTTCCTGACGTGGCTGCTGATCCTGCTGGGCCTGTGCCTGTTCTTCTTCACCGCAATGGCCGGCCGGCTGTGGTGTGGATACGCGTGCCCGCAGACAGTGTGGACAGAGGTCTTTGTCTGGATCGAGGCCGCAATCGAGGGCGATCGAGCCAAGCGCATGAAGCTCGACAAGGCGCCGTGGACGGCCGACAAGCTCGTCCGCAAAGCGTCCAAGCAGTTCGTCTGGATCGTCTTCTCGCTATGGACAGGCCTGTCGTTCGTCGGCTTCTTCGCGCCGATTGTGCCGCTCACGCATAGCCTGCTGACGCTCGCGCTGGACGGCTGGGCCCTGTTCTGGACGCTGTTCTATGGCGCGGCAACCTACGCCAATGCCGGCTACATGCGCGAACAGGTCTGCCTGTACATGTGTCCCTACGCGCGTTTCCAGAGCGCAATGTTCGACCGCGACACGCTGATCATCACCTACGACACCGAGCGGGGCGAACCGCGCGGCGCACGCGCACGCAGCACGGACCATCGTGCCAAGGGCCTGGGTGACTGCATCGACTGCACTGTCTGCGTGCAGGTCTGCCCGACCGGCATCGACATCCGCAAGGGCCTGCAGTACGAGTGCATCGCCTGCTCGGCCTGCATCGACGCCTGCGACGCGGTCATGGACCGCGTCGGCTACGAGCGCGGGCTGATCCGCTACACGACCGAAAACGCCCTCGCCGGGCGTGCTTCGAAGATCCTGCGCCCGCGCACGCTCGTCTACGCCACGCTGCTCAGCCTGATCTTCGGCGTTGGGCTCACCGCCCTGCTGACCCGCAACACTGTTGGCCTGGATGTCATCCGCGACCGTGGCGCGCTCTATCGCGAAACCTCGCACGACGAGATCGAAAACGTCTACTTCCTGCGGATCATCAACAAAGACCAGCACGCGCACACCTACCGGCTGGAAGTCGAGGGACTCGAGGGCGTGCATCTGGATGGGAAATCCCTTTCCTGGCGCGTCGACGGCGGCGAGGTCTACTCGGTAGCGGTGCGCGTCGAGGAGCCCCTGAAATCCGTGCATGGCGGCCACGACATCCACTTCATCCTGACCGACGCCGACCAGCCGTCGCGTCGGGTACGGGAAAAGGCGCGCTTCATCGCGCCTCCTTGAGCGCTGAGGATCTTTAGATGAACGACCCCACTACTACCGGCGCAGTGTCCGCGCAGCGTCCGTGGTACCGCGAGCCGCTGCTGTGGCTGGTGATCGCAATTCCGGCGCTGACGGTCGTGGCGGGGCTGTCGACCGTGTACATCGCCCATCGCGGCGCTGATGATCCGGTCGCCGACGAAATACGCAAGGAAGGCCTGGCCATCCACCAGGACCCGACGCGCGACCGCGCCGCCGCGGCCGCCGGTGTGGCAGCGACACTCGTTCTGGGCAACGGCCAGGTGCACGTCACCGTGGCCGCTGGCCGCACGACGCTGCCGCGCAGCATCGTGCTGCTGCTGTCGCACGCCACACGCGCGGAACACGACCAGATGCTGACACTGACTGCGACCGGCGACGGGCAATACGCCGGCACGCTGCCTTCACTGGCAAGCGGCCACTGGTATCTCGAACTCACACCCACCGATCGCTCCTGGCGACTGACGGGCGAGTTCGTCGGCGAATTCGCCACGCTGCAGCTAAGGCCAAGGACTACTTTGTGAACGCAGCGGGATCTGGCTGCTTTCACTGCGGCGAGCCCATCCCGTCTGGAGTTCTCACCACAGTCACGCTGGACGGACAGTCAAAACCGGTCTGCTGCATCGGCTGCCGGGCAGCCGCCGAAATGATCCGCGACGCCGGGCTCGGCGACTACTACCGCTTCCGCACCGCCGCCGCGCCCAGACCGCAGCTGGATGCCGACGACGTCTGGTCGACTTACGACCGGCCCGAAGTACAGGCGCCACTCGTCGGCCACGAGGGCGGCCTGCAGGTCGTCAACCTGTTAATCGAAGGGCTGCGCTGCTCCGCTTGCAGCTGGCTGATCGGCGAGCGACTGGACCGGCTTGCGGGCATCGCCCGCGCCAACGTGAACCCCGCGACCGCTCGTGCGCAGGTCGCGTTCGATGCATCCCGCACGAGCCTTGCCGCCGTACTGCGCTCGATCGCAGCGCTCGGCTACCGGCCGCACGTGCTGGGCGCAACCGACACGCTGGAGGTTGCGACGCGCGAACGGCGGCTGGCGCTCAAACGACTCGCCGTGGCGGGTTTTGGCATGATGCAAGTCATGATGATCGCAACCGCGCTGTACGTCGGCGCGGTCGACGGCATCGACCCGGTCATCCGCGAATACATGCGCATCATCTGCCTGGTGGTCACCACGCCGGTACTGTTCTATTCGGGTCGGCCGTTTTTCGCAGGTGCAGCGGCATCGCTGCGCGCGCGCCACATCGGCATGGACGTACCGGTATCGATCGGCATCGGACTTGCGTTCGTGGCCAGCGCCTGGAACACGTTCCTGCACCGCGGCGAGGTCTACTTCGACTCGGTGACGATGTTCATCTTCCTGCTGCTACTCGGCCGCTACGTGGAGATGCTCGCGCGCCATCGCGCCGGCTCCACTGCCGAGGCACTGTTGCGATTGGTTCCCGCCACGGCGATGCGCATCGCGGATGGGCGCCGCGAACGGGTGCCGGTGGCACAGCTCGCAGCTGGCGATCGCATCTGGGTACTGGTCGGCGAATGCTTCCCCGCGGATGGCCTCGCGCACAGCGCAACCGAGGCAGACGAGGCGCTGCTGACCGGTGAGTCGCTGCCGGTGGCCAAGCCCGTTGGCGCGCGCGTGATCGCAGGCGCTCTCAACCGCGGCGCACCGGTGGAAATTGAATTGACGGCAGTCGGCCAGTCGACCGTCCTGGCAGGCATCGTACGCCTGCTCGAACGGGCGCAGACAGAGCGGCCACGAATCGCCCGCCTGGCGGACCGCGCCGCCGCCTGGTTCGTCTCGCGTGTGCTGCTCGGCGCCGCCGTGGTCGCGGCTGTCTGGCTGTATATCGATCCATCGCGCGCCTTCGAAGCGACGCTGGCAGTGCTGGTCGTGACGTGTCCGTGTGCGCTGTCGCTCGCGACGCCAACAGCGATCACGGCCGCCACTGCGGCGCTGGCGCGTGCGGGCCTGCTGGTCACGCGCCCCGATGCACTGGAGTCGCTGGCGCAAGCAGATACGGTACTGTTCGACAAGACCGGCACCCTGACGCTCGGCCATCCGCAACTCGAGCGCGTCACCACACGCGGAGTGCCTAGGGAGATGGCCCTCGCCATCGCCGCGGCTCTTGAGCGTGGCTCGGAGCATCCGCTGTCGCAGGCGTTCGACGGCATCGTCGCAGCGCCTGCCGAAGACCCATCGATCCATCCCGGCCAGGGCGTCGAGGGGCGTGTGCACGGTAGACGGTACCGGATCGGCACTCCCGCCTTCGTCGCCTCCCTCGCAGGCGCGCCGCCTGCCGACCTCGTTGAATCAGCCATCCACCTCGGCGGCGACGACGGCTGGCTCGCGAGCTTCGAGCTGGGCGATACGCTTCGACCGCAAGCTGCAGAGCTCGTTCGCGAGTTGCAAAGCCTGGGGATCACGCCGCTTATCGCCAGCGGCGACCACGCCGCTGCGGTCGGCGCCACCGCCGCACAGGTCGGGATCACGCAATGGCACGCGCGGCTGCTGCCGGCCGACAAACTCGCCCTCATCGGCTCGCTGCGTGAGCGCGGCGCGCGCGTGCTGGCGGTTGGCGATGGCATCAACGACGCGCCGACCCTGCGAGCGGCCTCGGTATCGCTCGCGCTGGGTACCGGCTCCGCGCTCGCGCAGGCGAGCGCGGACCTGGTGGCGCTACGCGGTGACCTGACGACCCTGCCGACCGCAGTACGCCTCGCGCGCCGCACCGCAACGGTCATCCGCCAGAACCTCGTCTGGTCGGCCACCTACAACGTGATCGCACTGCCCGTCGCGGCGCTGGGACTCGTGCCACCGTGGCTGGCCGCCGTTGGCATGTCGATCAGTTCACTACTGGTGGTGCTCAACGCACTGCGGCTGGCCCGCGGCACGGCGCCGCCACGGCAGCCCGGCCGGCCGCCGCTCTTGGCGACGCCGCTGGCTGCCACATGAGCATCCTGTTCGTCATGATCCCGCTCGGCCTTGTGCTGGTCGGGTTCGCGCTGTGGGCGTTCTTCTGGGCGGTCGGCGACGGCCAATTCGACGATCTGGAGTCGCCAGGCTGGTCGGTGGTCGCCGACGACAAGCCCGCACCGACTGTAGAGGAACCGCAGTGAACGATCCGGCGCTGGCGGTCAGCCTTGGCGCCGCGCTACTGGCAGGTCTGGCGGGAGCCGCCCACTGCGCGGCGATGTGCGGTGGTATCGCAACCGCCGTCGGCGCCACCTTCCGCGGCGGTCGTGGCCTGCCGCTGGCGGCAGCAATAGCATTCAACACCGGTCGCTTGGCCGGCTACGCGCTGGTCGGGGCCGCACTGGCGGCGCTGGTAGGCAATACCGCCAGGCTGCTACCGCTGGCGGGCATCGCGCTGGGGGGCCGGCTGGTAGCCGCTGCGGTGCTCGCCGCCCTTGGCCTGCGGATGCTTTCCGGCCGCGACCTACTGGGCGCCGAGCGGCTGGGAGCGTTCTTCTGGGCAGGCCTGAGGCCGTTATTCGCCCGCCTCGGCCGACTGCCGGCGACAGTGCGACCGGCAGCGCTGGGACTACTGTGGGGTTTCATGCCCTGCGGGCTCGTCTATTCGATGCTGCTCGTCGCAGCGAGCGGCGGCCGTGCGCTCGACGGCGCCGCAACGATGCTCGCCTTCGGCGTGGGTACGTTGCCGGCGCTGCTGGGCCTCACGCTCGGCGGCGCGACGCTGGGCACCTACCTGCGCCGCCCCGGACTGCGACGCCTCGCCGGCAGCGCGGTGCTGCTGGCGGCGATCTGGACGCTTACCGGCGCGTGGCTCCACCCGCCCGGTGCCGCGCACGACCACGCACACATGCACATGACCTCGCCTGCCCGCTGATTGCCTCGCGCTACCTGAACCCCTAAACTCCCGGGGCGATCGCCGCGCGCCTGAATTGGCGCCAGACGCAGAATTTTCCGACAATTTTCGACTGAGGGTCTTCGAACGTGGGCAGAGAATACGAGCCGGTCAAGGGCAAGTGGTACCGGGATCTGGAGGAGGACGAGTCCTTCCAGGTGCTGTCCGTGGACGAAGACGCGGAATTGGTCGAAGTCCAGCACGCCGATGGGGAAGTCGAGGAGATGGACCTGGACACCTGGGCCGAACTCGACCTCGAACTGACTCAGGAGCCTGAGGGCTGGTCCGGGTCGGAAGACGAGGACGACGACTGGGACGAGGACGAGGATGACGACGAGGATGATGACTGGGACGAGGACGACGATGAGGATGAGGATGACGACGAGGACGAGGACAAGGATCGCGAAGACTACTAGCTCGCCCACCGCACCGAGCGGCCACCGCAGGTGGCTGCCCTGCCTCACGCGGTCATTCCCTAGTCACGGAAACACGCTGCGCCTTGCCTACCAACGCTGATCCCGCCACTGCCGCGAGCCACTCGCAGCAGGTCACCAACGAACTCAAGGCCCTACTCGATGCCGCGGTCGATGGCGTTATCGTCATCGACCACAAGGGCAGCATCGAGACGTTCAACGCCGCGGCCGAACGGCTGTTCGGCTACACCGCCGCCGAAGTGGCCGGCAAGAACATCAACATGCTGATGCCGGATCCCTACAGCTCCGGGCACGACCAGTACATGCAGAATTACCAGCGCACCGGCAAGGCGCGCATCATCGGCATCGGGCGAGAAATCTCGGCCCAGCGCCGGGACGGCACGATATTCCCCGCCTCGCTCGCCGTCGGCGAAATCCCCGGCTCGGGTGCAAAGCGCTTTGTCGGCTTCCTCCACGACATCAGTGCCCGCAAGGCAGCCACCGACGCACTACGCCGCGAGCGCGATCGGGCGCAAAGCTACCTTGACCTCGCGCAGGTGATGCTGCTCGCCATCGCCAATTCCGGCCACATCACGCTGATCAACCGCAAGGGCTGCGAAATCCTCGGTTACACCGAGACCGAGCTGGTCGGCCGGGACTGGTTCGAGCAATGCATCGCCGAGCCGCACCGCGAAGCCGCTCGCGCGACGCTGGCAGCTACACTGCGCGGCGACACCAGCTTGCTCGAATACTCGGAGGACGAGGTCGTCACAAGCGATGGCGAGATAAAGCTGATCGCCTGGCGCACGACCCGCGTGACCGACGAGGAAGGCCGCGCGATCGGCACACTCAGTTCCGGTGAGGACGTCACCGACCAGCGCCATGCCGAACAGGCGCTCAAACGCAGCGAGCAGCTGCTACGCAGCGCACAGGCAATCGCAAAGCTCGGAAACTTCGAAATCCACGAGCCTGATGGCGCAGCGCTCTGGTCGCAGCAGGTCTACGACATCACCGGCCGCGACCCGGACTCGGGAGCGTTACTACTCAAGGAATACGCCGCCGACTGCGTGCACCCCGACGACCGCGCGCGCTTCCTGCACGACTGGCGCCGCGGCGTCGCGGAGACCGGCAGGATCGATCTGGAATACCGGATCGTCCGACCGGACGGCAGCACGCGCGTCGTGCAGACGCTCGCGCAAACCGTACCCAGCAACGACGCGCAGTCGCTGATCATCACCGGCACGGTGCATGACATCACTGAGCGCAAGCTCGCCGAGGAAGAGCTGCGCCTGGGCCAGGAGCGCCTGACCCACGTCGCCCGCCTGTCGACGATGGGCGAAATGGCCACCGGACTCGCCCACGAAATCAACCAGCCACTGACCGCAATAGCAACCTATGCGCAGGCCCTGGTACGCATGATGGACTCCCCTTCCGGCGGCGAGCGCGCGGAGCTGCGTGAAGCACTGGTGCAGATCACCTCTCAGGCGCTGCGCGCCGGCGAGGTAATCCGTCGCCTGCGCGCCTTCGTCAAGAATCGCGCAGCGAAGACCGAGACGCTCGACCTGAACCGGCTAATCGAGGACCTGCGGGTGCTCGCCGAACCAGATGCCCGGGTCAACGACGTTCGGTTAATACTGACACTGGCGCCGTCCGTACCGCCGGTCGCAGCGGACCCGGTGCAGATTCAGCAGGTACTGCTCAACCTCGTCCGCAACGCGATCGACGCGCTGCTTGAAGCGCCCGGCGCACCGCGCCAGGTCGTGGTGACCACCCAACTGGTCGGCCAGGACGTGGAAGTCTGCGTGATCGACCAAGCCGGTGGCATCCCACCGGAGGTCGCCGTGAACCTGTTTAACCCGTTCTTTACGACCAAGGCCACCGGCACCGGGCTGGGCCTTGCCATATCGCACTCGATTATTCGCGCGCATCGCGGCAAACTGGGCCATCGACCCACGCCGGGGGGCGGTACCACGTTTCATTTCACGCTGCCCCAGCTGCCAGGAGGCTGATGATGAAGGAAAAGCCCGCTACTGTTTTCGTCGTCGACGACGATGACGCCGTACGCACCTCACTACGACTGCTGTTGAAGTCCGTCGGCCTGCCGGTCGAGACGTTCGCCTCCGCACAGGAATTCGTCGACTCGTTCGACGCCGAACGGGCAGGCTGTCTGGTGCTCGATATCCGCATGCCCGGCATGAGCGGACTGGAGCTGCAGCAGCGCCTGAACGAGATCCACGCGATCGTGCCGATCGTGTTCATCACCGGCCACGGCGATGTGCCCATGGCGGTCGAAGCGATGCAGCACGGCGCCGTTGACTTCATCCAGAAGCCATTCCGTGACCAGGACCTGATCGATCGCATCAACCAGGCGCTCGAGAAGGACCGTGACAACCGCGCAGGCCTGAAGGAGCGCGACGCAATTCGCCGCCGAATGCAGCAGCTGACGCCGCGGGAGCGCGAGGTGCTGGATCTGGTCACGCAAGGCAAGGCCAACAAGGTAATCGCCGGCGACCTGAACGTCAGCCAACGTACGGTGGAAATTCACCGTGCCCGCGTCATGGAAAAGATGGGGGCTTCATCGCTCGCCCACCTAGTGCGGATGGTCATCGAAGCGGAACGCGCGACTTAGACCCCAGAATCTAGGTAATAGTCCCAATATGGGCTCAGCGGGCTCACCGGGATACTGGTACGAAGGAGCGCTGCCGACGTTCACCGTCGGCAGCGTCGACTTCCCCATGTCCAGCCAAGCAGCAGACCTAGTGATGAAGACGGCCACCGTGGTTAGCGTCGTTGATCCGGACGCGAACGTGCGCCGCAGCGTCGCCAAGCTGCTGCGCGCGCTCGGCGCACAGATCGAGGAGTTCGCCACCGCGCGCGAATTTCTGGACCGTCTGCCGACCACCATTCCCGTCGTGCTGATCGCCGAGGCCCGCCTGCCCGACATGCCGGGACTGACGCTGCTGCAGGAACTACGCGCCCGCGGCCTGGAGATGCCGGTGATCCTGCTGTCGAGCGATGCCGATGTGACCAGCGCGGTCACGGCGATGCGCGCAGGCGCCCTGGACTTCATCGAGAAGCCCTTTATCGACCGTGCCCTCGTGGCCCAGCTGAGCCCACTGCTAGAGCTCGATGGCAAGCCAGCCCACTGAATCGCCGCCGGAGAATCCGGCCGCCGCGCACTCCAGTTGGTACCACGAGCTCGAATCGGCCTGGCTCTATCGCCGGCTCGCCGAGATCGAGCGTGACCCGCCGAAGCAGCAGCTGTTCCTGAAACTCGCCGCCGCCGCCGAGGATCAGGCGGGCACCTGGGCACGATACCTGCCCACACCAACGCCAACGTTCCAGCCCAGCACACGAGCACGACTTGTAGAAAGGCTGACTCGCGTGCTCGGGCCCAAGCGCATGCGCACGGCGCTGATCGCACTGAAACTACGCGGACTGTCGGTCTACAACGCGGGGCCAGGACCGGGTCACGCGATGCCGCAAACCATCGAGGACATCGGCCGGCGCCACCAGAACGTGGCTGGCGGCAACCTACGCGCGGCAGTGTTCGGCATCAACGACGGACTGCTGTCGAACGCGAGCCTGATTCTCGGTGTAGCGGGCGCCGGCGTCGACGCACGCTTCGTTCTCACCAGCGGTGTTGCCGGGCTACTGGCCGGCGCACTGTCGATGGCCGCCGGCGAATACGTCTCGGTGCGCTCGCAGCGCGAGATGTACGAATACCAGATCGCCCTCGAGCGCGAGGAGCTGGCCGAATATCCCGACGAGGAGGCCGAGGAGCTGGTGCTGATCTACGCCGCCCGCGGCATGGACGTCGAGCAGGCACGCACCCTTGCACAGACGCTGATCAAGGATCCCGAGCAGGCGCTCGACGCGCTGGCGCGCGAAGAGCTCGGCATCAACCCGAACGATCTGGGCTCGCCGTGGGGCGCAGCGAGCGCCTCGTTCGTGGCGTTCGCCGCCGGCGCAACGCTGCCGCTGGTGCCATTCCTGCTGGGACTGCCACTGGCCCGCGGAACATTCACCGCCGCCGCACTGACGCTGTTCGCGCTATACGCGATCGGCATGGTGCTGAGCCTGTTTACCGGCCGCAATGCCTGGCTCGGCGGTCTGCGCATGATGGCGATCGGCGCTGCCGCCGGTGCCGCCACGTTCCTGATCGGACGCCTGCTGGGCGTCGCGGTCGGCTGAGTTCCTCGTCAGTCGCCGCCGAACTCGGCCCGCGGCTCGAACGGCAGCTCCGCCGCCAGCATCGCGTACAGCTCCTGCGCCCGCGGCGTATCTGCCGGCGGCAACACCACCTTCAGGACCACGAACTGATCACCCGGCGGATCCCCCGGCAGGCCCCGTCCGCGCAGGCGCATCTTCTGCCCGCTGCGCGCACCCGCCGGGATCCGCAGGTCGACCGCGCCCCCAAGCGTTGGGGTCGACACCGTCGCGCCCAGCGCGGCCTCCCACGGCGCCAGCGGCAAGTCCAGGGTCACATCCCGACCGTCCAGGCGAAACCAGGCATGGGGCAGGATCGCCACTTCCAGCAACAGGTCGCCGGCGCCAGCGGGCCCTGCGCCGCCCTGACCCGCCAGCCGGATCACCTGGCCCGCCCCAACACCCGCCGGCACCGTCACGCGCAAGGTGCGCTCGCGCGATGCGCCGCGGCGATCCGGGTCCTCCGCCTGCTGCAGGCGCACGTCCCGACTGACACCGCCGAACGCTTCCTCGAGCGTCAGTTCCAGTCTGGCCCGCCGGTCATCACCGCGCGCGCGCGCGCCAGGACCGGGACCAGGACCGCCGAAACCACCAAACGCGGCATCGCCGAACAGGCTTGAGAAGAAGTCACTGAACCCCGGGTCACCGCCAGCTGCGCGCGGACGCGCCCCGCCCGCACCGAAACCCGGCGGCGGCCGGAACTGCTGCCCGCCGACATAGCCGGCGCCGAGCTGGTCATAGGACGCGCGCTTTGCGGTGTCACGCAGTACCTCGTAGGCCTCGGCGACCTCCTTGAAGCGCGCCTCAGCATTCTTTTCCTTGCTGACGTCCGGGTGGTACTTGCGCGCCAGCTTGCGGTACGCCTTCTTGATCTCGGCCTCGGTCGCGGACCGAGGCACGCCAAGCGTCTTGTAGTAGTCGTGATATTCCATGGCGTCTAGGTGCCCGTCGTTGAAGCCGGCATGCTGCCGGTTCAGAGTGTGGACCGGGAAGGTATTTTCAAGCGGCCGGCTGGCCGAGCGTGGCGACTTCGCCCAAGCGGGCGACGGACACCTCGCGCCAACCCAGCTCAGCGCCGATCCTCGCCGCCAGCGCATTCGCTGCAGGGGGCTCGCCATGCACCAGCCAGGTACGCGGCGGACGATGGAAATTTCGCAGCCAGCCGAGGATCGCGCTCTGATCCGCATGGGCAGAGAATCCGCCCAAAGTGACGACCTCCGCCCGCACCGGCACACGCACGCCGCTGATCATGACCGAGCGCTCCCGCTCGACCAGCCGCCGGCCGAGGGTGCCCGCCGCCTGGAATCCGACGATCAGGACCGTCGTTTTGGGATTGGGCAGGTGGTGCTTCAAATGATGGCGGATGCGGCCGCCGTCACACATGCCACTGCCGGCAACGATGACCGCGCCACCGGCAATGCGGTTGAGCGCCATCGACTCCTCGACGCTGTGCGTCTCGCGGATATGGCAGCGCATCTGACCTGCGAGCTGCACCTGCCGCATCCGGCGCGCCTCGGCGTCGAACAACTCGAAATGCCGCGCAGTAATCGCACTGACCTCATTGGCCAGCGGTGAGTCGACGAACACGTCCAACGGCGGCAGTCGGCCCTCCAGCACGAGCCGCTCGAACCAGTACAGCAGCTCTTGGGTGCGGCCAACCGCGAACGACGGCACGATGACGTTGCCGTGGCGCTCCAGCAGCGTGCGGCTCATCGACTCGACCAGCTCGTCGAGTGTCGCAGCGAGTGGCCGGTGGTCGCGGTCGCCATAGGTGGACTCGAGCACCAGCACGTCGGCGTCGGCGATCACGGTGGGGTCGCGCAGGATCGGCCTGCCCGGTTGACCGAGGTCGCCGCTCATGACCAGCTTGCAGCGGCTCGCGCCGCTCTCCAGCCAAAGTTCGACCAGCGCCGAACCCAGGATGTGGCCTGCGTCGGAGAGCCGCAGGCTCATGCCGGGCGCGATCAGACGGCTCTCCCCGTAGGGCAGCGGCACCATCCGGCGCATCAGCGCCTCGACCTCCTCGAAGCCGTACAGGGGCGGCAGGCCGGCACGCGGACCGCCGCGCCGGGCGGCCCGGGCCGCGTCGGCCAGTTGCAGGTGAGCGCTGTCGCGCAGCATCACGCTGATCAGCTCGATCGTGGCCGGGGTCGCGTACACCGGGCCGGCAAAGCCGTCCGCGACCAGCCGCGGCAGCAAGCCGCTGTGGTCAATATGTGCGTGGGTCAGCACGACAGCGGACAGGCTGGCCGGCTCGAAGCTCCACGGCGCCCGGTTGCGGGCCGGGGCATCCCGCCCGCCCTGCACCATGCCGCAGTCGACCAGCACCCGGGAACCGCCCACCTCGACCAGATGGCGGGAGCCGGTAACCTCGCCGGCGGCGCCTAGAAACGTCAATTGCATGACCGGTGGACCTCCAAACCCACTATAACCGCCACCGTCACCAGACGAAGCTGCATTAACCGCGCTTCATGAAGTGATCCGGCCGTGCTGGCCGGCCTAGGGCCGCTGCCGGTAAGATTGGAGTTTAGTTTGCTTGGCGACGCCCTCATGAACCGCGATCTGGACGCCCGGCATCAGGCCCGTGCCTGGACGCTGCTGCTCATCGCGTGCGGCATCGCCTGGTTTGCGCTGCTTGGTGCCCGCCCGCTCTACAACCCCGACGAGGGGCGCTACGCCCAGATCCCGGCGGAAATGCTCGCGTCCGGCGACTACACCCTGCCGCGTCTGGACGGCATGGTCTACCTTGAGAAGCCCCCGCTGCAGTACTGGGCCACCGCCCTGTCGCTGCGCGTGTTCGGCCACACCGAGTGGGCCGCCCGCTTCGTCACCGCCGGCTCCGCGGTCCTCGCCTTGGTGTTCGTCTATCTGCTTGGCCGGCGCCTGTGGAACGCGGAGCGCGGACTGATTGCCGCCGGCATGACCGGCAGCATGCTGCTGTACGTCACCATGGGCCAGCTGACCACGCTCGACATGAGCCTCAGCTGCTGGCTGACGATCGCGATCGCCGCGTTCTGTCTCGGCCAAGCCGAGCGCGAACGCGCGCCGGACACGACCCGCAGCTGGATGCTGGTCTGCTGGGCGGCAATGGCTGCCGCGACGCTGACCAAGGGCCTGATCGGCATCGTGCTGCCGGGCGCCGTGCTGCTGCTGTACAGCGCATTGCAGCGCGACACCGCCGCCTGGCGCCACCTGCATCTGGGCAAGGGCCTGGCGCTGTACGCGATCCTGGTCGCGCCGTGGTGCCTCGCCGTCGAGCGGGCCCACCCGGGCGCGCTCGACTTCCTGGTCATCCACGAGCACTTCCAGCGCTACCTGACCAAGGTTCACGACCGGTTCAAGCCGTGGTGGTACTTCCTGATGATCCTGGCGGCGGGCTCCCTGCCGTGGCTGCCGCAGGTCTGCCGCTCGCTACTGGGCGGCTGGCGGGCGACCGCGCCGCGCGGCCACTTCGACGGCCCGCGCGTACTGTGGGTCAGCGCTGCATTCACGCTGCTCTTCTTCTCGCTGTCGGACTCCAAGCTCGCGCCCTACATCGTGCCGGTGCTGGCGCCACTGTCGCTGCTCGCGGCCGGCGGCGGACGGACCGCACTCAAGGACCTGCGGCTGGCGGCGCTGCTGCAGCTCGCATTGGGCGTCGCGATCGCCGTGGCGCTGCCGCTGTACGGACAGCGGGCACTCGACGCCGACGCCACCTGGACGCGCGCGATGCTGACGCCCTACGCGTGGATGGTCGCCGCGCTGTTGATCGGCGGCGGTGTACTCGCGCTGTGGCACGGCCGCACCAGCCTCGGCCGTGCACGCCGCACGCTCACCGCGGTAGGCTTCGCCGCGCCGCTGCTGCTGCTGGCGCTAGGGGGCAGCGCGATCGCCGCGCGCTACTCGGTGCAGCCGCTGCTCGCACGCGTAGGTCCGCTTGAAGACGGCGCGCCGCTGTACACGGTGGAAACGTTCGACTGGACACTGCCGTTCTACGCCGGCCGCCCGGTGGTGCCGGTGGTCTACCGGGGCGAGCTCGACTACGGGCTGACGTTCGAGCCGTCGCGCGGACTCGACAGTGTCGAGGCATTCGAGGCGCGCTGGAAGGACTCGACCAGCGGCTACGCGCTGGTGCCTCACGCGACCGCCCTTCGTCTCGCCCGGGACGGCCTGCCGATGCGCGAACTCGGCCGGGATTTCGACAACGTGTTCGTCAGCAGACGGTGATTGCGATGACAGATTTCCTGCCCTTCACCCGCCCGACCATCGACGAGGACACGATTGCCGCCGTGGTTGCCGTGCTGCGCTCCGGCTGGATCACCTCCGGACCGCGCGTCGCCGAGTTCGAGCGCGGGCTGGCCGACTATCTAGGCGGCACCCGCCAGGTCCGCTCGATGACCTCCGCGACCGGCGGCCTGGAGATGGCGCTGAAGGCCTTCGGCGTCGGCGCCGGCGATGAGGTGATCGTGCCGGCGATGAGCTTCGCCGCATCGGCCAACGTCGTTGAGCGACTCGGCGCGCGCGCCGTGTTCGCCGACGTCGAACTGCGCTCGCGCAACATCACCGCCGCGGCGATCGAGGCGGCGATCACGCCACGCACCCGCGCCATCATGCCGGTGCACTACTCCGGGCTCGCAGTCGACATGGACGCCGTGCTGGAGCTCGCCGCGCGCCACGGCCTGCGGGTGCTCGAAGACGCAGCCCATGCGATCGGCACCCGCCACCGCGGCAGGCTGATCGGCAGCTTCGGCGACGTCGCCAGCTTCAGCTTCCACGCCAACAAGAACATGACGACGATCGAGGGCGGCGCGCTCGCCTTCGCGGACCCCTCACTCGCGCTACCGCTCGACCGCGAGCGGTTCCACGGCATCAGCAAGGACGCGGCCGGCAACGTCGACGTCTACAGCGCCGGTGGCAAGTACAACCTCACCGACGTCGCCGCGGCGGTCGGCATCGGTCAACTCAAGCGGCTGGACGAGTTCAACGCCAGACGCCGCGAGCTCGCGGCACACTACTTCGCGCGCCTTGCGCCGCACCTGCCCGCGGACATGCTGCCCGCCGACGGCGAGGGGCACAGCTGGCACATGTTCGCGGTACTGATACCGTTCACGCGATTGCAGACGACGCGCGACGCCTTCATCGCGCAGATGCGCGAGCGTGGCATTGGGCTCGGCATCCACTATCCGTCGATTCCGGGGCTCACCTACTATCGCCAGCAGGGCTGGGACCCGGCGGCGTTTCCTAACTCCCAGCGGATTGGTGCCGAAACCGTCACCCTGCCGCTGTTCCCGGCGATGACGCCTGCCGACGTCGAGCGCGTGTGCGACGCCGTACTCGACATGACAAAGCTCTAAAGGCCTTCCCGTGAACGACACCGCTCCTGTGCTCTCGGTGGTGATCCCCGTCTACAACGAGGAGGACGTATTGCCGACTCTGTTCGAGCGCCTGTATCCGGCGCTCGACGCCCTCAACCGCCCCTACGAGGTGCTGTTCGTCAACGACGGCAGCCGCGATCGCTCGGTGGCGATGCTGCGCGAGCAGTACCAGCGCCGACCCGCTGAGACACGCGTGATTCTGCTGCAGGTCAACTTCGGCCAGCATGCCGCTATCCTGGCCGGCTTCGAGCGCTCCCGCGGCGAGTACGTCGTCACCCTCGACGCGGACCTGCAGAACCCTCCCGAGGAGGTCGGCAAGCTGCTGGCCAAGCTCGAGGAAGGGCACGACTACGTCGGTACCTGGCGCACGAACCGCCAGGACCTGTGGTGGCGGCGCATGGCCTCGAAGGTCATCAACGCGATCCGCGAGCGAACCACGCCCATCAAGATGGCGGACCACGGCTGCATGCTGCGCGGCTACGGCCGCCAGATCGTCGACACGATCAACGCAACGCGCGAGAACATCACGTTCATTCCGGCACTGGCTTCGATCTACTCATCGAACCCGGTCGAGATCGAGGTTAAACACGACGAGCGCGTCGCCGGCACCTCGAAGTACTCGCTCTACCGCCTCATCCGGCTGACCTTCGACCTGATGACCGGCTTCTCGACCGTGCCACTGCAGATGTTCTCGCTAGTCGGACTGGTGCTGTCAGCGCTGTCGGGCGCGCTGGTGTTCTACATGCTGGCTCGCCGCGCCATTCTCGGACCTGAAGTCGACGGCGTGTTCACGCTGTTCGCGATCGTGTTTTTCCTGCTCGGCATGACGCTGTTCGGCATCGGCCTGCTGGGCGAGTACATCGGCTGCATCTACGTGCAGGTGCGCCAGCGGCCGCGCTACATCATCGGCGCCGTTCTCGAGCAGTCGCCGCACGCGCCGCCGGCCGGCCGCGAATGACCGACACGCACCCAACCGTCGTCTTCGCCTATTCCGAGGTCGGCGCTCGCTGCCTCGGCGCGCTGTTCGAGGCGGGCATTGGCGTGCGGCTGGTGGTGACGCACGAGGACGACCCGAACGAGACGCGCTGGTTCGCCTCGGTCGCTGAAGTTGCGCGTGGTGCGGGCTGCCGCGCCGTGACGCCGTCAGACCCCGCCGACCCCACGCTGCTGGCGGAGATCGCCGCGATCGACCCAGAGTTCATTTTCTCGTTCTACTACCGGCGCATGCTGCCGCCGAGCGTACTGGGTCTCGCCCGGCGCGGCGCGTTGAACATGCATGGCTCGCTGCTGCCCAAGTACCGCGGTCGTGCGCCGATCAACTGGGCCGTGCTGCACGGCGAGTCCGAGACCGGCGCCAGCCTGCATTACATGGTCGACAAGCCCGACGCCGGCGCACTGGTCGACCAGCAGGCCGTGCCTATCGGTCCGGACGACACCGCCATCGAGGTCGCCGACCGGGTCGCGGATGCCGCCGTCACCGTGCTGCGGCGCAGCCTGCCGGGGCTGCTGGCAGGCACCGCCACCACGACGCCGCTGGATCTGTCGAAAGGCTCCTATTTCGGCGGTCGCAAGCCGGCCGACGGCGAATTGAGCCTGGAATGGCCCGCCAAGCGCGTCCACGACCTGGTGCGTGCCGTCGCCCCCCCATTCCCGGGCGCCTACCTACGGCTCGGGGATGCGATACTGCGGGTTCATCGGACACGTCGGCTGGCGGACCCGGCCGCCGCCGAGACGGCCGACCCCTCGGTCGGCGTCGAGGACGGCGCCATCGTCGCGCTCTGCGGTGACGGCCGCCGGCTTGAGCTGGTCGATGCGCATCTGGAGGACGGGCGGCTCGATGCCGCGCGTTTTATCGAAACCTTCGGGCACGCCCGCGTGCCCACCCGCCCGCGCATCGCGGGCCCAACCTGAAGCGAAGCCATGAAGAAAGTACTGATCCTCGGCGTCAACGGTTTCATCGGCCACCACCTGAGCCGCACGATTCTCGCCAACACCGACTGGCAGATCTGGGGCATGGACATGCAGGACGACCGGATCAAGCCCCTCAAGGGCGATCCGCGCTTCCACTTCTTCGAGGGTGACATCACGATCAATCACGAGTGGGTGGAGTACCACATCCGCAAGTGCGACGTGATCCTGCCGCTGGTTGCGATAGCGACGCCGGTAACCTACGTACGCGATCCGCTGCGCGTGTTCGAGCTCGACTTCGAGGCGAACCTGCCGCTGATCCGCCAGTGCGTGAAGTACAAGAAGCGCGTCGTGTTCCCGTCGACCTCCGAGGTCTACGGCATGAGCACTGAAGCGGAGTTCCATCCGCACACCTCACCGCTGGTCTGCGGCCCGATCGAGAAGCAGCGCTGGATCTACTCGTGCAGCAAGCAGCTGCTCGACCGCGTGATCTGGGCGCATGGCCAGCGCGACGGCCTCGACTTCACGTTGATCCGGCCGTTCAACTGGGTTGGCGGCGGGCTGGACTCGCTCGCCACGGCGAAGGAAGGCTCGAGCCGCGTCGCTACGCAGTTCCTCGCCCACATCGCCCGCGGCGAGGACATCAGCCTGGTCGACGGCGGCGCACAGCGCCGCTGCTTCACCCACATCGATGACGGCATCGACGCGCTGGTGCGCGTGATCCGCAATGAGGGCGGCATTGCCAGCGGCAAGATTTACAACATCGGCAACCCGCGCAACGACCTGTCGATCCGCGACCTGGCCGAGCGCATGATCGCGATCGGCAAGCAGCACCCGGCTTATGCCAAGAACGCCCAGAAGGTAAAGATCAAGGAAGTCAGCTCCAACGACTTCTACGGCAAGGGCTACCAGGACGTACAGACACGCGTGCCCTGGGTCGGCAACACCCAGGACGAGCTGGGCTGGAGCCCGAAGGGCGACATGGACTCGATCCTGAAGTCGGTGTTCGATGCCTATGCGGCCGAAGTCACCGCCGCGGCCGACCTGATCGATACGGTCGGCTGAAGCGGGCCGTCGGCTCGTGCAGATCGCCCTCAAGGTCGACGTCGACACGTATCGCGGCACGCTCGAGGGCGTGCCCGCGCTCGTGGCCGACCTCGGCCGCCGCGACATCACGGCAAGCTTCTACTTCAGTCTCGGCCCCGACCACACCGGCTGGGCTTTGCGGCGCGTATTCCGTCCCGGCTTTCTCTCCAAGGTGGCGCGCACCTCGGTGGTCAGCCACTACGGCCTGCGCACACTGATGTATGGCGTGCTGCTGCCGGGGCCACACATTGGCCGCCGCGCCGGGCATGTGCTGCGGGCGACCCGCGATGCCGGCCACGAGACCGGCATCCACTGCTATGACCACGTCTACTGGCAGGACAACGTCGCCAGCCGCGACGCGGCGTGGACGCAGCGGCAGGTGATGCGCGCCGCTGAGGCCTATACCGAAGCGTTCGGCACCCCGGCCCGGGCGCACTGCGCGGCCGGCTGGCAGGTCAACAGCCACCTGTTCGCACTCGAAGACCGGCTCGGGCTCGACTACGCGAGCGACTCGCGCGGCAGCCATCCGTTCCTGCCGGTGATGGACGGCATCGCTGCCGCCTGCCCGCAGCTGCCGACGACGCTGCCGACGCTGGACGAACTGATCGGCGTAGACGGTATGACCGTCGACGGTGCAATCGACCGCGTGCTCGACATGACCGCGACAGCGCCAGCGTCCGGTAGCCACGTCTTCACACTGCATGCCGAACTCGAGGGCCAGCAGTTCCGCGCGCCGTTCATGCGACTGATCGACACCTGGCGGGAGCGCGGCGTCGACGTCGGCACGATGGCGCGCCTGCGCCGCGGACTGGACGCGAGCCGACTGCCACGGCACGCCGTGGTGATGGGCGAACTGCCCGGCCGCAGCGGCCTGCTGGCGTTGCAGGGGGCCGCGGCCTGACGTCACTGTCCGGTGCCCGGCGGCCGGGCAGCGAATGCTGCCGCGGCCACTGCGCAAGGTCGGTTCAATAACGGCCGCACCGTCCAGTACGGATCCGCGGCTTAGGCGGGCAAGCAGCAAGCGTGATGCACGGCGGCGTCCAGGACGGTCGCCCGATCGATCGACGGGCTCGCGGGTCTGCGCAAAGCGGGCGTTGGAATTCCAGTTATGATGGCCGCCACAAGGCGCTCGTCGTCAACGCTGCCTCACGCCGCGCCTTGAATTGCCGACGCCCGCCCCCACCTCCGCCCGAACGGCCGTCCCGTTCCGGCATTCCGCCGCAACCGCTTCAGGCCGCTGGAGGATTTCGCCAATGCGCGTACTGCTGCTGATCGTCACCAACCTCGCAGTCGTCATCCTGGCGTCGATCACGTTGAACCTGCTTGGCGTCGGCCCCTGGCTGAGCCACGCGGGACTCGACTACGGCTCGCTGGTCATCACCGGCCTCGTCTTCGGGTTCGGTGGCGCGTTCTTCTCGCTGGCGATCTCCAAGTGGAGCGCCAAGCACATGATGGGCGTGCAGCTAATCACGGCACCCCGCGACGAGCGCGAAGCCTGGCTGCTGTCGACCGTCACGCGACTCGCCGCTGCCGCCAACATCGGCACGCCGGAAGTCGGCATCTTCGAGTCAGAGGCCCCCAACGCCTTTGCGACAGGCGCGACCCGCAACCACGCTCTGGTCGCGGTAAGCACGGGGCTGCTGGTGCAGATGGGCCGTGCCGAAGTAGAGGCAGTACTTGGTCACGAAATCACCCATGTCGCCAACGGTGACATGGTCACGCTGACGCTGGTGCAGGGAGTGGTGAACACGTTCGCGTTCGTGCTGTCGCGCATCATCGGCAGCATCATCATCGACAGCGCGCTGTCACGTGGCGAGAACAACGAACGCCGCGGTCCCGGTATCGGCTTCTGGGTGGGCTCCATGGTCGCGCAGGTGATCCTGACGTTCCTCGGCTCGCTGGTCGTAATGTGGTTCTCACGACGGCGCGAGTTCCGAGCAGACGCGGGCGGCGCGCACCTCGCGGGCCGCCAGTCAATGATCGCGGCGCTGCAGGCACTCAAACGCGGCGAGTCCGGCGCACTGCCGCAGAAGCTCGAGGCGATGGGCATCGCCGGCGATGAACGCGTTGGCGGCCTGCGACGACTGATGATGAGCCACCCGCCGCTCAACGAGCGCATCGAAGCCCTGCGCAACGCCACCTGAGACGAGCGGACCGCTCACGCCGTCCGCGCCGTCACCCGCCGGAGAGTTCCCGCTGCACACCTCGCTCGTCTGGTTCCGCCGCGATCTGCGCCTGCACGACCACCCCGCACTGACCGCCGCCCTGGAGGGCGGCGGTCGCGTGATCGCGCTGTACATCCACGCCCCGGAAGAGGAAGCACCCTGGTCGCCGGGTGCCGCCAGCCACTGGTGGCTGCACCACAGCCTCGCTGCACTGGATGCGGAGCTGCGCCTGCGCGGGGCGCAGCTGGTCATCGCGCGCGGGCCCAGCCTTGCGACGCTGCAATCGATGGCGCAGGCGACGGGCGCGACGAGCGTGCACTGGAACCGCACCTACGAGCCTGCGCTGATTGCGCGGGACGCCACGATCAAGTCAGCGCTGCGGGCGGCCGGACTGCAGGCCCACAGTCACGCCGGCAACCTGCTGTTCGAGCCCTGGACCGTGAAGAACGGCAGCGGCGATCCATTCCGCGTATTCACGCCCTTCTGGCGCGTCTGCCAGGGACGCCTGTCCGAAGTGGGTCCGCCACTGCCTGCGCCGGCGAAGATCCGGGCAGCGCGACCGCCCGCAGGCATCGCGCTTGCGGCGCTTGAGCTGCTGCCGCAACGGCGCTGGGACTCAGGCTTTGCCGCGCTGTGGTCGCCAGGTGAACAAGGAGCACACGCCCGCCTCAAAGAGTTCCTCGAGGACGACGCGGCGGACTATGCCGAAATGCGGGACCGCCCCGATATGGCGGGCACCTCGCGGCTCGCCGCGCACCTGCACTTCGGCGAAATCTCGCCGCGACAGGTGCTGGCAATCTCAGCCGCCACGCTGGAGCGCGACGGGGCACGGCGCGGCACCGAGAGCTTCCTGCGCGAAGTGGGCTGGCGTGAGTTCGGCCATCACCTGCTGTACGCCTTTCCCCATACGACCGATCAGCCGATGGATGTGCGCTACACCCACTTCCAGTGGCGACCGGACGCCGCCCTGCTGCGCGCCTGGCAGCGCGGCCAGACCGGCATCCCGCTCGTGGATGCCGGCATGCGCGAGCTGTGGCACACCGGCTGGATGCACAACCGCGTGCGCATGGTTGCAGCCTCGTTCCTGATCAAGAACCTGCAGCAACCCTGGCTCGATGGAGCCCGCTGGTTCCACGACACGCTGGTCGACGCGGACCTGGCGAGCAACACCGCCGGCTGGCAATGGACGGCCGGCTGCGGTGCGGATGCAGCGCCGTTCTACCGTATCTTCAACCCAGTGCTGCAGAGCGAGCGCTTCGACCCGGCGCGTGGCTACCTGCGCCGCTGGCTACCGGAACTCGCGCGACTTCCAGCCGAGTGGCTGCACCGGCCGTTCCTGGCGCCCGCAGCGGTGCTCGCCGCCGCCGGCGTCCGCCTTGGCCAGGACTACCCCGTACCGCTGGTCGACCTCGCTGGCAGCCGCGACCGTGCACTGGCGGCATGGCAGCAGATCCGCACGCCCGCAGAGGCCCAGCCGGCGCCGGCCGCCCGGCGCCGTCCCACCCGCCGCTGAGCGAAGCCGGGGCAGGCCCGAGCGGCGACATCCGTCGCCGGGTGATACCCTCCGGCCGCGCAAGATCTCCATCTGCCAGAGGCCCCAGGATGCCGAGCATCGCCCCCGTTTTGACCCAGGCTCGCAGGTCGCACCCATGAGGGGCGCGCCCTCCGCCGCAGCGCTGACCGCACTACGCGCCCTGCTGGGAGCGGAGGGTTGCCGCACGGACAGCGCAGACGTTGCGCGTTACCTGCAGGACCACCGTCACCTGTACCAGGGCCTCACGCCACTGGTCGCGCGGCCGGCAGACGTCGCGGCCGTGTCGGCTGTGCTGCGATTGTGCGCAGAGCACCGCCTGGCAGTCGTCCCGCACGGCGGCAACACGAGCTACTGCGGCGGCGCGACGCCGGACGAGTCCGGCACCCAGATCGTATTGAGCCTGGAGCGACTGAACCGCGTGCGCGCCGTCGACCCGACCGGCGGCACGCTGATCGCCGAAGCCGGCTGCACGCTCGCCAGTGTTCAATCGGCCGCACAAGCCGTACGCCGGCGCTTTCCGCTCTCGCTCGGCTCTGAGGGTACCTGCCAGATCGGCGGCAACCTCTCGACCAACGCCGGCGGCACCTCGGTGCTGCGCTTCGGCATGATGCGCGACCTGGTGCTGGGCCTCGAGGTCGTACTGCCGGATGGACAGGTACTCGATCAACTGCGCGTGCTGCGCAAGGACAATACCGGCTACGACCTCAAGCAGTTGTTCCTCGGCGCCGAGGGCACGCTCGGCGTGATCACCGCGGCCGCATTGAAGATCTATTCGCAACCGGCCGATTACGCCACCGCGATGGTGGTCGTGGACGACATCGGCGCTGCGGTCGCGCTGCTCGGGCGAATTCGCGATGCATTCGGCGACCTCGTCGAGGGGTTCGAATACCTGCCGGGCGCCGCCTACCAGCTCGCCCTTGAGCACGTTCCCGGCGTCGCGGCACCCTTCGACGCCACCGTGCCCGCGCTCGTGCTGGTGGAGCTGGCGATACCACCGGCGCTGCCGGAGCTGGCCATTCGCTTCGAGGAGTTCCTGCAGGCGGAGGTCGAGGCCGGTACGCTGCGGGACGCGGCGCTTGCTCACTCCGGGCGGCAGCGCGAGGCGTTCTGGTTCCTGCGCGAGCACGTGCCACAGGCCCAGACGCGTGCCGGCGCGTCGATCAAGCACGACGTCTCGCTGCCCATCGCAAGACTGGCGGAGTTCGTGGCGCGCAGCACCGAAGCGCTCGCCCGACTGGCCCCCGGGGCCCGCATCATCGGCTACGGACACCTCGGCGATGGCAACCTCCATTACAACCTCAGTCCACCGCCGGGCGTCGCCGCCGGCTCAGCTGAGGAGAGCGCATTCCTCGCGCTGAAGCCCGCCGTGACCCGCGCAGTGCACGACCTGGTGGCTGAACTGGGCGGCAGCTTCAGTGCCGAGCATGGCGTCGGCCGGCTGAAAGTCGACGAACTGGAGCGCTACGAGGATCCGGTAGCGCTGCAACTGATGCGCCGCGTCAAGCACGCGCTGGACCCCGAGGGCCGGATGAACCCCGGCAAGGTACTGCGCTGAACATGGCCAAACGACGACCTGTCACCATCGCCCTGCCGCTGACCACGCCGCGGCTGAGCGTGCGGGAGTTCGCGCGCAGCGATCTGCCCTTGCTGCGCGCGTTCAGTGATGATCCGCGGGTCCGCGAGTTCGCGCCGATCGAGAGCCGTGCGATTGCAGCGGCCGAGCGTGCCGACCAGCCGCAACGTGGGGCGCGCCGCTCGTGGGAACTGGCGGTGATCGTGCGGCGCACGGGCAAGCTGGTGGGTGCCTGCGATCTCGCCCTGGGCGCACCCGGTGAGGCAGACATCGGCTACATGCTCGCGCCCCGTCACTGGGGCCACGGCTACGCAACGGAGCTGGCGACAGCACTGGTCGCATTCGGTCTCGGCCAGCTCGCCCTCAAGCGTGTTTCGGCGATCGTCGCCATCGAGAACGATCGCTCGCGCCGCGTGCTGGAGAAGGCGGGCCTGCAGTGGGAGGGCCTGCTGCGCCGTCACGTTCGAGCCGGCGGGCGCAGCTGGGACTGCCACCGGTACGCCATAGACCGCGCCGGCTGGGCACGCGTCTTGCGCCCGGCCGCGCCGTCGCCGATCATCAGGGGAGTGAAGGAGCGCTGATACCCATGCTACGCCTGACCCCGTCCCGCAAGCTGCTTGTCAGCGCTCTACTCATAGTCGCGCTGTATGCACTGGCGGGCTACTGGCTGGTACCGGCCGTGGTCAAGGGCGGACTGCGCGAGTACTTGCAGGTCAAGCACCAGCGCACTTACCAGCTCGACGCCGTTCACTTCAATCCGTTCACGCTCAGGCTAGACGTTGAGCGTTTCGCCGTGGCGGATGCCGACGGCCAGCCGATGCTGGCCTTCGATCACCTCGCTGCAGACGTACGCCTGATCTCGATCTTCAAGGGTGGCGTGGACGTGGGCTTCGTCACGCTGGACGGGCCGCACGTACGACTGATCGAGCGACGCGACGGCAGCATCAACCTGATGGATCTGGTGCCACCGAGCGACCCGAACTCGCCGATGCCGAAAGTGTGGATACACACGCTGTCGATCAGTCACGGCCGGGCCGAGTACTCCGACAAGGCCCGCGCGACGCCATTCGACGTGGAAGTCGCCGCGTTCGATCTGACACTGACCGAGTTCTATACGCGCAGCTCCGCAAACGCGTACCGGCTGGTCGCGCGTTCGAAGCTGGACGCGACCTTCTCGTGGTCCGGCACCTTCGGCCTTGACCCGGTGGTCTCGACGGGCGAGATGCACATCGGCAACTTCCGCGCCCAGGCCATCGCCGACGCGGGACCAAATCTACTGCCGTTCAACGTCGCGCACGGCACGATGGACCTGAACGGCCGCTACGACTACTCCCCACATGAAGATGGCCTGGGGCTGCGCCTCGACATCTCCGACCTGACTTGCCACGACCTCGGGCTGCGCGCACCGGAGCAGTCCGACAGCTGGCTGGAGATTCCGCAACTGCAGGTGCTCGACACCAAGGTCGACTTCGCCGCAGCAAGCGCGAGCGTGCGCCAACTGCGCGTGAATGGAGCAAAGATCCTCGCCTGGCGTGAGCGCAACGGCAGCCTCAACCTGGCACGACTGTACGTGGCGCTGCCGGCAGACCCAGCCGACGCCAAAGCGCCACCCCCGAAGCCGTGGACGGTGGACCTGCCCGACATCGGCATCGTCGATGCCGACGTGAGCTTTCGCGACCTGACCCTGCATGCGCCAGCGACATTCCATATCGCGCCGCTGCAGCTTGCGCTCACTGGCTACTCCACCGCCGGCCAGAAGCCGCTCGCCGTCGAGCTGCACGCAACCCTCAACGAGACCGGCACCATTGCGGCCATTGGCTCGCTGAGCGTCAGCCCGCTCGCGGGCCAGCTGAACCTCGAGCTGCAATCACTGCCGCTGAAGCCGCTGCAGCCGTATCTCGAAGGCCACGCCGCAATGCAGCTGCGCAGTGGAGCGGTGACGTTTCATGGCACAACCGCGCTCGCGGCCAGTGGCGGCGTTGCGATCGAGGGCGATGGTTCGGTAGACAACCTGCGCACGACCGACAATGCGCTGGGGGAGGACTTTGTCAAATGGCAGAGCCTGCGCTTCCGCGGCCTGCGTGCCGGGACGCAGCCAGCCTCGCTGAAGATCCGCGAAGTGGTGGCGCAGCAGCCGTACGCGCGCGTGATCGTCGGCTCCAACGGCCACACCAACCTCCACGCCGTGCTCGCAATGGAACACGCAGGCACAGCACCGAAGGAGGAGACAACCACGCCGATAGACATCGGCGTCGTGCGCGTCGAGGGTGGCTCGATGAATTTCGCTGACTTCTCCGTCCAACCGAATTTCGCCACCGGCATCCACGACCTTAGCGGCACCATCACCAACCTGTCGTCGGCCGACGAGAGTCGCGCTGTACTGCAGCTGGCCGGCAAGGTCGATCGCTATGCTCCTGTGACGATCGCCGGCGAGGCAAGCTTCCTCGGCGCAACGACTTTCGCCGACGTACGGATGAGCTTCAAGAACCTCGAACTGACCGGCCTGTCGCCGTACTCAGGCAAGTTCGCCAGCTACTGGATCGACAAGGGCAAGATGTCGGCCGATCTGTCCTATCGGATCGAAGACCGAAAACTGAACGCAAACCACCACATCGTCGTCAACCAGCTGCAGCTGGGCAAGCATGTCGACAGCGGCGAGGCGACGAGCCTGCCGATCCGGCTGGGCATCGCCCTGCTGAAGGATGCCGATGGCGTGATCGATATCGAGTTGCCGGTCACCGGCAGCCTGGACGATCCGCAGTTCCGCGTCGGCAAGATCGTATGGAAGGTGTTCGTCAATCTGCTCACCAAGGCGGTCACCTCGCCATTCCGGCTGCTAGGCGCGCTGTTTGGTGGTGGCGATGAACTGGAATTCCTTGAGTTCGGTGCCGGCGAGGCCACTCTCGACGAGGCGGCACATGCGCGCGCGGCAGCGCTGGTCAAGGCACTATCCGCACGACCGGGGCTTAACGTCGATGTGCCCATGGCGTATTCGACTGAACTCGACAGTCCGGTGCTGGCAGAACGCAAATGGCAGGCAGAGCTCGAGGCGCGCGCGGCGCACAAGCTAGGCGTCGAGACCGCCGAGCCCGGCCAGTTGGCCCGCGTGCAGGCTATGCCTGGCGCGTATCACACACTGCTGGAAGACGCCTACAGCGCGTCCTTCGGCCAGAAGTCGGCGCCTCCCGCCGTCGCCAAGGGCATGCCAGCGGCGCAGGCACAGGCGGCCGCCGTCGCGTGGCTGGAGGCCGCTCTGCGCGCACACGTCAGCGTCAGCTCGCGCGATCTGGAGGCGCTGGCTGCGGCGCGTGCCGCCGCGGTGCAAGCAGCGTTGCTGGACGGCACGAGCATCGACCCTGCTCGCGTGTTCATGGTGAAGGCCGCGCCGCAGGCACCCGCAGCCGAGCGCGTGCGGCTGCAGCTGACACTGCACTAAGCGACGCACGCCTGGATCAGGAGGCCGCCGGCGGCAACGGCGCAACTGCAGGGCCAGGTCCCCGCGGACGGATCAAGCCTTCCTGCGCGACACTCGCAACCAGCCGGCCGTCGCGCGAGTAGATGCTGCCACGCGCAAAGCCGAGCGCGCCCGAGGCCGACGGGCTATCGACTGCATACAGCAGCCAATCATCGACCCTGAACGGCCGATGGAACCACATCGCGTGATCGATGCTGGCCATCTGCAGGTGCAGCAATGAACGCGCGTGCGGCAGCGTCGCCGTCTCGAGCAGGTTGTAGTCCGAGACGTAGGCGAGCAGACAGCGGTGCAACCACTCATCGTCGCTCGGCACCTTGTCGACCGCGCGAAACCAGACCTGCCGAAGCGGCGCCTCTGGCTGGGGATTAATGTAATTGCGCTGCTTTACCGGCCTAAGCTCGAATGGCCGACGATGCTCGAAGAACGGGCGAATCTTCTCCGGCAGTTCCATCAGGATCTCGCCGGCATACGCATCGAAGTCCGACAACGCCTCCGGTGGCGGCACGTCCGGCATCGGCGCCTCGTGCTCCATGCCAGATTCAGGCACCTGAAAAGAACAGGACATGTGGAAGATCTGCTCGCCGTGCTGAATCGCGACCACGCGGCGACTGCTGAAACCGTGACCGTCGCGACTGCGGTCCACCTGGTAGACGATCGGTGCGTTGAAGTCGCCGCGGCGCAGGAAATAGGCATGCAGCGAATGACACGCGCGTCCCTCGACCGTGCGGTAGGCCGCAACGAGCGCCTGCCCCAGCACCTGCCCGCCGAATACCTGCGGACTGCCGATGTCGCGACTTTCGCCGCGAAACAAATTCACTTCGAGCGTCTCCAGCTCAAGCACCGAAAGCACATCTGCCATTCGCTGGTCCATGCTCAATCCTGGCCCGCGCGAGAATGGCGGGCGTTGAAGAAACTCAAGAGACGCCTAGCCGCTTCTGCATGACCGGGCTGGTCGTCGTGTACTGCAGGAACTGCTTCTTCTCCGGGTACAGCCAGCCCTGTACGCCGAAGGCGGCAAGCGCTGCCTCGTGGAAACCAGACAGAATCAGTTTCTTCTTGCCTGGGTAGGTGTTGATGTCGCCGACCGCGAAGATGCCCGGCTCGCTGGTCTGGAACTTCTCGGTGTCGACCTTGAGCGCCTTGCGTTCAAGCTCGAGCCCCCACTCGGCGATCGGGCCAAGCTTCGGGTGCAGGCCATAGAAGGCCAGGATCTGGTCGCAGTGGACCTCGAGCAGGCTGCCATCGGCGTGCTTGAGTTCGACGCCGCCGAGCGTGGTGCCGTCGCCGAGCACGCGCTGCACGAGCGCCTCATGAAATACGAGTGTGCCTGCAGCAACCAGCTCGCGCATACGCGCGACCGACGCAGGCGCCGCACGGAAGTCCGCCCGGCGATGAACCAGGGTGACATGGGCGCGTTCTGCAAGGTTCAACGCCCAGTCCAGAGCCGAGTCACCGCCACCGAGCACGAGCAGGCGCCGGCCGTGGAAGTCCTCGGCGCGGCGCACGCGGTAATGAATCGCACGACCCTCATAGGCCTCAGCGCCGTCCGCAATAAGCCGGCGCGGCTGGAACGAGCCGACGCCGCCAGCGATGATCACGGCGCCAGCGTCAAAAGTAGTGCCAGCCGACGTGCGCACCGTGAAACGGCGGCCGCCGGCGTCGCGGGCCAGCTCCAGCACTTCCTCGCCCAGATGCATGACTGCCCCAAACGGCTTGATCTGCTCCTGCAGGCGGTCGACCAGCTCCTGCGCACCGCAAACCGGCAGCGCCGGGATGTCGTAGATCGGCTTGTCGGGGTACAGCTCGGTGCACTGCCCGCCGGTCGTGTTCAGCGAATCGACCAGATGGGCCTTGATCCCCAGCAGGCCCAGCTCGAAGACCTGGAACAACCCGCAGGGGCCGGCACCGATGATGACGGCCTCGGTAACGATCGGCGATTCAGGGGCAGCGGGCTCTGACACAGGCAATCTCCGTGAGCGGTGGCCGGGCTGGGACGCTCAACAGGCTGATTTTACACTCACTGGGTGGCTCCAGCCCGCCTGTGCCCCGCGAATGATACGATTTCACCCATGTTCCTTCCGCGTCTGGATACCAGCCTCGAAGCCCTACTCGAGCGGCTGTCGGCTCTGCACGAGCCTGCCATTCTCGCGACTCTGGTCGCGACGGCCGGCTCCACCTACCGCAAGGCCGGTGCCCGCATGCTGATCGAGGCGGATGGCCGGCTGACCGGGCTGCTCAGCGGTGGCTGCCTCGAACACGACCTGCGTGAATACGCCCGCGCAGCGCTCGCTGCCGGCTGCGCCCGGGTCGTCGAATACGATCTGCGTAACGCCGATGACCTGCTGTATGGCATCGGCGCCGGCTGCGAGGGAGCGATGTGCATCCTGCTGGAGCCGATCGACCCGAGCGGGACCCTCGCGACGCAATTGCGCGCGGCAGCCAGCGGGCTCGCCGCCGGCACGCCGGCAGCGCTGGCAATGACCTTCCGCGGAGATGCGGACGCGCTCGGCACCCGCGTCTTGCCGGCGGCGGAGTTGCCCGCCGGCACACTCGCCCGTAGCGGCTCGTTCACACGGTTCACTGAAACCTTGCCTGTCGGCGACGAGCAGGAAACCTGGATCCAGGTACTCGCACCACTGCCACGGATGCTGGTCTGCGGCGCCGGCCCCGACGCCGAGCCGCTGGTCACGCTACTGCGCTCGCTGCGCCTGCCGGTGACGGTCAGCGACCACCGCCCTGCCTATGTTGATCCGAGCCGCTTCCCGGGCGCCACGCTGTCCCTGGGCAGCGCCGACTCGCTTGGTGAACGCCTGCCGCTGGCGACGTTTTTTGCCGCCGTGGTGATGAGCCATCACCTCGGCTCGGATGAAAGCTACCTGCGCGTGCTCGCCGCAAGCGCGGTGGCACACGTCGGTCTGCTCGGTCCCCGTCCGCGCCGCGAGCGGCTGCTGGCAGCGCTCGGCGCCGATGCCCAGCGGCTGCGAGGGCGACTGCGCGGACCGGTAGGCCTGGACATCGGCGCGGTGACACCCGAGGGCATCGCGCTTGCGATCGCCGCCGAGCTGCACGCGCTCGCTGCCGGACGCAGCGGCGTGCCAGCCGGGCCCCGCGGATGAACCTGCGGCAGCGAATTGCCGATCGGGCCCGCTCGGCCCGTCTGCGCGACGGCACGCGAGTGTTCCTGCGGCCGCTGCGCGAAACAGACCTCAGCCACGCGCAGGAGTACTTCGCGTCACTGTCGGAGCAGAGCCGTTACCTGCGTTTCATGATACCGACACCGACACTGACCGCCGAGACGCTGGCGCAGGCGGCAAAGACGCTGCATGAGGTAGGCGCTGCGATCACCGTCGCCGTCGTCGATCACGGCGACCGCGAGGAACTGATCGGCGGGGCCCGTGTCGTGCCGACCGACCGCCGTGGCATCGCTGAATTCGCAGTCTCGCTGGCCGACGCCTGGCAGGGTCGCGGTATCGGCGCGGTGCTGCTGCGCGAGGTCGTGCGCCTCGGTCGGGCACTCGGCTATCACCATGTCGAGGGGCTCGTGCTGACGCAGAACACCCGCATGCTGACTGTGGCGCGACGCGCCCGCTTCCGCGTGCAGCCGGACCATCGCGATCTGTCGGTCACGATCGTCTCGCGCGCGCTGCACCCTTGACCTTGCAGCCACTGCGCCCCGCCGAACGACGCGACGCTGCCGGCGGATCTCACGTCGACTTCCGCGCGATCCTTGGGCTTGCGGCCCCGCTCATGGCCAACAGCGCGATCCAGGCGCTGCTGAACCTGACCGACACTTGGTTCGTCGGCAGGCTGTCGACCACGGCCACCGATGCCATGTCATCGATCTACTGGGTGATCCTTTGCGCGATCATCCTGCTCGGCGGGGTAGGCATGGCGGTGCAGACGTTCGCCGCGCAGGCCTTCGGGGCGCGGCGGCAGGCGCGCGCCTCCCAGGCAGCCTGGTCGGGTGTCTACGCCTCGCTGCTGACCATCCCGGTCTTCATCGCCATCGGTTTTCTGGGAGCCCCGCTGCTCGCGGCCTTGCACGTTGACGCCGAAGTGACCCGGCTGGCGCTCGCCTACTGGTGGCCGCGACTGGTCGTGGGCGGGCCGCTGGGCTTGCTGGTCTGGTCGCTCACCGGTTTCTTCAACGGCGTCGGCCGCACCCGCCTGACGCTCATCGTGACGCTGGTGATGGCGGTCACCAACGTGCCCCTCAACCAGCTGTGCATTTTCACCCTCGATATGGGCATCGCCGGCTCTGCGTGGGGTACTGTCGTGGCGGAGCTCGCAGGCCTGCTTGTGGCAACCGCGTTCTTCCTCGGGCCCACGATCCGTACCCATCACCACTCGCACCTGACCTGGCGACGCACCGCGGTGCGTCGCCAGTTCCAGCTCGGGCTGCCGATGGGACTGGGCATCACCGCAGACCTCGCCGGATTGGCGGTATTCCAGCTGATGCTGGTCACCACCAGCCTGGTCGCAGGCGCCACCACGCAGATCGTGATGATGCTGACCTCGCTGGCCTACATGCCCGGCATCGGCATCGCGCTCGCCGGCACGACGCTGGTCGGCCAGTCGGTAGGCGCAGGCGAGCGCGACTGGGCGCGCCGTGTCGGCAACGCCATCATCGGCCTGAGCACCGGCTTCATGGGCTGCGTCGGCCTGCTACTCGGCCTCGCCAGTCCCTGGCTGCTACCTAGCTTCGTCAACGCGGCCGACCCGCACGCCGCGGCAGTCGTCGAACTCGGCAGCCGCCTGATCTGGCTGGCCGCCGCCTACCAGGCCTTCGACGGACTCAATCTGGGCTCCTCGTTCTGCCTGCGCGGCGCCGGCGATGTACGGGTGCCGGCGATTATCATCGCCGTGCTGTCCTGGGGCCTGCTGCTGCCGATCACCCACGCCATGGTGTTCGCCCCGGGCCGCGGTTGGGTCGACTTCCTGCCGCAGTTCGACCGCGGTGCGGTCGGCGGCTGGACCGTATCGGTGGGCTACGTCGTCGCACTCGGTGTGTCGATGTGGGTACGATGGCGGTCCGGTGTCTGGCGCCGCATCCGGCTCTGACTACTTCGGCCGGGCACGATTGCGATCTTAATCAAGGCTGTGTTTCCATTTCGGGATGCCAGCCGGCTATAGGCATAGCTGCAAATAAAGGGATTTTCATGAGCACGTACACCCCCCGTTCCCGCCCGCAGGCCCTGACGCTGCGGCCGTTGTTTGCGCTGACCTCGGCAATTCTTGCCGCGGCCGCAAGTGCAGCGGGCACGGATGCCGGCGCGGCCAGCGGCGGACTCGACGAGGTGATCGTGACGGCGCAGAAGCGCTCCGAGAACCTGCAGTCGGTGCCAATCAGCATCCAGGCCTTCGATACCAAGAAACTGACCGAACTGCAGGTCACGAGCTTCGACGACTACGCCAAGTACCTGCCGAGCCTGTCGGTGCAGAGCTACGGCCCCGGCCAGGCGCAGTTATACGTGCGCGGCGTCACCAACGGCGGCGACGGACTCAAGGTTGGCTCGCAGCCGCTGGTCGGCGTCTACGTCGACGAGATGCCGGTCACCACCATCGGCAACAACCTCGACATCCACGTCTACGACATCGCGCGGGTGGAGGCGCTGTCCGGCCCGCAAGGCACGCTGTTCGGCTCAAGCTCGATGGCCGGCACGATGCGCATCATCACCAACAAGCCGGACCCGTCGAAGTTCGAGGGCGGCTTCGATGTCACCGTGAACACCTTCACCAAGGGCGACCCGGGCGGCATCGTCGAGGGCTTCGTCAACCTGCCCCTGAGCGAGCGCGCAGCGGTGCGCCTGGTCGGCTGGAGCGAACACGATGGCGGCTACATCAACAACGTCATGGCGCCGCCGCAGGTCTACCCGACGTCAGGCATCCCGCGCACCAATTCGCAGCTGGTCGAGAAGAACTACAACTGGGTCGACACGACCGGTGGACGCGCCGCGCTGAAGGTTGACCTCAACGACAGCTGGTCGGTGATGCCGACCGTGCAGACCCAGAAGCAGGTCGCAAATGGCCAGTTCGGCTTCACGCCGTTCGGCGCGGTCACCAACTACCTCACGCTGCCGCCGTCCGGCGACCTCAACGTCTCGCGCTTCAACCCGGAGCGCAACGAAGACAGCTGGACGCAGGCGACGCTGACCGTGCAAGGCAAGATCGCCGACTTCGACCTGATCTACGCCGGCGGCTACCTGCGCCGCACGATCAATTCGGTCTACGATTACTCCGACTATTCGATGTTCTATGACGCCTCGTACGTTGGCGGCAGCTACCCCACCTACTTCGGCGACAACTTCCGCGACGCGAACGGCAACCTGATCAACCCGGCACAGACCACCGTCAGCCGCAACCAGTTCAGCAAGCTGTCGCAAGAGCTGCGGATCTCCTCGCCGCAGAACCAACGGCTGCGCTACGTGCTGGGCCTGTTCGTACAACGCCAGACCAACGACGCACGCGACGAGTACCGGGTGCAGAACCTTGCACCGGAATACTCGGTCACCGGCCAGCCCGGCGTCCTTTATGCAAATGCCCAGTCGCGCGTGGACCGCGACACGGCGGTATTCACGGACTTGTCCTTCGATGTGACGAACAAGCTGATGCTGATCGGCGGCGTCCGCGCGTTCCACTACGACAACTCGGTGTACGGATTCTTCGGCTACAGCGGCAACCCGACCTACGACGGCTACACCCACGCCAGCGGCGAAGCGCAGTGTGTAGGTGCACCGGACCCGTCCAACCCGGTCCGGCCCTGCATCAACGTCGACTCCGACACCAAGCGCAGCGGCACCACCTATCGCCTCAACGCAACCTACAAGTTCGACGATGACCGGATGGTGTACGCCACCTGGTCGACCGGTTTCCGCCCCGGTGGCGTCAATCGCGTCACGACGCGGCCGCCGTATACGCCCGACTATCTGGCCAATATCGAGGCGGGCTGGAAGACGACCTGGCTGGATCACCGCCTGCGCATCAACGGCGCGATATTCCTCGAGCGCTGGAAGGACGCGCAGTACGGCATTGCCGGCATGAACGGTATCACCGAGATCATCAACGCCGGCCGGGCGGAGATTCGTGGCATCGAGTCGGAGGTGCACTGGAAGGCATCCGACGGCCTGACGCTGTCGGGTTCGTTCACGTTCCTGGACACGAAGCTGAAGACTTTTGCGTGCAATCACGCCAGCGATCAGGCCGCTTGCGGCGACGTCTCCAACGTCCTGGCCCCGCCGGAAACACGCCTGCCGGTCTCCGCCAAATTCAAGGGCAACGCCATCGCCCGCTACGAGTGGAGTCAGGGCGAGTTCGACGCACACGTGCAGGCTGCACTGGTCTTCCAGACCAACGTCGTCTCGGCGCTGACGCTGGCAGACGCCAATACGATCGGCAAGCAACCCGGTTACGGCACCCTCGACCTGACGGCCGGCATCAAGAAGGGACAGTGGAATGCCGAGTTCTTCATCGAGAACGTCGGCGACCGTCGCGGCGAAATCACACGTTATGCGTCGTGCGCGCCGAGCACGTGCAATGTGATCAACGTAATTCCGATCAAGCCGCGACTCGTCGGCATAACGATCGGCCGACGCTTCTGAGACGCATGGCCCGCCGCTCGATAAACCTTCAAGGAACCCCACGCATGCCGCAGCCACACCGCCTCGTCACGCTGGCCCTGCTGTGCCTGCTGCCGCTGGCGGCCAAGAGCGGCGAGCACCTGCCACCGGGCGCGCTGGTATCTGCGCCCACCTACGACAGCGGCAGCGGCGTGCCCGCGCCAGACGGGTTCTTCCGCACCAAGAACACGGCGATCGCCTTTCGCAATACCGAGGAGATCATGCCGACCCGGCGGATCCCGACGAGCGCGAAGCCCTCGCCGCTGAAGCCCCCTACCGCCCCCTACAACGTGCACTACACGTTCGACGGCAGCAGTCGCTCGGTGCAGGACTTCGTTCGCCGCAACGACACCACGGCGCTGGTTATCCTCAAGGACGACCACATCGTCTTCGAGGGCTACTATCACGGGGCGGAGCCGACCGACCTGTTCACCTCGTTCTCCTCGGGCAAGTCGTTTGTCTCGACCCTGGTGGGACTTGCGGTCGCGGACGGCCACATCAAGAGCATCCACGATCCGATTCGCCAGTACCTGCCCGAACTGACCGGCTCTGCCTATGAGAGCGCGACCATTAAGCAGGTGCTGCAGATGGCCTCGGGAACGAGCTACAGCGAAGACTACGAAGATCCGGCCTCTGACATCGATGCGTTCGCGTCACTGGTCGGCCGCAACCAGGGGGGTCTGTACGACTTCGCGCGCTCGTTCAAAGCCAAGCGCAAGCCCGGCACGGAGTTCTACTACGCGACGACCGACACCGAGATCCTCGGCGCACTCATCGCGCGCGCGACCGGCAAGTCGTTGTCGGCCTATATGTCGGAACGACTGTGGAAACCGCTAGGCGCCGAGAGCGCGGGGCGCTGGACTCTGGATCAGCCGGGCAGCGCCGGTCGCGAGGTCGCAGGTGGCGCCCTGCAACTGCGCGCGCGCGACTACGCCCGCTTCGGCGCCTTGTTCGCGCACGGCGGCGCGTGGAACGGCACACAGATCGTGCCCTCGGCCTGGGTCACGGAGGCCACGCGCCCGCAGGATCCCTACGTGGACTTCGGCCGGGTCGAACCAGGCACGCAGATCGGCTACGGCTACCAGTGGTGGTGCATGCCTGGCGCCGAGCACCGTTATTCAGCCGAGGGCATCCACGGCCAGTTCGTGTTCGTCGACCCAGGCACGAAAGTCGTCGTGGTGGCGATGTCAGCCTGGCCCGAGGCCTGGGACGAAGCGAAGGCCGCGGAGGCCTTCACCTTCTTCGCAGCGGTCGCAAACTCGCTGCGCTAACCGCGCCGGGACGCAGCGGCGGGGAGGCGCGAGCTACAGCTCGCGCGCGACCCTGAAGCCCAGATCGGATTGGCGCAGTCCCTGCAATTCGGCACCACGCGCCGCGGCGCGGCTCGCCGCGGGCCGCGATGCCCAGCCGCCGCCGCGGACGGCACGCAGCTCGCAACCCCCCGCCCACTCCCAGGCACGACCATCCATCGGACGGCCGACGTAGCTGGTCGTATAGCAGTCCTGCACCCACTCACGGGCGTTGCCGATCATGTCGTACAGGTCGAAGGCGTTGGGCTTGAACGAACCGACCGGCGCGGCATAAGTGTGAGCATCACTGCAACGCGCATTCGGCTGCAGGAACGCAAGCTCGGTCACCGCCGAGGCGTCGTAGAGGTTCGCGTACTCACAGGCCACCGTCAGCAGCGACGCCTCGTCCGAATCCCGGTCGCCGAAGTAGCGTGGTGTGGTGGTGCCGCCACGTGCGGCGTACTCCCACTCGGCCTCCGATGGCAGCCTGTAGGCGTTACCCGTGGTCTTCGCGAGCCAGTCCGTATAGGCCTTCGCGTCGTCCCAACTGACGCAGACCACCGGCTCGCTGTCGGCGGCGGGAGCGGCGAAGCCGGGATCCTGCCAACCGCGGTCAGGCAGCCGCAGCCACGCGCCGCCGCTCGCCACGCGACAGTCCCCTGCCGGCGAGTACTGCATCGCCTCGCTGAAGGCCCGGAACTCGGCGACAGTGACCTCGTAGCGGCCGATCGCGAACGCACGGGCAATCGTCATGGGCAGCGGCGGCGCTTCGCCACGCTCAACCTCCACCTCGAGCGCGGAGGCACTCGTACCGAGCAGGAAGTTGCCTGCCGGCACGACGATCATCTCCGGGCAGGAGGGGCAGTCACGCAACACGCCAGGCGTAGCTGACGCGGCAGGCAGCGCAGCAGGCAGAGCCGCGGCCGACGCCGCCTTGGCGGAACTGACGGGTGGCTGCGCGACAGCGGCGAAACTGAACGACAGCGCAAGCAGGGTGCACAGGATCTTCATCAACGGCTCTCCGCCTTGCCATCCAGATCAAGCGCCACGCGAAAGCCCAGCGAGTCCGCTCGACTGCTGATCTCGGCCGCCTCGCGCGACGCGCTGCGCGCGCGCTCCGGCGGCATCGCCCAACTGCCGCCGCGCTGCACGCGCTTGCTGCAACCACCCGCCCAGACCCAGGCGCGCGTGTCGCGCGGCCGGCCAACGTAGCTGTCCGTGTAGCAGTCCTCGACCCACTCGGCAACGTTGCCGATCATGTCGTACAGACCGAAAGCATTGGCGCGCAGCGCGGCAGCGGGAGCCACGTCGGGGTAGCTGTCGCGGCAGTGCACGGGATCCCATCCGAACGCATAGCTCTCGCGCGCCGACAGGTCGTAGAGATTGGCGAAATCGCAGGCATCGGTGGACGAGTCACCCCACGGCCAGCGCGCAGCGCTGCCGGCGCGCGCCGCGTACTCCCACTCCGCCTCCGACGGCAGTCGGTACGCCTTGCCGGTGCGATGCGCGAGCCACTGCACATAGGCCTTCGCGTCGCTCCAACTGACGCACGAGACTGGCTGGTCGTCCTTCACCTCGCGCGGTCGACCCGGGTTATCCGGGCCGCGAGTGCGGTCGGAATTGAAGCGACCCAGAGCGTCATCCCAGCTCACGCAGGGCCCGTGCACCTCATAGCCGGCGTCGTTGACGAACGCCCGGTACTCGCGCCGCGTAATCTCAAGCCGGCCCATCGCAAAAGCCTTCGGGACGCGCACGATCAACGCCTGCGCCTCGGCACGGGTGTCGGCGGCACGCGGATCGGCGGCCGGGGTGCCCATCACGAAGGTGCCCGCTGGAAGACGTTGCATCTCCGGGCAGTCGGGGCAATCGCGAAAGGGCGCATTCGGATCGGCGGCATGGCCCGCGGGCACCCAACCAGCCAACAATGCCGCAACAGCGGTGCTCGCCAGGAACCGGACGACGAACGCCGCTCGCATCATGGGCCTCCCCCGATCTTGACCGGGATGAAGATAGTCGTGCCCGAGCGATTGACGAGCAGCGCGATCGAGCGCTTCGACTTCTCCAGCTGCGCTTCCAGATCCTCTACGGTCATTACCTTCTGACCATTGGCGCCGATGACGATATCACCGCTCTTCACGTCGGCCGCCAGAGCCGGGCCTTCGACGTCCTCGACCAGCAGACCACCGTCCAGACCCGCTGCGCGTTTCTCGGCAGGCGACAGCAGCCGCAGCGACAGGCCAAGCCTGGCGCCGCCGCGCTTGCCTTCCTCACCGCCAGCGCGCGCCACGCGCCCTTCCTTGAGTTCGACGATATCGACCGTGACCTTGCGGCTGGCGCGATCACGCCAGACTTCAAGCTCAGCACGCGCACCAGGGTGCAGCTGCGAAATCGCGGCCGATAGCTGCCCGGAGCGCTCGACCGGCTGCGCGTTGACACTCAGGATCACGTCGCCCGGCCGCAGCCCCGCCTTGGCCGCAGGTCCGGCCGTCTCGACCTGACTGACCAGTGCGCCACGCGGGCGGTCGAGCCCAAACGAGTCGGCGAGCTGCTGGCCGACGTCCTGGATCAGCACGCCGATGCGGCCGCGCTGGACGTGGCCGGTCTTGACGAGCTGGTCGCGGACATTGATCGCGATGTCGATCGGGATCGCGAACGAGATGCCCATGAAGCCGCCGGTACGCGAGTAGATCTGCGAGTTGATGCCGACCACCTCACCGGCCATGTTGAACAGCGGCCCGCCAGAGTTGCCTGGGTTCACCGCAGCGTCGGTCTGGATGAACGGCGTGTACTGCCCATCCGGCAGGGAGCGCGAGGTGGCACTGACTATGCCGGCGGTCACGCTGTTCTCGAAGCCAAATGGCGAACCAATGGCGACTACCCACTCGCCTGGCCGCAGCTTGGTCGGATCGCCGACGCGAACCGTAGGCAGGTTCTTGCCGTCGATCTTGATCACCGCGACGTCAGTGCGCTGGTCGACGCCGATCACCTTGGCGGTGAATTCCCGTCGGTCGGTCAGGCGCACCGTGACCTCGCTCGCATCCGCGACCACATGCGCATTGGTCAGGATCGTTCCATCGGGCGCGACAATGAAGCCAGAGCCCTCGCCACGCGCAGGTGGCTGATCGCCACGTGGCTGGGCGCCGAAGCGGCGCAGGAACTCATGCAGCGGGTCATCTGGCGTATCACTGTCGGCGCTCACCGGGCGCGTGCGCTCGACGACCGTGACGTTGACCACGGCAGGCCCGTAGGCCGAGACCAGCTCCGTGAAATCCGGCAACCCGCGGGCAGCGGCAGCGGTCGTCCCGGGGCTTACCGGCAGCGACTGCTGTACCGGGGCGGTGGCAAGCGGGCCGGCGACCCGCTCGGGGCCGCGGCCGCAAGCGCCAAGCGCCAGCGCGGCAACGACAGCAACAGCTGCAAGGCGGGCCGGAAGCGTCATTCCACTGATCATCTAGGTCTCACTCCTGGTTCGGGACAACCGCGTCCCGCCATAGACAGCGCCCGCCCCCCGAAAGTTGCGCCCGGCGGATCCCGGACAAAGGCCGTAGCGGGGGGCGCCAGTGCGCCGCTACACTGAGCGCGAATGATACCGCCCTCCGCCCGGCCTCTCGCACTGATCGCAGCCCTGAGCCTGCCCGGGCTCGCCCTCGCCGCAGCCCCGATCCCAGCGCGGATCTCGCAGGCGATCCACAGCCAGGGGTTCCCGGCCGGGGCTGTCAGTATCGTCGTCCAGGATCCGCGCAGTGGCGAAACGCTGCTATCGCTGAACCCCAGCGAGCCGCGCAGCCCCGCCTCGACAATCAAGGTGCTGACCACCTTCGCAGCACTGTCCCAGCTGGGCCCCACCTACCACTGGACGACACGGGCCTGGACCACGGCACCGGTAGTCGATGGCCGACTGGCGGGCGACCTGGTCATCGAAGGCGGCGGTGACCCCTTCATGAGTGCCGAGCGCTGGTGGCGCTTCGCGCAGGAACTGCGCGACCGCGGCCTCAGGCGGATCGAGGGCGATCTCATCCTCGATCGAACCTTGTACGCGACCCAGGACCTCGATCCGGACCAGTTCGACGGACACGGCTATCGCACCTACAACGTGCTACCCGACCCGCTGCTGGTGAACCTGCAGGCGGCCGAGTTCCGCGTGCGGGTCAGCGGCGGCCTCGCCGAGGTGGTGGTCGAGCCGGCACCGGCCAATCTGCAGTTGGACAATGCCCTGCGCGTCACCCAGGGCCGCTGTACAGGCAGCACAGGCGCGCTGTCGTTCGCCAACGTCGGCGACGATCCTGCACACATCGCCATCAGCGGCCACGTCTCCGCCAACTGCCCAAGCTATGAGCGACGGGCCATCATGCGCGCGCCGGAGTTCGCATTCGGCACGTTCCTGACCTACTGGCGACAGCTCGGCGGTGAGTTCAGTGGCCGGCTGAAGCTTGCGCCGCGGCCAGGCGGGGCCACGCTGCTGGCTGAGTACCAGTCGCTGACGCTCGCCGAGATCATCCCCCTCGTGAACAAGCACAGCAGCAACGCCATGGCGCGGATGCTACTGCTGACGATGGCCGCAGAACGCTATGGGCCGCCGGCGACAGTGGCCAACGGCGAGCGCGCACTGCAGGCCTGGCTCGAGACGCAGGGACTGCACTTCCCGGAGCTGGTACTCGACAACGGCTCGGGGCTATCGCGCAGCACTCGCATCTCGGCACAGAGCATGGCTCGGCTGCTGGATGTCGCCTGGCAGAGCCGCTACTGGCCAGAGATCGCCGCTTCCGTGCCGCTAGGAGGCCAGGACGGCACGCTGCGCCACCGTTTCGTCGACCTCGGAGCAGAAGCCCGCATCCGCATGAAGACCGGCCACCTCGAGGGCGTGGGCGCGATCGCCGGCTGGGTGACCGCCCGCTCCGGCCGGCCACTGAGCGTCGTGGTACTGATCAACCACCCCGGCGCCCAGTACGGCGGCGGCGAGGCCGTGATCGATACGGTCGTCCGCTGGGCAGTCGACCGCTAGCCCCCGCTGCGGCGAGCGCTAGTGCGAGGCCGAGCGGGACACCCGCATGCCGGTGTTCTGGCGCGCATAGACCTCATCCCACATCCGCTCAGCACGCTTGTCACGACCGAGCAGCGAACCGAGGATGACCGCGAGGAAGCCAAGCGGAATGGAGAACAGGCCCGGGTTCTTCAGCTCCAGCAGCGGCTTCTCCAGCCCCATGAACGAGGTCTCGCGACCCTCGACGTTGTGCAGATCGTCACGGGCCTTCTTGACGGCCTTGTCCAGTGCCACGGTGCCCTTCGCCGCCTGCGCGATGCGCAACGGCTCGCCTGAGCCGAGCGCCTCGACCAGGGTCGCGCGCTTGGCTGGCTCCGCGTCCAGCACCTTGTGCGCCGCGACCCGCACCGTCTTGGGGTAGGTCAGGTTCGGCGACACCAGCGTCAGTCCCACTGCCACCGTCGTGCCAACGATCATGCCCGCCACGATGCCGGTCGTATTGCAGCGCTTCCAGTAAAGCGTGAGCAGCACGCAGGGAAAGTTCGCGCTGGCGGCTACAGCAAAGGCGAGCGCCACCAGGACCGCGACGTTCTGGCCCTTGGCGGCGATACCGATCGCGATCGCCACCGCGCCAACCAGCACTGTCGCCAGACGCGCCGCGAGTACCTGCTCCTGCGCAGGCACATCCTCGCCCGCGCGCCAGACGCCCACCCACAGGTCGTGCGCTATCGCCGAGGCAGCGGCAAGCACAAGGCCCGCGACAACCGCGACGATGGTTGCGAAAGCGACTGCCGACACGAACGCCAGCATGAAGTTGCCTAGCAGCGATTCGGCGCCGCCGCCGATGAACTGCGCGAGCAAGGGACCTGCCATGTTGCCGCCGGGATCGACGGCTGCGATTTCGGCCGGGCCCACCAGCTTCGCAGCGCCGAAGCCGAGGAACAGCGTCAGCAGGTAGAAACCGCCGATGATCGCCATCGCCCAGACCACCGACTTGCGTGCCGCCTGAGCGGTCGGAACGGTGAAGAATCGCATCAGGATGTGCGGCAACCCCGCGGTACCGAACACCAGCGCCATACCAAGCGAGATCTGGTCGATCGGTGCCTTGAAGTACAGGCCCGGCTCAAGGAAGCGCTGGCCGAGCTCCGCAGCCGACATCGCCTTGGCCGGATCGCCGAGCAGCTTGGCGACTTGCGCCTGCACCTTGGGATCACCGACGACGTCCGCCATGAACGCTGGCAGCGAAAAGCCGTAAGGCATCCACACGAGAATCACGATCACGATCGAGGCGACCACCAGCAATACCGCCTTGATGATCTGCACCCAGGTCGTGGCGACCATGCCGCCGAACAGCACGTATCCGAGCATCAGAACGCCGACCGCGACGACCGACACCTCGTAGTCAATGCCGATCAGCGCCTTCACCAGCACACCGGCGCCGACCATCTGTGCGGTCAGGTAGAAGGTCGAGACCGTGATCACCGACAGTGCGCCGACCAGACGAGTCTTCTTCGGGTCATTGCGATAGGCGAGGATGTCGCCGAGCGTGTACTTGCCAATGTTGCGGCAAGGCTCGGCAATCAGCAGCAACACCGTCACGTAGGCGACCAGCCAGCCCACCGAGTACATGAAGCCGTCGTAGCCATACAGCGAGATCAACCCGGCGATGCCGAGGAACGATGCGGCAGAAAGGTAATCGCCCGCGATAGCCCAGCCGTTCTGCAGGCCCGAGATACCGCCGCCGGCGGTATAGAAGTCAGCGGGTGAACGAACCCGCTTGGCGGCAAAGTAGGTGACCACCACAGTCGCCACGATGACGGCCGCGAATACCGCGAGCGTCAACCAGCGGTAGCCGTCACCGGCAACGCCATGATGAGCCGCAGGCGCGGCCGCCAGGGTCGTGGCGAGCATCGCAAGCTGGGGGGTGCCGGCGCTCATGAGCGGGGCCGGGCATGACGGGTGACGTCAGCGGCGATTTCCGCGGCGAGCGCGTCAAACTCGCGATTCGCAACGCGCGAATAATAAAGCGCGATTCCCCAGGCCACCACGAACTCGCTCAGGGCAAACAGCAGTCCGACGTTAATCACGCCGACCACCCGCGTCCGAAACAGATCCTGAAAATAGGCCGCGCCTATAGGCAGCGCGAAGTAGTACGCAACCGAGAATGCCATCAGCCCCCACAGGAACGCCCTCTTGCGCCGATGCAGGCGCTGGAAGCGCGGATCGGCGATGACGGCTGTCCAGTCGATCGAGTCGGCAATTGGCATGAAAACCCCTCGCAGTGCACCGGCATCGTCGTGCCTGATGATTTTTGGCCGGGCAGGGCCCGGAGCGCAGTCGCCCGAGGGCGCTGCGCAGGCGCAGTTAAGCAGATTCGGTGCCCGCGGGGTACCTGCTGCCTGGGGCATGGCGACAGCCGGGCCCGCAGCGATCGCGCAGGGCGCGCGTTGTTTTCCTGAACCATTCCCATGAAAATGCGCAGAATGGGCGCACCGGCGCCGCCGGTGCATGAAGCCGTCGGGCTGCACGCCGACGGCGCCCTAATGGAGAACGCGGATGAGCAAGGTCTACGAAGTCCCGGAACAGTTCGCACGGGAAGCCAAGGTGGACCTGGCCCGCTACCGTGCCGACTACGCCCGCAGCGTGCAGGATCCGGCGGCGTTCTGGGGCGAGGTCGGCCGCCAGACCGACTGGATCAAGCCCTATACGCAGGTCAAGGATGTCTCCTTTGACCTGAACGACTTTCGCATCCGCTGGTACGCCGACGGCGAACTGAACGTCGCGGCAAACTGCCTCGACCGGCATCTGGCGCAGCGCGGCGAGCAGACCGCGATCCTGTTCGAGGGCGACGAGCCGGGCGACAGCCGGCGCATCAGCTACCGCGAGCTGCACCGGGACGTCTGCCGCTTCGCCAATGTTCTGAAGTCGCTGGGCGTCGCAAAGGGCGACCGAGTCACGCTCTACCTGCCGATGATCCCGGAAGCCGCAGTAGCCATGCTTGCCTGCGCACGCATCGGAGCCGTGCACTCGATCGTGTTCGGCGGCTTCTCGCCGGAGTCGCTCGCGAACCGCATCGGCGACTGCGGCTCACGCCTGGTGATTACTGCCGACGAAGGCCTGCGCGGCGGCCGCAAGATCCCGCTGAAGGCGAATGTCGACCGCGCGCTCGCCGATCATGCACTGACCAGCGTGGAGCACGTCGTGGTCGTGAAGCGTACCGGCGCCAAGCTCGCCTGGACCGAAGGGCGCGACGTCAGCTACGAAAAGCTGTTGGCCGAGGCCAGCGACGACTGCCCGCCGGTCGCGATGGGCGCCGAAGATCCGCTCTTCATCCTCTATACATCCGGCTCCACCGGCAAGCCAAAGGGCGTGCTGCACACGACCGGCGGCTACCTGGTGTACGCCTCGCACACGTTCCAGACCGTATTCGACTACCGCGATGGCGACGTGTTCTGGTGCACCGCCGACGTCGGCTGGGTCACGGGCCACAGCTACGTCGTATACGGGCCGCTAGCCTCCGGCGCGACGACGCTGATGTTCGAAGGAGTGCCGAACTACCCCGACGCCGGCCGCTGCTGGGACGTGATCGACCGCCACGGAGTGACGATCTTCTACACCGCACCGACCGCGATCCGCGCGCTGATGCGCGAGGGCGAGGAGTGGGTGCGCCGCCACTCGCGCCAGAGCCTGCGCCTGCTTGGCAGCGTCGGCGAGCCGATCAACCCGGAAGCCTGGGAGTGGTACCACCGCGTGGTCGGCGACCACCGCTGCCCGATCGTCGACACCTGGTGGCAGACGGAGACCGGCGGCATCCTCATCTCGCCACTGCCGGGCGCGACCCGCCTCAAGCCGGGGTCGGCAACCACGCCGTACTTCGGCGTGCGGCCCGCCATCGTCGATGGCAGCGGTGTCGAGCAGCACGGCGCATGCGAGGGCAACCTCGTGCTGCTGGACTCCTGGCCGGGCCAGATGCGCAGCGTCTACGGCGATCACCAGCGCTTCATTGACACTTATTTTCGCACCTTCCCAGGCACCTACTTCACCGGCGATGGCGCTCGCCGCGACGCAGACGGGGACTACTGGATCACCGGCCGCGTCGACGACGTGATCAACATCTCCGGCCATCGGATGGGCACGGCCGAAGTGGAAAGCGCCCTGGTCGCCCACCAGTCGGTAGCCGAGGCCGCGGTCGTAGGCTTCCCGCACGCAATCAAGGGTCAGGGCATCTACGCCTACGTGACGCTGAAGTCGGGGATTGAACCGTCCGACGCGCTGATGGTGGAACTGCGGCAGACGGTGCGTGAGCAGATCGGCGCCATCGCCTCCCCCGACGTAATCCAGTGGGCGCCGGGGCTGCCGAAGACGCGCAGCGGCAAGATCATGCGCCGCATCCTGCGCAAGATCGCCGCCGACGAGGGCGACCAGCTAGGCGACACCTCGACGCTGGCGGACCCGTCGGTCGTGCAGCACCTGCTCGACCATCGGCCCGGGCAAAAGTAGGCCCAGGGGATTTGCCGACGGTACGCCACGGGGTACCGTCGAGGGAACTTCGGCCTAGCCGCCAGCTTCCTCGCGGTAGCGGGCGCGGGCTTCAGCCTCAAATCGCTCGTCCTCGATCTGGGCGAGCACGGCGGCGACATCGGCCGGCCCCGCATCGTCAACGAAGCATCCGGTCAACGGACGCTCGGGCGTCAGCTCGTTGGCCTCGTACAGCGCCCAGATCTCGCGGGCGTACTGGGTCTCCGCCAATTCCGGTACGGCGCGCGCAAAGGTCGCGCGCATGTTGTTGACGTCGCGCTCGAACATGGCGAAGGCGTTGTTGTTACCAGCCGCGCTGACCGCCTGCGGCAGGTCGATGATGACTGGCCCGTTCGCATCCACCAGCACGTTGTATTCGGACAGGTCGCCATGGATCAGTCCAACGCACAGCGCACGGACGATCTGCAGGATCATGAACGCGTGCCAGGCAGTCGCCTGCTCCGCGGTCATTTCCACCTCGTTGATCCGCGGTGCTGGCCGTCCCTCGGCATCGCAGACCAGCTCCATCAGCAACACGCCCTCGTGGACGCCATGGGGAACCGGCACGCGCACACCCGCGTTGGCGAGGCGATAAAGCGCGTCCACCTCGGCGTTCTTCCACTCGGCCTCCTCGACCTCGCGGCCATGCCGGCCGCGCCGGTGCTTGGCGCGCGCATCCCGGCTGCCACGCGACTTGCGGCCCTCCTGGTACTGGGCCAGCTTGTGGAAACCGCGATGCTCGGCGTCCTTGTAGACCTTCGCGCAGCGCAGCTGGTCGCCGCAGGCCACGACGTAGACGGAGGCTTCCTTACCACTCTTGAGCTGGCGGACGACGCGGTCGACGATGCCTTCATCGATCAGCGGCTGCAGTGCCTTGGGCGTCTTCATGGCCTATTGTGACTGACGGCGAGGTCTAACAAGCAACAGTCCGATGGCACGGACGTCCTGTCCGGCCGGCGACGGCCCCCCGTCGCACTCCTGGCTCGCTCAAACCCCCTCGCGCTAGCCCGTGATCGGCTCCTTGGCGAACACCACCCCATCCTCGTCGGCGTAGACCCAGTCGCCGGGGGCGACACGGGCACCCAGGATCTCGACCGGCACATCGCGCACCCCCTGCGCGTGCTTTTCACTACGACGCGGCTGTATCCCAAGGGCCATGACGCCGAGCTGCATGGTGGCGATCGCCACCGAGTCGCGAATGCAGCCATCGAGCACGACACCCGCCCAGCCGTTGCTCTGGGCGGCCCCGGCCAGCAGATCCCCCAGCATCGCGCAGCGCCGCGAGCCACCGCCGTCTATGACCAGCACGCGACCCTCGCCGGCAGTGCGTACCAATTCGCGGACCAGGCTGTTGTCCTCGAAGGCCCGCAGCGTGACGGCCTGGCCTGCGAACCGGCAGAGCCCGCCGAAGTGCAGCAGCCCGGCCTCGCAGGCCTCCAGCGAGGGGTGGGAATCGAGCAGATCGGCGGTGCGGTAGTTCACGGAGGTCCTCCTAGGGGGTGGATTCTGCCCGGCCCAGCGTCCGTTGCCCATCGGGACGCGCCACCCCAGCCGCGACGCGCTACAATTTCGGCCCCGTTTTCCAGAGGCCCTGCCATGCAAGTCGCCCGCGACGCCGTTGTCGTCATCCATTACACGCTCAAGAACGATGCAGGCGAGGTGCTCGACAGCTCCGCCGGCGCCGACCCGCTCGCCTACATCCAGGGTGGCGGCAACATCATCCCTGGCCTCGAGGAAGCCCTCGAGGGCAAGCAGGCTGGCGACAAGTTCGACGTGTCGATTCCGGCCGAGAAGGCCTACGGAGTCCACGATAAGTCGCTGATCCAGCAGGTCCCGCGCCGCTCATTCCAGACCGGCACCGACGTCAAGGCAGGCATGCGCTTCACGGCCCAGACCGAACACGGTCCGCGCCAGGTCGTAGTCACGCGCGTCACCGGCGACATGGTCTCGGTTGACGGCAACCACCCGCTCGCGGGCCAGGCCCTGCATTTCGCCGTCGAGCTGATCGAGGTGCGCGCCGCCAGCGCCGAGGAAATGTCGCACGGACATGTCCACGGTCCGGGTGGTCATCACCACGACTGAAGGCTCCCGGCCGGCCTCAACGGCCGGCCGCGGTTCCGCGGTGCCTGGCCAGGTGCCGCGGGGTCCACGAGTGCGGCGCCTTGTGCACGAAGCGGTGCCGGGCGACGTGGTAGCTCGTGTCAAAGCCGTAGAAGCTGCGCCGCATCTCGGCCAGCTCAGCCTGCCGGTACGAGGCGAGCGGCCGTAGCGCCTCGTCTTGATCGCGGCTGGCGGCCTTGGCCCGCAGCCGCTGCAGGTAGTTGTCCGCAGTGGCGAGCCGGGCTGCGCGATCGGCCACCTCGCACGTGAAATCGTCGACCGTCGCGCCGAACACGGCATCGGCAAGCCCCAGTCGAACTGCCTGGCTGCCCAGCAGCGGCTGACGCGCGCCGATGATCCCGTCGGCAGCAGCCCCTACCCTTCTGGGTAAGGTGTACGTCCACAGCTCCGAGCCATACAAGTTGCCCATGTTGCGGTAGTGCAGGTTGAGCACGGCAGCGGGCCGGATCCAGACCTGATCAGCGGCCAGCGCGAGGAACGCGCCGCCCGCACCCGCGTTGCCGCCGACGGCCGCAACCGTCAACTTTGACGTCATCCGCACCAGACACTCGGCGACGTCGTCGATCGCCTCGATGTTCAGCCACGACTCGTCGGCAGGGCTGTCGGCGGCCTCGATCAGATTGAGGTGGATGCCGTTCGACCAGAAGTCACGGCCACCCTCCAGTACCAGCACGCGGGTTGGGCGTGCAGCGGCGGATTCGAGCGCTGCCAGCAGCTGGCGGCAATCGGCGCTGCCCATCGCGCCATTGTAGAAATCAAAGCGCAGAAACCCCACCGCCCCGGACTCGCGATACGTAATCGGCCGCGGGGCACTGTTGCGCAGCTCATCAGCCTCCGCAGGCAGCTGTGGCAACGCCCGCGCCGCCGGGCAGGCCATCAGCGCCGGCAGCTTGAACTGCTCGGGTGTCGCGCCACGGGCGTGACCGATCCACACGCTGCCATCAACGGTCGCGCGCAACAGCGCATGAGCCTCGCGATAGAGCCATTGGCCGGGCTGCGCGGTCGCCACCGGCGGACCTGGATGCGCGTCGTACAGGTAGGCAGGTACACCTGCGATCGCATCGAGCAGACCCGGGGCCGAGTCGGCAGCCCGCAATCGCCGCAGCACCTCGGCCGTCCTGCAGGTCGTCCAGTCGATGGCTCGAGCGGCCTGTGTGAGCGGGGGATGCCAGCGGCCTCGCGGCAGCAAGGCCAGGGCGTCTGCCGCGAGCGGCCCCACCCCGGCCTCATACCGCTCCAGCGCGGCAAGCACGGCGTCTACCGCGCCGTCCGCGACTTCACCGCGATACAGGCTCGCCTTGCTCGCTGGACGCATCGCGAATGAAGCACTGGCCCAGATGGGCCCCGCGTCCCACTCCGCGTCGGCCTGCAGCACCGTCACGCCCCACTCTTGCTGCTGCTCGAGGATCGCCCAGTCCAGAGCGGCCGGCCCGCGGTCGCCCGGCACGCCAGGATGCACAATCAGACACGGCAGCCGGCGCCAGATGTCCTCTGGGATCGCGCGCTTGAGGAAAGACGCTATGACGAGCGCCGGCGCGTGCAGCGCCACCGCTTCGCGCGTGACCTCGTCGCTGATGTCCAGCTCAAAGCTCAGCTCATGACCGCGCTCGCCAAGCGCGCACCACAGCTGCTGAGTCAGGCTATTGAATGCGTGTGCGAGCAGCAGTATGCGCATGCGCCGTTCAACAGATCCGTGGCAGCTGGTCGCCCGTGAGCCAGTCGACGACCCTGCGGCCGCCGAGCGTGGTCGTCATCTGCACGAAGTGATCTGGATCGCGTGTCACCCGGCCTATCAGGGCGGCATCCCGCCCCTGCGGATGAGCCAATAGCGTCGCGTGCAGCAGCGCCGCATCCTCCGCGGGCACGATAGCAATCAGCTTGCCCTCATTGGCGACATACAGCGGATCCAGCCCGAGCAGCTCGCACGCCGCCGCCACTGCCGGCTTTAACGGGATGGCGCTCTCCTCAAGCATCATGCCCACGCCTGACTGGCGCGCGATCTCGTTCAGCGTCGTTGCGAGGCCGCCGCGCGTGGGATCGCGCAGCACCCTGATCCGCGGACAGGCCGACAGCAGCGTCTCGACGAGCCCGTGCAGAGCGGCGCTGTCAGAGAGGATCTCGGTGTCGAACTCGAGGTTCTCGCGCTTGGACATGATCGCGACGCCATGGTCGCCTATGCTGCCGGAAACGAAGATCGCGTCGCCCTCGCGCGCCGCCGAACCATCGAGCACGATGCCGTCGGGCACGACGCCGACACCCGTGGTCGTGATGTAGACCCCGTCCCCCTTGCCCTGCTCGACGACCTTGGTGTCGCCGGTGACAATCGGCACTCCCGCCGCCTTGGCCGCCGCCGCCATCGACAGGACGATGCGGCGCAGCTCCGCCAGAGGGAAGCCCTCTTCCAGTATGAATCCCGCCGCAAGATACAGCGGCCGCCCACCGGCCATGGCGACGTCATTGATGGTGCCGTGCACTGACAGCGAGCCAATGTCGCCGCCCGGAAAGAAAAGCGGCGAGACGACGTGGCTGTCGGTCGCCATCACCAGCCGCCCGGCCGGCCGCGGCATCGCCGCGGCATCGTTCTGGGTACGCAGCCACGGGTTGTCGAACGCCGCCAGAAACAGCTCCTCCACCAACTGCGCCGTTGCGCGGCCACCCGCGCCGTGCGCCAGCTCCACGCGTCCGCGCTTGAAATCTAGCGGCCGCTGATACAACGGCCGGGGCTCGCCGCTCATGCCATCTCCGCGGCAAGCGGCGCCTGCGGACGGTCGCGGAAGCGGCCGTAGGAATAATGCGCAGCGCACGCTCCCTCGGACGAAACCATGCACGAACCCATGGGCGTCTCCGGCGTGCAGGCACCACCGAACAGCCGGCAGTCGGTCGGACGCTTCAGGCCGCGCAGGATCGCGCCGCAGTCACAGGCCTTGTTATCCGGAACCGGCTGGTACTGCAGCTCAAATCGGCGCTCGGCGTCGTGGGCAGCGAAGGTAGCGCGAATGGCAAGCGCGCTGTACGGCACGGTTCCTAATCCGCGCCATTCGAACTCACGGCGTAACTCAAAGACCTCTGCCACCAGCGCCTGCGCCTTCTGGTTGCCGGCGCGATCAACAACCCGATGAAACTGGTTCTCGACCTCAGCGCGACCCTCGTTGACCTGCCGTACCAGCATCAGTATCGCCTGCATGACATCCAGCGGCTCGAATCCCGCGATCACCACGGGCTTGCGGAATTCCTCCGCAAAGAACTCGTACGGCCGTGTGCCAATGATGCTGCTGACGTGCGCAGGCCCGACAAAGCCGTCCAACGGCACGGTGCCCAACGTGCGCACCTCGGGTGACTGCAGGATATTGACGATCGCCGCTGGCGTCAGCACATGATTGCTCAGCACGCTGAAGTTGCCGACGCCCGTGGCTTGCGCCTCACGGATCACCAGCGCCGTAGGCGGCGTTGTTGTTTCAAAGCCGATCGCGAGGAAAACCACCTCGCGGGCTGGGTTCTCACGTGCGATCCGTAGCGCATCTGCAGCTGAGTACACCATGCGGATATCACCGCCCTCGGCCTTGGCGCGCAGCAGCGAACGGCCGTTGGAGGCAGGCACACGCATTGTGTCGCCATAACTGCACAAGATCACGTTCCGCTCTAGCGCCAGCCCGATCGCAAGATCAATTCTCCCGATCGGCAGCACGCACACCGGACAACCCGGCCCGTGGATCATGCGCACGTTCGCAGGCAGCAGGTCCGCAACCCCGTAACGGGAGATGGCGTGGGTGTGGCCGCCGCAGAACTCCATGAACTGGTAGCGACGGCCGGGAACCGCCTCGCGCGCGATCGCGGCGGCAAGTCCGCGTCCGAGCTCACGATCACGGAACTCGTCGACGTACTTCATACCAGCTCTCCTGGCTCGAGGCCGGCAGCGGCCATCGCGGCCAGCGTCTCGGCCGCGGCGTCAGGATCGAGCCGTGCCAGCGCGTAGCCAACGTGTACGATCACATAGTCGCCAGGAACCACGCCCTCGACCAGAGCAATGGAAACCCGCTTGCGGATGCCGCCGGCATCGATCACCGCCTGATCATCGGCCTCAAGACTGACGATGCGGGCTGGAACTGCAAGACACATCTCATTCCCCCTGCGCGCGTTGCGCGATCCAGCACTGACCGAGGCTGATGGCCCCGTCGTTCGGCGGCGCCGCCGCAGACTCCAACATCCAGATCCCACGCGCGGCGAGTTCACGGCGCAACGCGCAGGCAAGCACGTCGTTCTGCAGGCAACCACCACCGCAGGCGACCCGATCCAGACCGCTTTGGATCGCAGCCACGGACACCCACTCGGCAAGCCCACGCGCGACACCGGCATGAAACTCCGCCGCCAGGCGCCCACGATCGGCAGACCGCAGCAGCGGCTCCAGCAGCGGCAGCAAATCGAGCACACCGTCGGCGCCGAGCCGCGCCGCAGCCGCGGGCTCTGCTACGCCGGCCGCCGCGGCGGCACCCTCAAGCAACATCGCCGCCTGACCCTCGAAGCTGGTGACCTCGCGCAGGCCGACCAGCGCTGCGGCGGCGTCGAACCAGCGACCCAGACTGGAGGTCGACGGCGCTCGGCCGTGGGCGAGTAGCCTTGCGACCGCCGTCGCGGCAGGTTGGGACGCGAATCGGGTTGAGATTTCATCGGCCCGCCCGAGCGCGACAAGCACCGCCGCAGCGACCCGCCACGGCTCGCGCGCGGCGCGATCCCCGCCAACCAGCGGCAGCGTCCGCAGGTGCCCTAGGCGCTGCATGCGGGCGCCATCGACACGCAGCAGCTCCCCGCCCCAAGCGCCGCGGTCCGTTCCGTAGCCAACGCCATCCAATGCGAGGCCTAGAACCGGCCCCTCTACGCCGTGCTCGGCCAGCACTGCAGCGACGTGGGCATGATGGTGCTGCACGGGGATGAGCGGCACGGACCACTCCGCTGCGAGGCGAGCAGCAAGGCGTGTGCTGTGAAAATCCGGGTGCAGGTCGTGCGCGACGGCCACTGGCCGTACGCCGGTTAGGGACAGCAGGTGTGCGACGGCAGCATCGAAGGCGCGCCGCGTCGGCGCCAGATCCAGGTCGCCAACGTGCGGACTGAGGAACGCCTGATCGCCGCGGGTGACGCACGCAGTCGCCTTGTAGTGACCGCCGAGGCCAAGCACCTGCGGACCGCGCGACGCCAGTCCGATCGCCCGCGGCGCTGCGCCGCGCGCACGACGCACGAACCGCGGCTGACCCTCGCGCACGCGCATCACCGAGTCATCGCAACGGGTAACGATCCGACGGTCGTGCAGCAGCCACGCGTCTGCGATACCGGTCAGGGCCTGCAACGCCTCATCGTCGTCGATAACCAGCGGCTCGTCGTGCAGATTCGCGCTGGTCATCACCAACAGTAACGGCTGCGCCTCGGCAAGCCAGCCAGTGCCGGCCGGTCGGCCGAGCGCTTCATGAAAAAGCAGGTGGTGGATGGGCGTGTACGGCAGCATCACACCGAGTCTGCCGACGCCGTCCGCGATACCCGCCAGAGCGGCGCCTGCGCTCGGGGCGCGAGGCACCAGCACAATCGGCCGCTCTACTGATTCCAGCAGCGCGCGTTCCGCATCGCACAGACGTACCAAGTCCGCCAGCGAGGCGACGTTCGCTGCCATCACCGCAAAGGGTTGCTCCTCGCGGTGCTTGCGGGATCGCAGGCGCGCGACCGCCGCCGCGTCAGTCGCGACGCAAGCGAGGTGCCAACCACCTAGTCCCTTGATCGCGACAATGCCGCCCGACTGCAGGCAGCGCAGCGCTCCGGCGATCGGATCCTCGGCCGGATCGCCACCCACTAACCGCAGCGATGGCCCGCAAACCGCACAGGCGGTCGCCTCCGCGTGGAAGCGCCGTTCACCAGGCGCTCGATACTCAGCGTCACAGCGAGCACACAACGGGAATGGCGCAAGGCTGGTCCGCGCCCGATCGTAGGGCAGCGCCTCAGTGACCGTGTAGCGCGGCCCGCAGTCGGTGCAGTTGATCAACGCGTAACGATAGCGCCTATCACCCGCATCGAACATCTCCGCAAGGCAAGCAGGACACACGCCGGTATCGTGTCCAATCGCGGTGTCGGTGCCGGTTGCGAGACTTTCGATGACGGAAAAGCCGTCCCTGCCCGGATCCGGCGCGCAATCCTCCACATCGATCGCATCGACGCGGGCGCGTGGCGGAGGCGCGGTACGAAGTCGCGCGCGCAGCGCTGCGAGCGCCGCTGGCGCACCCTGCACGTCAATCCAGACGCCGGCGCCGTCGTTGCAGACAGTGCCGGCGAGTTGCAGCTCGGTTGCGGCTCTATAGACAAAGGGCCGGAAGCCGACGCCCTGAACAACGCCACGCACGCGGATGCGTTGCCGCTCGAGGCTCCGCGCGGACAGCTTGGAGCAACGCGCCGCGGCGTCGATCACGCACGCGCTCCGGCATCAGTCACAGCCAGCGGACCCGACATCCGGGCGCGCACGGCGACTTCCCGCCGTAGCCACGCAAGCCACGCATCGAAACCTGCGCCAGACATCACCGATAGCGTCAGACACTCCAGCGCTGGGTTTATGCGCATCGCGTTCGCCGTTGCACGAGCAACATCGAATGGCACGTACGGCAGCAAGTCGGACTTGGTGATCAGACACAGGTCGGCCGCGCGGAACATGTCTGGATACTTGAGCGGCTTGTCGTCCCCCTCCGTGACAGACAGCACGACGACCTTGTGCGCCTCGCCCAGATCGAAGGCGGCAGGGCAGACAAGGTTGCCGACGTTTTCGATAAACAGAATCCCGCCACGCTGTAGCGGCAACGACTCCGCCGCATGACCGACCTGGTGCGCATCGAGGTGACAGCCCTTGCCGGTATTGAGCTGCACTACCGGCGCGCCAGTGGCCGCGATGCGATCAGCGTCGAGACTCGTCTGCTGATCGCCTTCCACGACCGCCGCCGGACAGAGGCCGGCGAGTGCCTTGAGCGTCTCGACCAGCAGCGTCGTCTTGCCCGAGCCGGGGCTCGAGACCAGATTCAGCGCAAGTACACCGGCGGCCTCGAAGCGATGGCGGTTGGTCGCGGCATAACGATCGTTCTTTGCGAGCAGATCCTGCTCGACGCTAACGGTGCGGGTCGTCGTGGGGCGCAGCACACCAAAGCCACGCGCGCCAGGCAGGACCGCATCCGCGGCGTGCGAATGATCATGCGCGTCGTGATCATGGCCAGGGCCATGGGCATCAGAGGTCGCCGAGCAGCCGCAGGTCACGCACATGTCGAACTCTCCTGTTCCGGTCCTAGGTCGATGTCTTTGACTCGCATGTCGCCACCGCCGGTCACCTCCAGCCGATAGCCCCCGCAGCCTGGGCAGCCAGCACCACCTTCAGCGATGGCGACTGCCTCACCGCAGTCCCAGCACCAGCCGCTGCCCGGAACGGTCTCTATTTCCAGGCGCGCGCCAGCGGCGACACCATCCTGCATCACAACGTCGAAGCAGAATCGCAGCGCCTCAGGCTCGACGGTGGCCAGCGCACCAATCTGCAAGCGCACCGCAGTGACGCGGCGGGCGCCATGCTGGCTCGCGGTCTGCTCCACGATCTCGCGGACGCTCTCCATCAGCGACATCTCATGCATCAGGCCCGCCTACGACTGCCACCGCATGCGAGACACACGGATCGAACGCCAGCGCCCAGAGCGAGGCGGCGCGGGCCGCCTCGCGGGCGCCCTCCACCGGCAGGCCGCGCAGGTAGGCGACAAACGGGCCGTCGGCGGCGAAGTGGCGCTCCGTCGGGGTGTGAATCAGGTAGGCGCTGACTACTCCGTCAGCCAGGGTCGCATCGTGTTCGAGCCAGCCGCGGGCAGTGGCAACGGAACCCAGGCCGCGGCCCGGTGCAGGGCTAGCAGCTGCCATGTCGATCATGTTCAGAGAATCGCTGCACAACCCGAGTAACAGTTCCAGCAGCGACACCACGCGCGCGGCCAGCAGCGCCTCGAGCGCGCGCCCCGCGTCCTGCAGTGAAGCTATCCAGCGATGCTCGCTGGCAGTCTCGAGCGGCGAGTCGAGTGTTCCGGCTGGCCGCGCCTGCAACCCGACCCGTGGAGTGGCGGCCCGTTCCGCTCGCAGCAGTCCGAACAAACGGGCCACTGGCGTGGCCGCCGAGGCGTGCCAACGATCAAACGCGGCCAGCTCATCGAACTGCGCGAGCGCCGCCGCCGGCATACCCAGCCAGTCTGCCTCGAGCGTCGTCAACAACTGCGACGGCCAGTCGGGCGCACCTGACTGGATCCCGCCGTACCAGCGCGTGAACGCATCGCGCGCAGGCATGGCACCGAGCAGGGCCGGCCAGTCGAGCCACAGACGCCACAGGTGCTCCTGCACTGCCTCCGCGGCAACCGCAGCGGCGAGCCGTCCGTGCCGGTCGTGTGCAAGCGAAACGCCGCCAGCAGCGGCGAGGGTGAGCTCCGCGCAGGCACGCTGCGCGGCACCGCAGACCGCATAGAGGCGGCCGAGCACGCCAGCGACGGCCGCCGGACTCAGGCCAACCAGCACTCGGGCGGGGTTCGGCGTTCGCGCATCGATGCGCACCGTCTCGATGCAGCCGCGCGAACATTCGACGACGATATCGATGCTCGCCATCGCTACCCCCCCGTCAGCAGTCCGCGCCGCGACAGCCGCGCGGGGCCTGCAACCGGTGCGGGCTGCGGGGCCTGCAGCAAGGCTTCCAGCGCTGCGTGAGCTGCCTGCTCCGCATCTTCCTGCGACGCGAATTCGGTGACGGGCGAAAACAGCGAGCACTGGTGATAGGTACCGACATCAGCCTCGGTGTGCGCCATGAATCCATATACGCCGGACGGGAACGCCCAGGGATGGGCATCTCCCTGACGCACCGGCGGCAGTGCCTCAGCAGCGCCATCCATCAGCATCAGGTTGATGCACCACGGCGTCACGAGCGCACCCAGGCGCAGGCCGCGCCAGTCCCGAAATCCCAACGCTGCAACCCGTAGTCGGGGATTGAGAAACTCGAGCCCCGCCATGCGGGTAGCCAAAATCCCCTCAAAGGTGCGTTCCAGCCGTAACTCGTCGGCCGACCGCGGCGCAGCGCTCGCGCCCACGCTGGGCTGTGCGCTCACGCAGGCACCCGCAGGAACCGCGTCTTGGGCGCATCGCAATGAGGACACGTCCAGTTGGACGGCAATTGCTCGAACGCAGTCCCATAGGAGACCTGAGCGAAATCGTCACCCTTGCTGGGATCGTAGACCGTCCAGCAAACACCGCATTCGTAGCAGACCCCTGAGGTCGACGGCTCGCCGGTAGTGAGGTCCACGGAACTCATCGCGCTACTCGAGCGTTTCCAGCCACTCGCCCAGACGCGAGAGCGAGTCGGCGAAATCCTCCGGTGCCGCCAGCGCGACCTCCGGCACCGCAGTGACCTCGATGGTGTTCAGGATCAGGCTATTCATGCTGTTGAAATACTGCACCCACCAGGTATCTCGCAAGCGCGTGCTGGTGATGCGACAGTTGCCGTAGCCACGCGACAGCAGCGTCACCGGACCGATCTCCAACGCTCCTACCAGCCAGGCAATGTCTTCACTGGTGACCGGCAACAAGGTCAGGTTCACGACGTGGGTCGGCGCCCCGTCACCCCGCGCGCTGGCGGCAACGAGCTCGGTCAGTAGCGCCGGCGCGTTCATGACGCCGGCGGGAGGAACCCGCTTCGGCATCCTGCAACGGGAACCCAGCAGCGCCGCCTCGCGGATCACGGCCGGGACGGGCGCGACCTCAACCACGTCCCCCACCATCTCACCGGATTCGTCGAAATTGCGAATGCGCCAGAAGCCAGGAAACGCGGTTTCCTGTAGGCGCACCGCTGGCTCATCGATGATCGCACCGACCTCGCCCTCGCCGAGGGTCTCGTTGACCAGTGCGATCGCGGCGGGGCTGAGCGTGAGCACGTCGCGGGTCAACTGCACGCTGCCGCCGAATTCGTGTGCGGCCGCTGTGGAATGCAAGTCCTCCAAAAACGCCCGGGCCTCGGCAAGTGCCGCCGGACTGACATCCACGGGGCGTGCCGGCATATGAAACGTCGCGAGCATCTCGGGCATGCGCACGAAGTCGAGTTCGTCGTCCAGAGGCTGTGACCCGGGGCCAATATTGACGACCGGAATGGGGAACGCTTTCATGCAGACCTCGCGGCAGGACTGTGGGCGGGATAGCGACCGGCAACTGGCGGTGTCTGGCTGGGAGCGTCACAAAGCAGGCGCATCGCGACCACGTACACGTCCCAATCCCGCATTCCTTCGATGACACCGATGTACTCACCGTCGCGCAGCACTACCAGCGCCGGCAACTTGTCGATGCCATAGCGCGTGGCGGCGGCAGCGCTCTGGGTCGGATCCAGGATCGCGGCGCGCATTGCAGGGAAGATCGTCAGCAGCTCTGGCAGCACGACGCAGACGTCCCAGCTTTCAGGAGACCGTCCCGGCTCGCCGGTATAAAGCAGCGCCAGCACACCCGGCGCGGCCGCGATGACATCAAGCTGGTCCGCCGTCACCGTTGGAACGCCGGCGTCGCGCGCCAGGCGCAATAGCAGTTCAGCGAACGCAGCGGCCCGTTGTTCAGCGTATGTCATGACTTACCTCGGAGAAATTCAGGAAGCTGGGGCTCACGATCGACCAGATCGGGAAAGAACGTGGCCACATCAAACGGCTCTCCACGCTCGATCGCAGCTAGCGCGCCGAGCGCCTGCGAAATGCGACCTGCGTCGTCAGCGTCCAGATGACCCCGTGCCGCTCCCAGAAAGGTCAGCAGCCAGTCGCCCGGCAGTACTGGAGTCACCAACAGAATGTCTATGAGGGTCTCGCCGTCCGGACCACGGCACAGCGCCATCGTTTCGGACACCGAGATCACCTGCATAGGAATACCAAGGCACATGCGGTCACTCGGCTCGCGGCAGGAAGCGGGCGTCACCAATGCGACAGGCGCTATCGGCCGACGGACGCTCCGTCTCGTAACGAGCAAGACTTAGCGGCGAATCCTCGCCCAGCGGCACGGCCCGCTGCTGCGGCGCGAGGCCCCACTCCCGCAGCAAGCCGACAGCGATCTCGATGGCCTCGGGAATACGGGCACGCATACCCGGCCGAAGGCTGCCGCCGTAATCCTCCAATTCGTAAGGCTGCACGCCGATCAGCACGATCGGATCGGGCAAGGTGCCGGTCAGCGCGGCGAGGGCAAGCACCTCTTGGAAGCCCGTCTGGTGCAGGCTCGTCTTGCGCACCCCGAGATAGCGCGGCACTGCATCGCCGTGCATTACCTTGAGCGTACCGGGCAGGAGCGCGAAATCAATCGCGTCGAAGATGATCAAGCGGCGAGCGGCCTGCAGGTAGGGCAGCAGGTACAGGCCCTGCGTGCCGCCGTCGAGCGAAGTGCTCCCCACCGGCAGTTCCCACTGTGCATGAAAGGCTTCGACACAGCGAACCCCGAAGCCCTCATCGGCCCAAAGCACGTTGCCGATTCCAAGCACCAGCGCCTCGTCCATGGCACACCCTCCGTCTCAGGGAGGAACTGTAACGGCCGCCGTTACGCCTCACCTATACGGAGGTACCGCAGAATACTTGGGAAGTCGCGCAGCGTCGCTGCAGCGAGCCGCAACGGCCGCAAGAGTCAGGATCTGGCGTCGTATTCGAGCCGGGCCCGGTGCAGATCCCATGCCGCCTGCAGGTGCAGCCACAACTCCGGTCCTGTACCGAAGTACCTGGCAAGTCGCAGTGCGGTGTCCGGCGTCAGCCCGCGACGCCCATTCACGATTTCGTTCACCCGTCGCCTGGAAACGCCGAGTGCCTTGGCGAGGCCTTCCTGCGACAGGCTGAGTGGCTGCAGGAAGCGGGAATCCAGGAACTGACCCGGATGCTGGGGTCGCCGCCCGCGCAGCGCAGGACGCGGCCCCGAGACCTCGCTTCTTGCAACCGCTACCACGCTATTAATCCTTAAACGTCCTATAGCCACTCACCATCGTGCTGACGATACTCTCACGAGTCGTCACGTCCTGACGCAGGACCATGTACAGATGGACGATGAAAAACGTGACCATCAGCCACATGCCAAGGTGATGCCAGGTGTGCACATTCTGGCTCTGCCCGAACAGCGGAATCACCCAACCGAACAGCATATCCGACCACGTGCCCTTGCCCGCACCTTCCGAATACAGCGCAAAGCCCGTTATCATCATGAAGAAGGATACCGGCACGAGCATGAACGCCATGGCCGCCTGCGCCATCGGGTTGTGGCCGCTGTACTTGATCTCCCGCACGTGCATGAACGCGTACGATTTTACGTCGTACATGAACTCCTGCCACCAGATCTTGTTGAAGATCGGCACCAGGAACAGCTGACGGGCGTAGTCGTTTCCAACAAACGCCCAGTAGATCCGCAGCAGCCAGGAAACTGCGAGCGTGTAACCTGAGGCAAAGTGCGCGAAGCGGATATAGCCGAACAGAAAGTGCTCGGAAGCCTCGCCACTAACGGACGGCGGAGGGTATGAAATCAGCAGTCCCGTAACGATCAGAACGGTGACCGCTATTACCATCACCCAGTGCCAGAGCCGCACCGGTGCCTCGTAGATGTAGATCGACTTCAGGTCCTTGTTGCGAGGATCCGTGTCGACTGAGTTGTGGAGCAACATGAGCGTCTCCTTTCAGTCGCGGCCTAGCGCACCTTGACCCGGGTCATCTCTGCACCATCCGGCGCCATCACGTGCGTCGAACAGGCAAGACACGGATCGAACGAGTGCAAGGTTCGCAGGATTTCCAGTGGCTGGTCAGCCTTCGCAACCGGCGTATTCAGCAGCGCCGCCTCGAACGCCCCTATCTGACCCTTGGAGTCGCGCGGACTTCCGTTCCACGTGGTCGGCACGACCGCCTGATAGTTGTCGATCTTGCCTTCCTTGATGACGATCCAATGGCCCAGCGCCCCACGCGGTGCTTCGGTAAAGCCGACGCCACGCGCCTCTTTCGGCCAGGTGGATGGATCCCACTTGGTCGTATTGGCCGTGTTGCTGTCACCGGCCTTGATGTTGGCGATCAACTTCTCCTGGAAGTACTTGAGTTTGTGCGCGGTCCAGCTGCACTCCAGGCCGCGGGCAGCGGTTCGCCCGAGCGTCGAGAACAGTGCGGTCACTGGAACATCGAGGGTCTTGAGAACCTTCTCGATCGGCTCCTTGAACTCCGGGTTGTTCTGGGCGTAGCCAATGATGTAGCGGGCCAGCGGACCCACTTCCATCGCGTTTCCACGCCAGCGCGGCGCCTTGATCCACGAGTACTTCGCGCCCTCGTCGATAGCCTCGATGTTGGTCTTGGTCCCTTTCGACTTTGGCCCCAGCTCGAACTTCGGCGAGGTGATGCCATCGAACGGATGCAGTGCCTGGGTGCCTTCCGGATAGGTATACCAGGAGTGATCAACGCTCTCCTGAATCTGCTCCGGGTCCTTCAGGTCGATCTCGTGAATCTTCGACAGGTCGCCGTTAATGATCGCGCCGCGCGGCATCAGCAGATTCTTGGCGCTGTAATCGTTGGCGTGCTCCGGAATGTCGCCATAAGACATGACGTTCTGGCTGGAAAGACCACCGCCGTATAGCCAACCCTTATAAAAGCCGGCGATTGCCAGCAGGTCCGGGATATAGACGTTGTCGATGAAGTCGATGGCCTGGTCGATGATCGACGAGACCATGTTCAACCGTTCCATGTTGATGGCACCGACGGCGCCAGTGTCATGAACGTTGATCGCGCACGGCATGCCGCCAACCAGCCAGTTCGGATGCGGGTTCTTGCCGCCGAAGATCGTGTGGATCTTGACGATTTCCTTCTGGAAATCGAGCGCCTGCAGGTAATGGCCCACCGCCATGAGGTTTGCTTCCGGCGGCAACTTATAGGCGGGGTTGCCCCAGTAGCCGTTCATGAACGGCCCGAGCTGACCGGACTCGACGAACTTCTTGATTCTGTTCTGCAGGTCACGGTAGTAGCCGACCGATGCCATCGGCCAGGAAGAAATCTTCTGCGCCAGCTCGGCGGTCGCCTTTGGATCCGCCTTAAGCGCAGATACGACGTCAACCCAGTCCAATGCGTGCAGGTGGTAGAAGTGCACGAGGTGATCGTGCGTATATAGCGCCAACTGCATGATGTTGCGGATCGTGTTGGCGTTCTCGGGAATGGTGATCCCGAGGGCGTCCTCGACTGCGCGCACCGACGTCAGCGCGTGGGTGCCGGTGCAGACACCGCAGATCCGCTCGGTGAACGCCCACGCGTCGCGTGGGTCGCGGCCCTTGAGAATGACCTCAAGTCCGCGCCACATCGTACCGGTGGAGACGGCATTTCGGATCACGTTGTCCTTGTCGAGATTTACCTCGACACGCAGGTGGCCCTCGATGCGCGTGACCGGATCGACGACGACCCGCTTGCCGGAGTCGTCGAGCTTGAAGCCCTGGGTTTCATAAACTGTCATGACCGTGCTCCCTCACTCGCCCGAGCCGTCTTTGCCGAAACCTTTGCCGTGGTCGAGCTTGGCGCGCTTGAGCGCCGTAATGCCCGCATGCACTGCAACACCGGCGGCGGTAACCGCCGCGAGCGTCCCGCCGACCTTGTCAGCGTTGGCTTCGATTCCGAACTGCTTGATGCCCGTGACCCGATCGTAGAACGAGCCCTTGTCCCAGAAACCGTCTTCGGAGCAGCCAATGCAGCCGTGACCCGATCCGATCGGGAATGACACGCCCTCGTTCCAGCGCGTGGTCGAGCAAGCGTTGTAGGTCGTCGGCCCCTTGCAGCCCATCTTGTAGAGGCAGTGGCCCTTGCGCGCGCCCTCGTCGTCCCAGCTCTCGACGAACTGGCCAGCGTCAAAATGCGGGCGGCGGTAGCACTTGTCGTGAATTCTCTGGCCGTAGAACATCTTTGGCCGCCCCTGGCGGTCGAGTTCCGGCAACCGATCAAAGGTCAGCATGTAGGTGACGACCGCGGTCATCACCTCGGCGATCGGCGGGCAGCCAGGCACCTTGATGATCGGCTTGTCAAAGATGACCTTGTCGATCGGCACCGCGTTGGTCGGGTTGGGCTTTGCCGCCTGCACACAACCCCAGGAAGCGCACGCGCCCCAGGCGATGACGGCCTTGGCGTCCTTGGCGACTCGCTTGAGCTCCTCGACGAACGGCTTGCCGCCCGTGATGCAGTACATCCCGTCCTCGTTGAGCGGCGGGTTGCCCTCGACGGCGAGGATGTAGTTGCCCTTGTACTTGGCGATGACCTCATCGAGGCACGCCTGAGCCTGCAGGCCCGCGGACGCCATCAATGTGTCGTCGTAGTCGAGCGACAGCATCGACAGCACGACATCCTTGGCGAGGGGATGTGCCGAACGGATGAAGGACTCCGAACAGCAGGTGCACTCCAGGCCGTGCAGCCACAGGACGGGCGTGCGCGGCTTGGTCTCCAGCGCATGCGCTATCTGCGGCGCAAAGTAGGATCCGAGCCCCAGCGAGGTCGCTGTCAGGCTGCAGAACTTAAGGAAGCTGCGCCGGCTAATGCCCTGGCGGCGCAGTACGTCGTAGAACGTCTCCATTCCGACCCCCCGCCGGGCGCGTGGTGAGGGTACGTGCGCCCGTGCTTACGGGACCGATGAGGCGCGCAGCCGCTGGCGAGGCCTATCCGTAAACACCGAAATTGGCGTTGAGTCTGTGGATCACCGTAACGGACCCCGTTACAGGGGCCGCCCTGCGGCGGCCCCCTTACGGGTCGATCAGCCGCGGCTGAAAGTGTGGGCGCTGTACGGCAGGCCCAGGTCGCGAGCGACCGCTTCGAAGGTCAGCTTGCCGGCGTGGATGTTCAGGCCCTTGGCAAAGCCCGGATCACGCGCAAGCGCCTTTTCCCAGCCCAGGTCCGCGATCGCCCGCACGTACGGCAACGTCGCGTTGGTCAGGGCAAAGGTCGAGGTGCGCGGCACGGCGCCCGGCATGTTGGTGACGCAGTAGTGCACGACACCATCGAGCGTGTACGTCGGCGTCGAGTGAGTCGTCGGACGACTGGTCTCGAAGCAGCCACCCTGGTCGATCGCGATGTCGACCATCACGGCACCGGGCTTCATGCGCTTGACCATGTCGTGGGTCACCAGCTTCGGAGCCGCGGCACCCGCCACCAGCACGGCACCAATCACGAGGTCAGCATCAAGCACGAGCTTCTCGATCGCATCAGCCGTCGAGTAGACCGTCTTCAGCGAACCGCCGAACTGGGTCGACAGCTCCCGCAGACGCTTGGTCGAACGGTCGACGACGGTAACGTCGGCACGCATGCCAGTCGCCATCTCCGCCGCGTGCGTACCGGACACGCCACCGCCAAGGATCACGACCTTGGCCGGCGCCACGCCCGGCACGCCGCCGAGCAGCACGCCGAGGCCGCCGTTGGCCTTCTGCAGTGCGGTCGCACCGACCTGCACTGACATGCGGCCCGCCACTTCGCTCATTGGCGTCAGCAGCGGCAGGCTGCCATCGGGCCAGGTGACGGTTTCATAAGCAATCGCGGTGGCACCGGAGGCGAGCAGCGCCTCTGTCTGCGCCTTGTCGGCCGCCAGGTGCAGGTAGGTGAACAAGACCTGACCGGCGTGCAGCATCTGGCACTCAACGGTCTGCGGCTCCTTCACCTTCACGATCAGCTCGGCCGAATCGAAGACTTCCTTGGCGGTCGCGAGAATTCGCGCGCCAGCGGCCTGGTACTCCGCATCGTCCACGCCGATACCGGCGCCGGCGTTCGTCTCAACCGATACCTGGTGGCCGGCCGCCACCAGCTCACGGACACCCGCCGGCGTCAGCCCAACGCGGTATTCATGAATCTTGATCTCTTTGGGAACGCCGATACGCATCACAACTCTCCTGCGGTGAAAACTGTGATCACTGTAACCATCGCGATCTGGCAGGCTCTTGCAAACGCAGCGCAGCATTTAGGTTAAATGCGCAAGGTTTCTTTACAAAATTCAATATTCACGCAAGAATCTGCCAATGACCCTCGATCGCTACGACCGCACGATCCTGCAGGCCCTGCAGCGCGAAGGACGGATCACCAACAGCGAGCTGGCCGCCCGGGCCAGCCTGTCGGAGTCCGCCTGCCTGCGGCGGGTACGCGCACTGGAGGCTTCGGGCCTGATCGAAGGCTACGCAGCCGTGCTCAGCGAGCAAAAGGCCGGGCTCGGCGTTAACGTGTTCGTGTCGATCACGCTCGAGCGGCAGGAGCGAGCGGACCTTGCTGCCTTCGAGCAGGCCGTGCGCAAGGTGCCCGAAATCATGGAGTGCTACCTGATGTCGGGCGACTACGACTACCTGCTGCGGGTGGTCGTCGCCGACACGGCGGACTTCGAGCGCGTACACAGCCGCCACCTGACCAGCCTGCCGCATGTCTCCCGCGTGCACTCCAGCTTCGCGCTGCGAACGGTACAGAAGTCGCGGGAACTGCCGGTGCGCTAAACGGCGCGCAGCGTCCTTGATGCGGCGAACTATTCCAACCCGGTGACAACGCCGATTGATTCGGCGCCAGTGGCTGCGGCAACGCGAGCATGGCAAGACGCGCATGGGCTGCGAGGGGTGAATCCATAGCCCCAGTTCCAGGACGCTCCAAACTGAGTCGGCGAGTTCGGCCTCTGACGGCCTTTTCGCGCCCTGCCGTGGCAGCACTTTGGCACGGGTCAGGATCACGTGTATCCTCCGCCTCCTTGCTGGGGTGGCCCTCTGTGGGCCTGAGATGCGGGATGGTCCCGCAAACCCGTTGAACCTGATCCGGTTAGTACCGGCGTAGGGAGCGCAATGTCCGCCCTCTTTTGCATGCGGAACCTCTGGTTCCGCCCCGTGCCACTCATTCTGGCCACGCTCGCAACCGTTGCGACGGGCAGCGACTGCATCGCCGCCACAGCCGCCGGCGAACTCGCTGAGGTCGTCGTGACCGCCACACTCCGGCCCATGCCGGAGCAGCACGTCGCAGGCAGCGTGACTGTGCTCGACCGCGGCACGCTGCACGATGCCGGACAGCAGCACCTGGAAGAGACGCTCGCACTGATCCCAAACCTCAACTGGTCCGGCGACAGCAACCGACCGCGCTACTTCCAGCTGCGCGGCATAGGCGAACTCGAGCAGTACGAGGGCGCGCCCAACCCCTCGGTCGGATTGCTGATCGACGACATCGACTTCAGCGGTCTGGGCGGCGCGGCCACGCTATTCGACGTCGCGCAAGTGGAGGTGCTGCGCGGCCCACAGGGGACGCGCTACGGCGCCAACGCGCTGGCGGGCCTGATCTACGTCACCAGCGCAGCGCCGCAAGAGCAGTTCGGCGGACACCTCGAGGCCAGTACCGGCACTTACGGCACACACAGCCTCGGCGGCGTCGTGACCGGCCCCATTGCCGCACTGGATTCAACGTTCCGGCTCGCGGCCCAACGCGAGAGCAGCGACGGCTACTACTACAACGACTACCTGCACCGGCACGACACCAACGGCCGCGATGAACTCACCCTGCGCGGCCGGTGGCACTACCAGCCCTCCGACGTGCTCGCACTTGAGGTCAGCGCCCTACACGTGCAGCTCGACAACGGCTACGACGCCTTCGCCGTCGACAACAGCCGCACAACGCACTCGGACCATCCGGGCAGCGATGCGCAGCACTCCACGGGCGCCTCTGCCCGACTGACCTACAGCGGTCTTGCCGCCAAGACACTCACCGCGATCGCGACCTACGCGGACACCCGCGTAAGGTATGGATATGACGGCGACTGGGGTAACAACGCGTACTGGTCGCCCTACATCTACGACTTTACCGAGCTGCAACAGCGCCATCGGCTTACCGCGACGACCGAGCTGCGCCTGGCGAGCGCGCCAGCACCGGGCGCCTCCTGGCTGGTTGGTGCCTACGCAATGTCCCTGCGCGAGCGTTTCAGCGACACCAGCGCGGGACTTTCGGTCGATCCGCTCTACGGCACGTATCAGCAGGACACGCTGACCGACAGCAGCTACCAGTCGCGCACCCTCGCCGTGTTCGGGGTACTGGAGAGCGACCCGGCCCGCAAACTGCACGGCTCGGTGGGACTGCGCGGTGAGCGTCACAGCGCGAATTACTCAGACCTCGTTCAAGACCGGATCTACGACCAATCCTCCGCGCATGCGTTCCATCCCAATGAAATGCTGTGGGGTGGCCACGCCTCACTCAGTTATGAACTGTCGCAGCGCTCCAGTGCCTATCTGCAGGCAGCACGCGGCTTCAAGGCGGGCGGCTTCAACCTGAGCCAGGGACTGCTAACAACCGAGATCGCGTTCCGGCCAGAGTCCGACTGGAACCTCGAGACCGGCTACAAGCTGCGATCCATCGACAGACGCTGGAGCCTGAATGTCGCCGTATTCGCGCTTTTTCGGCGCGACGCGCAGATCAAGACCAGCGTGCAGACCGACCCGACCAACCCGAACACGTTCATCCTGTACACGGGCAACGCGGCAAGCGGCACCAACTACGGCGCTGAACTCGCCGGCCGCTGGCAGTGGAGCCGCAGGCTCACGCTGGGCGCGACACTTGGCCTGCTGCACACCTCGTTCCAGGACTTCGTGCGTGTCGCAGACAGCGGCACGCAGAGCGTGTCGCGGGAACTCGCCGACGCCCCACGCTGGCAAGCGGCGGTGGATGCGACCTACCGCAACCCCAATGGCCTGTTCGCCCGTCTGGACGTGAGCGGTCGCGGCAGCTTCTACTTCGACCTGCCGCCGAACCCGACCCGCTCCTCGCCATATGCCCTGGCCAACACAAAGATCGGCTGGGAGTCAGCACAGTGGTCGGTCTACGCCTGGTGCCGCAACCTGACCGACCGGAACTATCCGGTGCGCGGGTTCTACTTCGGACTGGAGCCACCGGACTATCCGAACAAGCTCTATGTGCAGTGGGGCGAGCCGCGCACGTTCGGCGCAAGCGCAAGTTATCGCTTCGGCGGCGCGGTAGCCCGCGATCAGTAGCCAGTGAACGACGCGGCGGACTCCGCCTGCAGCATCAGCGGTGGTAGCAGCGCGCCAGCCGAGTCGACAGGCGGGTCAACAGCTCATAGTTGACGGTACCGGCAAGATCAGCCGCTTCCTCCAGCGACACGCCACCCCCGAGCAGGTCGGCCGTATCGCCAACGCGCACCGCGTCAGCCGACAACGACGAGACATCGAGGGTCGTCAGATCCATCGAGACACGGCCGATCACGGGCACCCGCGCTCCTGCGATCCAGGCGTAGCCGCGATTACCCAGCGCGCGGGGATAGCCATCGGCATAGCCCGCACCGACGGTCGCGATGCGTGCCGGCGGGCGAACGCGCGCACTGGCGCCGTAACCGACCGTCGCCTCGTCGTGCAGTTCGCGCACCTGCAGCACGCGCGCCTCGAGACGGACGACCGGCTGCATCGGGTTCGCGCCGCTGGCCAGCGGTCGCCCGCCGAAGAGCGCAAGCCCGGGTCGCACAAGGTCACCACGGAAGTCCGCGCCGAGCAACGTACCGGCCGAGTTGCCAATGCTGGTAGGCGCGGCCGGGAGCTGCGCACGCAGTGCCGCGAAACGCTCCACCTGCAGCCTGTTGAGCGGATGCCCTGGCTCATCGGCGCAAGCAAGGTGGGTCATGACCAGCATCAGGTTCAGCGCCGCGAGCGGTGACGGCAGGGCGGTGAGCGCCGCAACATCTGCAGCGTCGAGGCCGGCCCGCATCATGCCGGTATCGAGCTGCAGCACCGCCGGGGCGCTGCCGCCGCGCACTGCCCATTCATGGACCTCCGCGGGGGTATTCAGGACAGGCACCAGCCGCGCCGCGAGGCAGCTGGCGACGTCGCCGCCGGCTCCCTCGAGGACCAGCACTCGAATCGACGGCTGCAACAGCCGCAGCTCGAGACCTTCCGCCAGCGAGGAGACGAAGAAAGTCTCGCAGCCCGCGGCCACCAGCGCCTCGGCGACGGGCCCGACGCCCAATCCATAGGCATTGGCCTTGACCACGGCAGAGACGCGCGCGGGCGCCGCGATGCGGCACAACGCACGGTAGTTGGCCACCAGCGCGGCAAGATCGATGTGCAGTTGGGCGGGCGGCAGGGCCGACATCACCCGAGAGGTGTCATTCACTCGGCGTCTCACAGCCCGGCGTGGAAGGCCCAGTCTACGACCTGGCGAGGCGGCGTGGGGAGCCGGTGCTTCTGCGCCGCCTCGCCGTCTGCTAGGTTGGGCGCCTGCCCACAAGGATCCGCCGGAGACCTGCGATGAACGCCCAGCCTGAAGCCCGTTTTGACGTCGACAACCTGTACCGCGAGGAGTCCTACACCGATCGTCGGGTTGGAACGCTACGAGTCCTCGTGCCCGTCAAGTCCGACGGCGGCGCCGATCCCAGCCGACCGACGCTCTATGTCGGCCAGATCCAGGTGATGACGCCGATGGGCGCTCTACCCATCACCTTCGAACTCGACCAGGCCAAGACACTCGCCGAGGCGATCGCCGGCTTTGGCGATGGTGCAAAAATCGGCATCGAGGAAACGATGCGCGAACTCGAACAGATGCGGCGCGAGCAGGCATCCTCACTCGTGATCCCGGAGCCGGGCGGCGGCCGGCCGGCCGGCGGTCGCATCCGGATGCCCTGATCGCCCACTCCGGACATTGCCTGTGCTGACTGCCGCGGAAACCGAGGCGCTGCGGATCAGCGTGATCGTCGCCAGCGAGAGCGTCGCAGCGAGCCTGCCGCTGGCGATCCTCGTCGCGTGGCTGCTCGTGCGCGGAAAATTCGCGGGCAGGATGCTCCTCGACGCGCTGGTACACCTGCCGCTGGTGCTGCCGCCGGTTGTCGTCGGCTACCTGCTGCTGCTGCTGTTCGGCGTACGCGGCCCGCTCGGCAGCTGGCTGTATGCGCACTTCGACCTGCGACTGGCGTTCACAACCGGTGGCGCAGCGCTTGCCACCGCAGTCATGAGCTTCCCGCTGATGGTCCGCGCGATACGTCTGTCGCTCGAGGGCGTACATCCGGGGCTCGAAGAAGCGGCACGAACCCTGGGCGCAGGCCCGTTCGACCGGTTCATGTCGGTGACGCTGCCGTTGATGGCACCCGGCATTCTGGCGGGCGCTGTCACCGCATTCGCAGCGGGGCTCGGCGAGTTTGGTGCCGTCATCACCTTCGCCAGCAACATACCTGGCGAGACCCGGACACTGCCGCTCGCGCTCTACACCGCCATCCAGTCCGCCAACGGCGATCTCGCCGCGGCGCGTTTCGCGACGCTGTCGATTGGACTTGGCATCACCGGCCTGATCGCAGCGGAGTTCCTTGCGCGACGTCTGCGCAAGCGTTACGGCCCATGAGCATGCTGGAAGTCGACATCTCGGTGAGCCGCGGATCATTCCATCTGCAGGCAAACTTCGCTGCACCGCTGCCCGGCGTAGTATCGCTATACGGCCCTTCCGGCGCCGGCAAGAGCACGCTGATCAACGCGATTGCCGGGCTGGTGGCTGCAACCGGAACGATCCGCCTGGACAAGGTAGCCTGGCTCGACAGCGCGCGTGGCGTCGATCTGCCGACCGAGCGGCGGCGCATCGGCTACGTGTTCCAGGACGCCCGCCTATTTCCGCACCTCGACGTGCGCGGCAACCTTGCATACGGCGAGCATCGGGCGCGTGAGGCTACGCAAGTCGTCAAGCGCGACGAGATCATCGCTCTGCTCGGCCTGCAGCCACTACTTGCGCGCCGCGTTCACCAGCTGTCAGGCGGAGAACGCCAGCGCGTTGCACTCGGGCGAGCGCTGCTCGCCCAGCCACGTCTGCTGCTGCTCGATGAACCGCTTGCCTCGATCGATGCGGCACGCCGCGAAGAAGTGCTCCCCTACCTGGAGAGACTGCGCGACGGATTTGCGATTCCGATGCTGCACGTCAGCCATCAGTACGAGGAAGTGCTGCGCCTGGCGACACATGTCGTCTTGTTGCGCGACGGCCGCACGCTGGCAGCAGACACGCCGGCGCGACTAAGCCGCGAGCCCACGCTGCGTACGCTGGTGGGGCAAGAGGGCGTAGGCGCAGTATTCGACGTCGAAGTCGGTCGCGTCGATCCGTCGGGGCTGGCGACAGTGCGACTAGGCACGGCAGAACTGCGCTTGTCGCAGCCAAGCGCTCGTCCTGGCGACCGGCTGCGACTGCACGTGCTGGCCCGCGACGTGATTATCGCCACCGAACCACCGCGCGGACTGTCGGTCAGGAACGTCGTCGCAGGAACACTTATCGGACTCGTCGAGGAGAGCGCGGAGGATGTACTGGCGCTCGTCGCGATCGGCGAGGAACAGTTGTCGGCGCGCATCACACGCGCTGCGGTCGTGGAGCTCGGACTGGCCGTGGGGATGCCCGTCTGGGCGCTGGTAAAGGCCGCCTCCCTGCGCGGGCACGTCTACACGCGCCCCAGCGGGCAACCTTCGGCCGGGGACCGCGCCGAATCCATCGGCCCCTAAACAAAAGAAAAAGGGCCGCATCAGGCGGCCCTACTCGATAAAAGAAAAGGGCCGCACTAGGCGGCCCTTTTCAGTTGCGTCGAATCACAGTTTAGAAGCTGTGAACGTCGCCAGGTCGCTTACCAGCGACGCGGGCCGCCGCCGCCGCCGCCGCC
>CAIYLH010000055.1 GCA_903927005.1 uncultured Pseudomonadota bacterium
ATCCAGACCAAAGGACAGGTGATACAGCGCGACGCCGCCGGAAAAGCACTTCTTGCGGTGGGTTCATCAATGAATATTACTGCGCGCAAACAGGCGGAATCCGCCTTCCTGGATGCACAAAATCGTTTCGAATTGATTTTCAACAACAATCCCGATGTGATGGTCATCAGTCGTTTGTTCGACGCTGTGATCGACCCTGTCATCGGACACCTGTCCGACAAGACTGCAGGCTGGCGCGGTGGGCGTCGCCCGTGGCTCGTCGCCGGAGCGATCGTCTCATCCATCGCCGTTGCATTCCTGTACGCGCCACCGACCGGCGTCGGTGGCGCCTACTACCTGTGCTGGACGGTCTGCCTTTACTTCGGGTGGACGATGGCGATCATCCCGTACGACGCATGGGGCGCCGACATCTCGAGCGACTATCTGGAACGCACGCGCATCTTCACGTACCGCGCAACGGCCTATTACTTTGGCAGCCTGCTGTTCCTGTGTTCTCCATTCCTCGGCATCTCGCCGATCCACACGTTCAACGCGCCGGTGCTGCGCTTCAACGCGAATCTGGTCGCCGTCATGTTTCTGTGCACGGTCCCGATCGCGCTGTGGCTCGGCCCGCGCGGTCGCCCGGTACAGGCCCCCGAGCGCATTCGCTTCTGGAGCATCTTCGCCAATGTCCGTGGCAACCGGCCGATGCTGCGGTTCCTGGCGGCCTACTGCATCAGCGGCTTCAGCCTCGGTGTCTTCCTCGCGCTATCGTACGTCTACGTCGTTAGCTACCTGAAGCTGCCGGAGGCGTTCCCGGTGATCCTGCTCAGCTACGGTGTCGCGAACCTAGCCTCGGTGCCTATGTGGATGTGGCTGATCAAACGCATTGGAAAACACAGAGCGTGGGCGCTCGGCGTTTTCGGTGACGCGGCGATCTATCCGTTCCTGGCGCTGCTGCATCCTGGCCCCGCCAGCTACTTGCCGGCACTGGTGCTGATCACGCTGAGCGGATTCGCGGACGCCGTCGCGCGCATCGCCTCCGACGCGATTCTCGGCGACATCGTCGACTTCGACACGCTGCGTACGGGGAGCAACCGCGCGGCCAACTATTACGCGGTAAAGTCGTTGGTCACGAAAGCAAACGTCGCACTCGGGGGCGGCGCGGCCTACCTGTCCATTAGCTTCTTCGGCTACGACCCGAGTGCAACTGTCAATGGCTCGCGCGGTGTATTCGGACTGCTGCTGACGCTGTTGTTCATTCCGTCGGTGCTGTACGTCCTCGGCGGCCTGATCATGTGGCGTTTCCCGATAGATCGTAGGCGTCAGGACATCATTCGCCGACGCCTCGACAGCCGCCGAGAACGGGCCGACGCCGCACTCGCGGCGCTCGCCAAGCCGCTGGAGGGTCTTCGATGATCGACTTGTATACTGCAGCGACGCCCAACGGCTGGAAGGTGTCGATAGCGCTCGAGGAGCTCGCCCTTCCCTACCAGGTTCGGCTGGTCGGCCTCGGCCAAGGAGAGCAGCGCGCGCCGGACTACCTGCGCCTGAATCCGAACGGCAAGATCCCTACGATCGTCGACCACGCGCGCGGCGGATTCACGGTATTCGAGTCGGGTGCGATTCTGATCTACCTGGCCGAAAAGACCGGTCGACTGCTGCCGGCTGATCCGGAGGGGCGCTCGCTTGTGCTGCAGTGGCTGATGTTCCAGATGGGCGGCGTCGGCCCGATGATGGGCCAGGCCAACGTTTTTCTGCGCTATGCCCCCGAGAAAATCCCGTACGCCATCGACCGGTATCAACGCGAAGTGCGACGCCTGTTCGAGGTCCTCGACGGGCGCCTGGCCGAGCACGAGTTCCTCGCCGGCGACTACTCGATCGCAGACATCGCGAACTGGAGCTGGGCACACCTGTTCGCCTGGTCCGGCGTCGGCATTGATGGGCTGGTACATCTGTCACGATGGATCGAGGCCATCGCGGAACGCCCCGCAACCGTACTTGGCAAGGCCGCCTCTCCGCTCGCAGCAGCAGCGGATGCTGATTCACAGCGCGTGGCGACGGCACGCACGATCCTGGTGTAGGGCATCAACGCCGCAGCGCCCTTAAATCCGAATCAGACAGTGGATTGTTCTTAATTTCGTCGTCAGTGTCTCTAAATAATGTCGTGGACCCAGATCCATGAGTAGGTTAGGCGCGCTGACTGATGATCGTCGGCGGCCTGGCACCGACGTGCTGCAGCACCTCAAAACCGAGCCGCTGGGAGTTCATGGTCGCCGCGTGTATCGCTGCCCGGCGTCGCAAGTCGACGGCTGTCCCCGTAACGCCGTCGGTCAGCTCGAGTACGTGGGCGAGTAACCGAAGGTGGATGGCGTGCGGCGAGCTCTTGATCGACAACGTCCGGATGTAGCCCGCCACGAGCCGCTGAACTCCTCCGACTCATCCCAGATATGCTCCCCGTCCAATCAAAGCAAAAAGTGATGGCTGCTGCACTGCAGCCAGCCGTCTGATAACTGATCCTGATCGTGCATACACCCACGGACAGCCACCGCGCGGGCCTTCCCGCTGGCACTGCCGCAGTGCCGCACGGCGCCGGAGTCGCCTACCGCCTTCCTCAGCGGCGCCATTCTTGAATACAGCGTAAATCCAGCGGTTTCAATGTTGCTGCGTAGCGCTAAAAACCGCGCCTCCCCCCGTGCCAATGTGACCTGAGACATCTGTCGACATTAGTTTAATGTGCAGGTGGTACCTCTCATGGCCGCAGTTCCGAAGGGTTTCATGCCCAACATCTCCGGGTTCCAGGCTTCAGAGGCTGTCTCGGAGGGAGCCCGTAGGGCGACCGTAGAGACAGCCTCTGAAGCGCGACCTCCCAATCCGGAGGTTATCCCCGCGCGGCGTACGCGGCGGCAGTACTCGGCCCCCGAAAAGACTGCGTTGCTCGCCGAAGCGGACGAGTGCGAGGCACGCGGCGACCTCGGCGGGTTCCTTCGGCGCCGCAGGATCTATGCCTCGACGTTGCTTTACTGGCGGCGCCTGCGGGCCTCTGCGGAGCCCAATGCACTGGTGCCGAAGAAGCGTGGACCAAAGCCCAATCCTAGCGCCCGGCAGGTTCAGAGCCTGAACCGGGACGTCGCGCGGTTGCGCCGCAAACTTGAGCGGGCTGAACAGATCATCAAGGCCCAAAAAAAACTCTGTGTGGCGCTGGATCTGCCGATCGAGGACGAGACGAGCGACAGCGAGTGAGGGACGCGGTCAACGACCTGTCGCGCGAGGTTGGCCTGAAAGCCGCATGCCGCGCTCTGGGGCAAAACCGATCGGCGATCTACCGGGAGCGCGCGGTGCGTTCTCCGGGGCGCATGAAGCGCGCCGTGGGCCCACGCCCACGGCCGCCGCTGCAGCTGTCGATCATTGAAGAGAATACGTTGCTTGCAATCCTCAACAGTGATCGCTTCGTCGACCTGCCGCCGGCCAGCGTTTTCGCAACCCTGCTCGATGAAGGCCAATATCACGGCTCTATCCGCACCATGTACCGTCTGCTGAAAGCACGCGACCAGTGCGGCGAGCGCCGCAAACAGCGGGTCCATCCGGTCTATACAAAACCAGAACTGCTTGCGACTGCCGTTAACGAAGTGTGGAGTTGGGACATCACCAAGCTGAAAGGCCCAGTCAAATGGAGCTACTTTCACTTGTACGTCATCCTCGACATCTTCAGTCGCTACGTCGTCGGCTGGATGGTGGCGCCGCGCGAGTCCGCGGAACTCGCCGAGCAACTCATCAGCGATACCGTCGCAAAGCAGAACATCGCCCCCGGCACCCTGACGCTGCATGCGGACCGCGGCAGCAGCATGCGATCAAAACCCGTCGCCGCCTTGCTGATCGATCTCGATGTCGCCAAGTCACACAGCCGTCCGCATGTCTCCGACGACAATCCGTTCTCGGAATCCCAGTTCCGGACCATGAAGTATCGCCCCGAGTTCCCAGTCCGCTTCGCCTCCCTCGAGGCCGCCAGAGCGCACTGCCAGGCGTTCTTCGCCTGGTACAACACCAGCCATCGGCACTCGGGCATCGGACTGATGACGCCCGAATCCGTCCATTACGGCTACCATGCCGACCTGACGATCAAGCGCAACGCAGCGTTGCGCGTCGCCTTCGAGGCAAACCCGGCCCGCTTCAAGAACGTGATGCCCAGGGCGCCGATCGTGCCCGCTTCGGTCTGGATTAATCCGCCGAGCACTGAGCCGATGGCCTTGGAAATCAACGCCCAGAAGCCCTTAAATCCCAAACAAGAAGTGTCTCAAGTCCATTGACACGCGCCG
>CAIYLH010000056.1 GCA_903927005.1 uncultured Pseudomonadota bacterium
ACGGATAGGACTCGCGGCGCAACTTGAAGCGCAGCGTGCGGGTCACTGTCGGGACTGGAGTCTTGGGCATTGGCGCGATTTTACTGGGGCCACCTGCTGCGGCGTACGCGAGAAATTGCCCAGTTCGTACAGATATCGCGCGATCCAATGCAGCCCGGGAACGAGCGCGGCATGAGCCCTAAACACTTGGCCGCAGCTCCTTGTGCTGGCGCAACTGTCGCAGCGGGGTCAGCGCGTCCCTGCGCTTCCGTCGATCGCAAAGGCGATTACTTCGACGCTCGTCGGCGTCGCAATCCGGGACGGCAGCATCGCCAGCGTCGATGATCCGGTCACACACTATGTGCAGTCGCTGCAGGGCAGCGCCTACGACGCCACGTCCATCCGCGACATCCTGATGATGGCCTCCGGCGTCCGCTGGGATGAGGCCTATGCCAACCCGAATTCGGACCGGCGTCACCTGCTCGAGGCGCAGATCGCCCAAACGCCAGGCACCGCACTCGCGCTAATGGCAAGGCTGTCGCGTGCAGCACCCCCCGGCACCGTCAACAACTACAATACCGGCGAGGCGATGATCGCAGGCGAGGTGGTACGGCGCGCCTCGGGCCGCTCTCTCCCTGACTTCCTGTCTGCGCGAATCTGGCAGCCGTTTGGCATGGAGTCACCCGCAACCTGGTGGCTGGCCTCGAGCGATGGCACGACCATGGCAGGCAGTGGCTTCGCCGCCACGCTGCGCGACTACGGCCGTTTCGGGCTCTATATTCTTGCTGACGGCATCATCGACGGACACGCAACGCTTCCCGAAGGCTGGCTGCGCCAAACAACAACGCTCGCCCCCCTGAAGAACGGCGCCCCGCAGGACTATGGCTACTGGTGGCCGGCCCAGCCGACGGCCGACAGCCCTGATCCGCAGGGAGCATTCGCCGCCGCCGGCATCTTCGGTCAGTATGTCCACCTCAACCCGCGCGAGCGGCTAGTCATCGTCGAATGGAGCGCACGCTCCAAGCCGGAAGGCATGGACATCGTCGACGACCAGGATTTCTTCGTCGCAGTGGCCCGCGCGCTGCACTGATTGCCGGAGGTTACATGTCGTTCCATCCTGTCCTCGCTCTCGCCGCGCTGAGCACCACCCTGCTGGTCGGCGGCATGCCGCTCGCGTCGGCCGCCGCGGAGCCCTCGGCGCCGATCCGCGGATTTTCGCCCGCGCACGCTGCGGCCGAGCACAAACTGGAAACGTCGCTCCAGGCACTGCCCTCGACCAGCCGCTCACGCGACTGGCATCGCCGCCTGACGAAGGAGCCACATCCCGCCGGCTCGCCTGCCAACAACCATCTCGCCACCGAAATCGCGGCCGAGTGGCGCCGCCAGGGATGGGAGGACGTCACGCTACGTCGTTACGATGTACTGCACTCAAGTCCTCGCCACGTTGCGCTGGAGATGGTCGCACCGCGGCATTTCACCGCCTCGTTGCGCGAAGACAGCTACGGCGTCGACCCATCGACGCAGAACCCGTCAATTTCCGGCTCCTACTTCGGCTTCTCGGCATCGGGCGATGTCACCGCCGAGGTGGTCTACGCGCACAGCGGCAATCCCGACGACTACGACTTGCTGCGCCGCCACGGCATCAGCGTTCGCGGCAAGATCGTGCTGGTTCGTTATTCGAACCCGTACAGTTACCGCGGCTTCAAGGCCCTGACCGCCGAGCGCGAGGGTGCGGCAGCACTGCTGATCTACTCGGATCCCGCCGAGGATGGCGCGTCGAAGGGCCGCACGTTCCCGGACGGCCCGTGGGGCCCGGATAGCCACATTCAGCGCGGCGCGATCACCTATGACTTCATCGTGCCGGGAGACCCGACAACGCCGGGTTGGGCCTCGGTGCCAGGAGCGAAACGCGCACCGGCCGAGACCGCGCGCTCGCTGCCCAAGATCATTGCACTGCCGCTGTCGTCGCGCGACGCCAAGCCGTTGCTCGAGAGCATGACCGGTGAGGAGGTGCCCGCCGAATGGCGCGGTGACCTGCCGATCACCTATCGCTTCACCGGCGGCGTGCGCGCGCACGTCAACGTAGACATGGATACGAGCATCAAGCCATACACGGTCGTCGAGGCGCGGCTGCGGGGTGCAGAACTGCCGGACGAATGGGTGCTAATCGGCAACCATCGCGACGCCTGGGCCTACGGTGGCGTTGATCCGGTCAGTGGCACCGTCTCGATGCTGGAACTGACGCACAACCTCGGCGAACTCAAGCGCCAGGGCATTCGCCCACGGCGCACAATCGTGGCCTGCAGCTGGGATGGCGAGGAGTACGCGCTGACAGGCTCAACCGAATGGGGCGAGCAGTTCGGCGACGAACTCAAGCACAAGCTGGTCGCCTACCTCAACGTCGACGAGTCGGTGGCCGGCGCCGCGACGACCGCAGGACCTGACGGGCTCAGCTTTTCGCCCGCTGCTGTGTCATCGCTCGCGCCGATGCTGATTGAGGCTGCACGCGACGTCCGCGCGCCATCCGGGGCATCGCTACTTGATGCGTGGCGGCGGACCTGGTCGCGCGACCACAAGACCACTGCCACTCCGACAGATGCCGAGCTTGTCGACACGCGCATCGGCAGTGGCTCCGACCACACCGTGTTTCTGAACCACCTCGGCCGGCCGGTTATCAACCTCGGCTTCAGTGGTGATTACGGCGTCTACCACTCCGCTTACGACGATCACTACTGGATGGCGAAGATCGGCGACCCCTCCTTCCAGTACCACGCCACAGTCACGAAAGTATGGGGCGTTACTGCACTGAGACTCGCCAACGCCGACATCCTGCCCTTTGATTTCGCCGTCAACGCCGCCTCGCTGCAGGAATTTCTCGTCGACCTGGAAAAGCGCACGCAGGATTCGAAGCCGCCCGTTTCGCTGCAACCGCTGCACGAACACCTCGCGCAACTCGCTGACGCCGGCCGCACGCTGCGCGACACTACACTTGCCGACCTGCAGGCGGGCACCACGAAGCCCGCTCAGGTGCAGTACCTGAACGAGCGGCTCGGGCAGGTCGAATCCAACTGGCTGGACCCGGCCGGCATCCCTGACAGGCCTTGGTTTCAACACCTGCTGTATGCGGCGCGTTACACCTATGCACACCTCGAATTCCCCGGCCTGACCGAGGCGATGGAGCGCGGCGACTGGAAGGCAAGCGCGGAGCAGGCGGCAGTGCTGGACGCGGCGGTGATGCGCAACACCGAATTCCTGCGTGCGACGCTCGCGGGCTGGCAGGCAACTCACTAGCGCTACTGGCATCTTCGGCGCGGCAGCTCGCCGCGCCGCCATGGAGGATTGATGCTCGTCTTCAGGCAGCTGTTCGACCCGACCTCGTCGACCTACACCTACCTGCTCGCGGATCGAGAAGGCGGCGAGGCGATTCTGATCGACCCGGTGTTCGAGCAGGCACGGCGCGATGCGGCGCTGATCCGTGAACTCGGACTGCGGCTCATCTGGACTCTCGATACCCACGCGCACGCTGACCACGTCACTGGCGCGTGGCTGCTTAAGCAGCGCTGTGGCAGCCAAATCGCACTGGCCGCAGCAACCGGCGCGGAAAACGCGGACCGACTACTGGTCCACGGCGACAAGGTTCACTTCGGTAGCCGCCACCTCGAGGTACGCGCGACGCCCGGCCACACCAACGGCTGCCTGACCTACGTGCTCGACGACCAAAGCGCGGCGTTTACTGGCGACGCGCTGCTGATCCGCGGCTGCGGCCGCGCCGATTTCCAAGAAGGCAATCCGGCGACATTGTTCCACTCGGTGCGAGAGAAAATCCTGACACTGCCAGCGGGTTGCCTGCTCTATCCGGGCCACGACTACCGCGGTCTCACGGTCACAAGCGTGGCAGAGGAGCTGAGCTACAACACGCGGCTTGGCGGCAACCTCAACGAGGCGGACTTCGTCGGCTTCATGAAAAACCTCGGCCTGCCCCACCCCAAACTGATCGACATCGCAGTGCCGGCGAACCTCGTCTGCGGCCGCGTCCGGACGGAGGGCACGCAGCTCGATGAGCCAACCTGGGCGCCGCTGACCTTCACCTTCGGCGGGATCTGGGAGATCAACCCGGCAGAACTTGCCGAAAGGCTTGCCGACGTACAGCTCATAGATGTCCGCGAGCCCCACGAATTCAGCGACGATCTCGGCCACATCCCGGGCGCGCGATTGATCCCGCTGTCGACCCTGCAGGCTGAAATCCAGAGCCTGAACCACGACCGTCCGGTCGTGGCGGTCTGTCGTGCCGGCGGGCGGTCGGCGCAGGCCAGCCTGATGCTGCACAAGGCAGGCATCGCACGCGTCGCCAACTTGTCCGGCGGAATGCTGCGCTGGCGCGGGGAAGGGCTACCGACCGAAGGTAACGCTGCATAAGGCGCGATTCAGGGCGATAATCCGCCGCCGGCGCCGAGGGCGCAGGTTCATGAGGAACGATCGATGGCTGGACCGACGCCCCCGGGATTCGAAACGCTGAGCCTGCATGCCGGGCACCACCCGGACCCCGAGCACGGCGCCCGTGCCGTGCCTATCTACCAGACGACTTCTTACGTCTTCGAGGACACGGAGCAGGCCGCGGCGCTGTTCAACCTCGAACGTCCCGGCTACATCTACAGCCGCATCTCGAACCCGACGGTCGCCGTGCTCGAGGAGCGCCTTGCCGCCCTGGAAGGCGGCGTGGGCGCCGTCTGCACCGCGAGCGGCATGGCGGCGATGCACATCGCCATTGCCACGCTGCTCGGCGCCGGCGACCACATCGTCGCCTCAGCGTCGCTGTACGGCGGCACCATCAACCTGCTCGCGCACACGCTGCCGCGCTTCGGCATCACCACCACCTTCGTCAAGCCGCGTGACCTGGACGGGTTTAGAGCTGCGTTGCAGCCCAACACCCGGCTGGTGATCGGCGAGACGATCGGCAATCCGGGCCTGGAGGTGCTCGACATCCCGGCGCTCGCCGAGATCGCCCATGGCGCCCGCATCCCGCTGCTGGTGGACAGCACCTTCGCAACCCCGTATCTGTGCCGGCCGCTGGACCTCGGTGCCGACCTCGTCATGCACTCGATCACCAAGTGGATCGGCGGCCATGGCATCGCCATTGGTGGCGCCGTGATCGACGGCGGCCGCTTTGACTGGGAGGCGTCGGGCAAGTACCCGATGCTGACCGAGCCGGTCGCCGGCTACCACGGCATCGTGTTCAGCGAGCAGTTCGGCCCGGCCGCTTTCACGATGCGCGCGCGTACCGAAGGACTACGGCAATTCGGCGTGTGCCTGTCGCCGACCAATGCGTTCTACCTGCTGCAGGGCATCGAGACGCTCGGCCTGCGGATGCAGCGGCACATGGAAAACGCACACGCAGTGCTGAAGTTCCTCACCACACACAAGGCGGTTGCCTGGGTCACCCACCCGAGCCTGCCTGACCACCCGGACCACGCACTGGCGGCGCGGCTGCTGCCCCGTGGCGCAGGCTCGATGATCAGTTTTGGCGTCAAGGGCGGCCGCGCGGGCGGCGCCAAGTTCATCGCGGCACTGCGCCTGGCGAGCCACCTCGCCAACGTCGGCGATGCGAAGACCCTCGTTATTCACCCGGCCAGCACCACACACCAGCAGATGAGTGCCGAACAGCTCGCCAACGCGGGCATCAGCGAGGACATGGTGCGCCTGTCCGTCGGAATCGAATCTGCCGACGACATCGTCCGCGACCTCGACCAGGCCCTGCGGGCCGCCCTCAAGACCTGACGGAGCGATCATCGTGCAGTTGACTGTCAACGGACATGCGGCGCATGTCGCCACCGGTGGCCGGCCCCACGTGGATGGCCAGCCCTGGGCCGCTTTCGTCCACGGCGCCGGCCTCGACCACACCGTCTGGGCTCTGCAGAGCCGCTGGCTGGCGTTTCGTGGCTGGAACATCCTGGCGGTCGACCTGCCCGGACACGGCCACTCTGACGGACCGCCGCTGGAGAGCATCGGCGCGATGGCCGACTGGCTGATCGCACTGCTCGATGCGGCCGGCGCCCCGAGCGCCGCGGTCATCGGCCATTCGATGGGCGCGCTGATCGCCCTTGAGGCCGCCGCACGCGCACCACAAACCATCGAGCGGCTGATGCTGATAGGAAGCGCGGCCACAATGCCGGTGCATCCGGACCTGCTCGCCGCTGCCAAGGCCAACCAGCAGGCGGCGATCGACATGGTCAATCTGTGGGGCTACGGCCAGGCCGCAGGCCTTGGCGGCAGCGCCGCCCCCGGCGTGTGGATGGTAGGCGCCGGCGAGCGCGTGCTGCAGAAGGCCCTACCCGGGGTACTGCACTGCGACCTCGCAGCCTGCAACGCCTACCAGGGCCTGGAAGCGGCTGCGCGCGTACGTGCGCCCACGCTGCTGGTCAGCGGTGAGCGCGACCAGATGACGCCGCTGAAGAATGCCAGACAGCTGCTGGCGGCGATTGCGGGCGCATCACTTAACGTGCTGCCGGGGGCGGGACACATGCTGCTCGCCGAGTGCCCCGACGCGCTGCTCAACGCGTTCAAGAGCCACCTGCTGTCACCACGCGCCGCCGTTGCCTGACGCGGCGCAGGCCGGAGCTCACTCCACGCCGTAGCTACGAGTCAGGTAGGCGAGGATCTTCGCAGCATCGTCGTCCGACACGGGCGCGCCCATCACCTTGACCATCTTGCGGACCTCGGCTTCCCAGCCAGCCTTCTTCAGGAACGGCGCGTTCATCTGAATGTAGTCCAGGCTGTGGCACACCGAGCAGTTCGCACGCACCGTCATAAGCTCGGGGCCGTCCGCCAGCTTTATCGCGGTCTCATCGGCTCGTGCGGACAACGCGGTCGCCGATAGCAGCGATAGCAGCAGGACACGAAGGGTCATTACGCGCATGTCAGATCACCTGCAGCGCGACGCGCTGGGCAACGTTGTTGTGGTAGCCGGCGCCGTTGAAGATCAACTCCATCGTCTGGGTCGACCCCTGCACACTGCTCGCACGAGCCATCACGATGCGCTGCCCCTTAGCGTGTGGCGTGAACGCGTAGCGCCAGGCCCGAAATGAATATCGGCCCAGACTCGTGCCGAGCTCGGCGCTTTCCCAGCTACGACCCTCGTCGACCGAGACATCCACCTCACGGATCCCCGAGCCACCGTCCCAGGCGAGCCCGCCGACAACGACCGGCCGACCAACCGGGCAGCGTTGACCGTCAGTCACGCTCGTGATCAGGGAATTCACCAATATCTCGGTGACCGGCATATTCGTCTCCGACTCCTGCGAGACGAAACGATCCACCAGCGGAAACTTGCCCTTCGGAATCCGGTAGGCCGGGTTCATCCAGAAGCCCGACAGTGGCCGGCTGAGCGCCTGGATCGACGTGACCTGCTTCGTCCAATACGTCGCTGCCCAGCCCGGAACAACGAGGCGCGCCGGAAAGCCATTCCAGTGTGGCAGCGCCTCACCGTTCATCTCGTACGCCACAATCGTGTTCTCGTCGACGGCCTTCCAGGCGGGAAGGCTCTTGACGAACTGCGGCGTGGATTCCAGCGCCGGCAGGTCGCCGCCGGCGAACGCGACTTCAACCGCGTCCTTGCGCAAACCTGCACGTGCGAGCAGATCGCGCAGGCGCACGCCGCGCCAACGGGCATTGCCCACGGCACCGCTACCCCACTGCACTCCCAGCACGTGCGGATCGGATAGCCCGCGGCGGTTGCCGGCGCACTGGCAGACGGCAACCACTTCCACTGACTCGAAATCGTTCCGCAGCTGCTCAAGCGAAAATTCAATTGGCGTTGCTGCCGCGTCACCGGCGATCGACAACCGCCACTCGCGAGGATCAACCTCCGGGATGTTCATCAGGTGCCAGCGCACGAAGAACTGGTCGTTCGGCGTGATCACATCCGCGAATGCCGTGAGCGGAGACTCGTAGTTGGGGGGCCGGTAGGAGCGCTTTATCAGCGGCTTCTTGCCCGGCAGGGATTCGAGCAGCGCTGAATCCAATGTGCCCTGCGGCAGGCCTGCCCGGGCTAATTGACCAACGAGGCCGGTGCTCGCCAGGGCCAGTCCACCCACTGCTGTCTGGATCAATGTTCGGCGCGTTGTTGTGCCCATTTCGGACCTATTTTTATGAATATTCAGTGCCGCGCCAGCGCGCCCCCCCCCAGCCGCTTCACGGTAGCCGATATGTGCCTGCCGCAGCAATGCCCGCGCGGCACCGTGGAAAAAGTTGGGAACGCCCGGGCAGGACCGTATGATCTGGCTCGCCCATCCATTACGCGGCACCCGCCAATCACGGGCCCGCTCAGGACCAACACGAAATGGTGACTCTGGATCTGGTCGTTCTGGCTGCCTACCTGATCGGCATCCTGTGGGTCGGCATCGCCGCGCAGCGCAAGGCGACAACCCAGGAAGACTTCCTGGTGGCCGGCCGCTCGGTGGGACCGGTTCTCTACGCCGGCACGCTGGCGGCCGTCATTCTCGGCGGCGGCGCGACCGTGGGCGGCGTCAAGCTCGGCTACGTCTACGGCATCTCCGGCATGTGGCTGGTCTTCATGTACGGCCTCGGCATGGTGGTGATGGGCGTCTTCCTCGTGCCCAGAATCCTTGAGCTGAAGCTGTTCACGCTGACCGAACTGCTCGGACGGCGCTACAGCCGCTCGGCGCGTATCGCCGGTGGCGTCGTAATGGCCGCCTACGATCTGATGATCGTCGTGACCGGAACGATCGCGGTCGGTGCGGTCGTCGAAGGAATCATCGGCATCCCACGAACTCCGTCGATTCTGCTCAGCAGCGTGGTCATGGTCGCCTACTCGGTATTCGGCGGCATGTGGTCGCTGACCAAGACCGACATCGTGCAGTTCGTCATCAAGACGATCGGCATCCTGTTCGTGCTGCTGCCGGCCGCGATCATGCACGCCGGCGGCCTGCAGGGAATGCACGAGAAGTTGCCGCCGGAGTTCTTCTCGCTGACACACATCGGCGGGCTGAAGATCCTGTCGTTCGTCACGCTGTACTTCTTCGGCATTCTGATCGGCCAGGACGGCTGGCAGCGCGTGTTCACCGCGCGCAGCATTAAGGTTGCACGCAATGGTGGCCTCTACGTCGGGCTGTACTGCCTTGTCTACGCCGCTGCAGGCGCGGCGATAGGCGCGGCGGGACACGCGTTCCTGCCACCGCTCGCGGACTCGGATCTGGCGTTCGCGGCGATCGTCAATGAAGTACTGCCAGCCGGCATGCGCGGACTGCTGGTCGCCGCATGCCTGTCGGCGATCATGTCGACGGCGAGCGCCTGCCTGCTCGCCTCTTCAACCGTACTGCTCGAAGACGTCTGGCTGCCGACGCGCAAGACCAAGAGCATCGGCTCAATCACCCAGACCCGCGTTCTAACGCTGCTGCTTGGCATCCTCGCCACCACCATCGCATGCGTGACATCAGACGTCATTGCCGCTCTCACGGTGGCGTATGACCTGCTGGTTGGTGCGCTGTTCGTACCGGTGATCGGCGCGATCTTATGGCCGCGCGGAACAGCCACTGCGGCACTGGCCTCGATCGCACTGGGTGGCATCACGGTGGTGGCGCTGCTCATCATCAAGGGCATGGATTCGGACATGCCGATCTACGCAGGCTTAGGGCTAAGCTTTGCCACCTACGTGGGACTCAGTTTTCTCGCCCCTGCACGCAATGCGGACACCACCGCCAACACCATCTGACACTGCCGAGGATTTCATGAGCTATCGCAAGCCGGGCGTCGTCGACGGCGTCGACTACGAGCCGATGAAGGAGCCGCGTTACGCGGAAATCGCCACGTTCATGCGCGCCCCCCTGGCGACCAGCCTGGCAGGCGTGGACATTGGCCTGATAGGCGTGCCGACGGATCTGGGCGTCACCAACCGGCCCGGCGCCCGGCACGGCCCGCGGGAGATCCGCAACCAGTCGAGCCTGATGCGGGCGTTTAACCTGGGCATGAAGTTCAACCCGTACGATGTGTGCCGCATCGCGGATCTTGGCGACGTGCGCTTTAGCGGCCGCTACGACCTTGAAAAGCAGACTGCCGAGATCGCGGACTACTTCCGCGAGGTACATCGAGCCGGAATCATTCCGGTCACCGCCGGTGGCGACCACTCGATCACTTTCCCCATCTTCCAGGCAATAGCGGCGAACGGGCCGATCGGCATGGTGCACATCGACGCGCACTGCGACACCTGGGGCGACCTGTACGGCTCGAAGTTCACGCACGGTGCGCCATTCCGGCTTGCGGTGGAGCATGGCCTGCTCGACCCGAAGCGGACGATCCAGATCGGCATCCGTGGCGGCCAGAACCTGATGGACGGCGTCAACTTCTCGCTGGATCACGGCATGCGCGTCGTGTTCATGGAGGATTTCGCAGCCATGGGCGTCGACAAGGTAATCGAGGAGGCGCGGCGCGTGGTCGGGGACGGCCCGACCTACATCTCGTTTGACGTCGACGGGCTGGATCCGGTGTATGCCCCAGGCACCGGCACCCCGGAGGTTGGCGGCATTTCCACGGTAGACGCGATGCGCCTGCTGCACGGCCTGCGCGGTCTCAACCTGATTGGCGGTGACGTCGTCGAAGTGTCGCCACCATTCGACCAGACCGGCAATACGGCGCTCGTCGGGGCGACGATGATGTTCGAGATCCTTTGCCTGATCGCAGACCGCCACTGGGGGGCCGGAGCGACCAACGGGCGCTAGACCGGGCACGGCGCAGCGGTCCGCCGCTGCGCCGCGTCAGAGAATTTGAAATTTACAAACCCCCACGCCCACGACCAGAATAGGCCGAACGGTCGGCTCCAGCGACCGACCTGCGGCCGGCAGCATTCCGGCCCACCCGGCATTGAGCGCCGGCGCACATCGCAATCGATTCTCAACGGAGTGAGATCCATGGTATTTCCCGCCCGGCCCTTCATCACCTGCTGCATTACCGCCTCCCTCGCGCTCGCCATGGCTGCGCCGGCTCAAGCCGAAACCGCCCAGGAGCAGCGCGCAAAGAAGGAGGCCCAGATCCCCAAATGCGAGAAAAAATACGGCACCCTCGCCGTGATAGAGCCTGAGAAGAACTGGTGGAGCGAATATGGCCTCGGCTCGCCGGCAGCGCTGATCAAGGTCTACGTGAACCAGTCCGGGTGCTTCACGCTGCTCGACCGCGGCAAGGGCATGGCGGCGGCACAAGCAGAACGGGCGCTCGCCTCCGGCGGCGAACTTCGCGGCGGCTCAAACCTCGGCAAGGGTCAGGTCAAGGCCGCCGACTATGTACTGGTCCCCGATCTGGTCTCGAAAAACAACAACGCCGGCGGCAACCACATAGGTGCGATGCTCGGCGGCCTGATCCCTGGCGGCGCCGGGGCGCTGCTTGGCGGCATCAGCCTCAAGAAGAAGACGGCCGACGTAGTGCTTACCGTGACCGACGTACGCTCCTCCGAGCAGGTCGTGATGTCGGAGGGACATTCGACCAAGACCGACCTCGGCTGGGGCGCCGGCGGCGGGTTCTTCTCAGGAGGCGGCTTCGCGGCGGGCGGGGCGACAGGTTACTCCGACACCGAAGTCGGCCAGGTCGTCGCGCTCGCCTACCTGCAGGCGTACACGGACATGGTTGCCAAGTTTGCCGAACTGCCGGCGAGCGCGAAGGCGGAGAACGCGCAGCAGGCAGTGACGATGGCGAAGCCGGGCCGCATGTACACCAGCTCATCCCCGAAGAGCGCAGTGGTGCGCACACTGGATCCGGGGATGATGCTGTATCCCACCGGGCAGAAGGATGGAATGCTGTGGGAGGTCGAGGACGAACTCGGCAACAAGGGCTGGGTGTCGTCGGTCTTGTTCCAGCTTTCGAAGTAACAGCGACCGTACCGGTGCGATGCAGGCTGCGTACAATCGCACCTGCACCGCTTCGGAGGCCGCGTGAAACCCATCCTGCCCAAGTCAGCGCGCCTGACGTTCGCGCCGCTGACCCTTGAAGACGCTGATTTTATTGTCGAACTGCTCAACGACCCCGACTTCCGCCGGAATATCGGCGATCGCGGTGTTCGCGAAGCGCGTGACGTCGAGGGGTACCTCAGCGCCGGACCCTGGCGCAGCTACGAAGCAAACCGGTTTGGGCTGCTGAAGATCAGCGAAACGGCAACCGCATCGCCAGTCGGAATCGCAGGCCTGATCCGCCGCCCCACGCTCGACGACGTCGATCTGGGCTACGCACTGTTGCCTCGCTACCGTGGCCGCGGCTACGTAAGCGAGGCCTGCGAGGCCTTGCTAGAACTCGCAGGGGACGTATTCGGGCTGACGCGTGTTGTTGCGATCGTCTCGCAGGACAACGCCCCTTCGATCGCGACACTCGAGCGGGTCGGGTTCAGGTTCGAGCGCGTCATCCCGGCCGGTGACGGCACACCCGATGTCAGCCTTTACGGTCGCGCGGTCACACCACACACTCCCACACCGCAGTGACTGACGGATGTCACTCCGCACGAGTGGCGTTGACGGCCGCCTCGTAAGCGTGGCGCCTGCTCAAAGCCGCAGATGCGTCCGAAGCGTTAACTGAGCGCTTCACCACGCGAGAAACGGCGCATCTCGGCGACCGCTTCGAAGTAATTGAAGTACACGGTCCGTCCGGCTCGCGCCGAATCTTGATCCGTGCGCTCGCCGACCTGAGCGGCGCTAGCCGCAGGCGACTGCCTCATCCACACGGATAATATGGTACGGTTTCTGCACGTTCCCATATTTCCCCAGACTGAGAAACGTCCATGCCCCTCATCCACGTTGAAATGTTCGCTGGCCGCACACGCGAGCAGAAGCGGGAACTTGCCCAGGCGCTCACCGAAACATGCGTCCGCGTCACCGGCTGTGCGCCAGAAGTCGTCACCATTCTCTTCCAGGACGTCGACAAACAGGACTGGGCCGTCGCCGGCGAAGTCATGGCCGACAAGTTCCCGGACTGAGCGGCGAGCGCCCTGCTACGTTCGGGCCGCTCGATCAAGGGGCAGAGGGGCCCGCCACTGCGCCTGCTCCATGGCATCGGCATGTCACGCCATAGCTGGGACGGGCAGATCTGGGAGCTTCGATCCAACTTCCGCGGCATCACCTATGACCTGCGCGGCCAAGCCTTGTCATCTCGTCCGAAGCCGGCCTACAAGCTCAACGAGCTGGCCGATGACTTCGCGGCTGCGCTAAGGAGCTGAACGCTGAACGGCGGGACGATCACCCCGACGTATGCACGCCGCCACCCTCGGCATGTCCGCTCGCTGGAACTGCACAGCAACCTTCCGCACCGAGGACGGTAGCGCGACGGTTCGTGGCGCAGTAGCCGCCACACGCAGCAAGCAAGCTGCTCGACCCCATCGCACATCTCGAGCCGCGCGACGCAGCGCAACATTGAGCGACCGTTATCCTGCCGGTGGCGCCGAGCTCCTTAGCGCTGCAGTGCGCCCAACGACGTAACGCCTGCCGTCATCAAGTAGGAGCCATCCAACAGCTCAAGGATGGCGATCGCAGTGGCGAACGCCACGCTAAACAACATAGTCGTCGTGCCTATTGCTCGGCGATTTCCAGCGTGACAGAACGCGATCGCGAGCTGAGTCAGAAATCCAAACAGCATGAGGCTAATTATCTTCACCGGCGCCACGCGCTCTGACATTAAATTCTCGCGCTGCGCCCGCGACGAGCGAATCCCCTCGAGCGCACCATAGAAAGCAGAATTCGCCGAATTGTTGCCATGAAACGCCTCTTTGTCGGCTGCAACTTTGTAGAGTGACCGAAGTAGCGTCGGCATCGGGTCTGCCGCCCCATCAGCAGGCGCACCCACTTTCGTACGGACAGCCATCGCTTCCTCGTAGGACTCTATAGCGCTCGCCACCACGCGGCTTTCGCCATCTACGCCAGTCGCAATACGCTGCACAGCCTGCAGCGAGCTAACTTCGGCTTGCATCAGCACCTCAGTGCGCGCCATCTTCTGCCATATTTCCGTGGCAAGAAGACTCGCGTAGAGACTGAACAAGAGTGCGATTGCGGCAAAATACGGGCCCGCAACCCCGCGGACGGCGAATCGACTCCGGTCAAGAAAATGAAACGCGACGCACACGCCAGCGCCGAGCAGCAGCGGCAAGATCGTCATGGAAATAGGAGCGACCAACGAATAACGCGCGGCATTAGTTATGGACGCGCTAGTCGCAACCACCAGCGCCACGATGACGGAAACCCCAAGCACAATGGGCAAGAACGAATCGGATGCGAACATTTTCGATATACCGGCCCGAACGCCACCCGCGTCACGCGCCTTTGGCTGCAGCGGAAAAATCAGCGCGTTGCAGACAAAGCCGACAATCAAGAGCCCCACGATAAATGAGCAAGTCACGGCATAGACGGAGAACGAGCTCTGGCCATCCGCAATTCGCTGAGCACCAACCCACGAGACGGCGAACGCGCCAACAGCGCCTGCAGACCACGCTGTAAGCATCCGCGCATGAACCCGGCCGGCAATATGCGCGCCAAATATATCGGCAATGTAGGAAGGCGTCGTTGCGAACAAGCCGCCGTATAACGCAACCATCACGGCGCAGCGCAGCACGAAAAACGCCGGATGCTCTATAGCGCCGAAAATCGGCACGCTGGCGTACAGAAGGATCAACAAAAGCAGCATCAGCGCATTTGAAGTCTTCCGTCCCAGGTAATCCGAGGCGTACCCCCACAAGACTCGACCAGCCATGTTGAAGAGGCTCAGGAAGCCGACAAAGCCAGCCACAGAGGCCGGCCCAGTACTGAAATTCGTCATCCCCATCAGCACAGTCGGCGCCGAGCCCAGAACGCTTATGCCGGCTATGACGTTCACGCACAGAACGATCCAGATCAGGTAGAACTGCGAAGTTTTCTGCGCTGACGATAGATCTAGCTGAACCTCCACGGTTGGGGCGCCCGCATTTGCGGCCGACGCCAACTCCATCGCACGAGTTGGCCCCGGCGTACGCATGGCGAATGCCGCGACAGTCATGATCAGAAAGTAGAGCGCTCCTAGCGCAAGAAACGTCTCGCTCACGCCCAGAGTCGTGGAAGTCCCAAATTTCTCCAACAGCAAGGTGCACAAAGGCACCGCGACTATTCCACCAGCGCCAAACGCGGTAATCGCAAGCCCAGTAGCCAGGCCTTTTCGATCTGGAAACCACTCCAACAACGTCTGGATTGGTGCGGCGTATCCCAGACCCAAGCCGATACCGCCGATCACGCCATACCCTACGTATACGAGCCATAGCTGGTGTGTGGCGACGCCCAGTGAGGCAATGAAAAACCCGCCGCCAAAAAAGCATGCTGCGACGAACAGCGCCGCTCGTGGCCCTACCGAATAGAGCCAGTTAGCAGCAAGACAGGTGGTCAAGCCGAGCGACAAGATGGACAGAGTGAAGACCAGGCCAAATCGCGCGGTCGTCCAATCACTGAACAGAGAATCGGCCCCGCTCACCAGGTGAGACAGCGGCCCATAGAAGATGCTTAAGGCGTACACCTGGCCAATACACATATGGATAGCTGCGGCCGCGGCAAGACTGAGCCAGCGGTTAAAGCCAGGCGCCGCCAGCGATCTTTGCTTGCTCGGGAGGTCAATCACAGAGGCTCCTAATGACGATTAATTCTTGCCACCGCTTCAAAATTCTGCGCGGCGGAGGGGGGCAAAGCACAGTCAGCCACCAGATCAAAACCAAGGCCAGCGGCGGCTTACGCTCGCCGAGTCCACAGATCAATTCAGCATCACGCTGATGAAGGCCAAAAGTGGGCCGAGACAGGCCACACAGACGCGGCGCCACGTTGCTGCGTCTTCCGGACTCGAAGCGTCGGGACGAAATGAACTGACGACTGACTCAATGAGCCAACCAGACAGGCCGTTGCCGTGCTGCGCTGACGGCGGAGCCAGCGTCGCCATGCCTGCGTCCCGAAAATGGAGCCTCCGCTTGCCGACGCTGGCTTAACGCGTCAGAACTGTTGGCCTCAGTCCCGCTTCACTACGCCACGAATGTCGCGCGGCGAGCGCGGATCGATCTCGTAGTGATCTTCGTACTGGCTGCTAAAGCCGGTGACCCGTACGCGTTGGCCCGGGGCGAGCGAAAGCACGTCGATGCCCGTGTCCAGATTGACGTAGACCACCACCGGACCGGAGCCATCGTCCACAAACAGCTTGTTGCCGTAAGGCAGATCGGTCACCACCGGCTGGGTGATGCGCCCCACGACTTCCACCAGCTTGCCCTCAGTGGCTTCACCGATCGCCCGTGTTGCGGCCTCGAGCGACTTGGTTTCCCCCTTGCCGGCCAGGATCTGCACCTCGTTTGGGTGCACCGGGACGATCAGCAACAGACCCGTACGGCTGCTGATGGCGCCCGTGACACGCACCCGCTGTCCGACTTTCAGCCCCATGTCGAACTGCATGCTGACGAACACGCCGCCGCTTCGATCCTGCACAGCGAAGCCACGATCAAAGAAACTGGAATTAAAGACGCCGGAGGGCGTGGTCACCAGACCCTCGACCGTGACAGTGGTTCCGAGCGCCTTGCTCCGCGCTTCGCCGACAGACAGGACCTCCACCTGTGCGCTCTGGATGACAGCGGGCGTTTCACCCGCTCTGGAGCAGACCGGCCCGAGGAGGAGAGTCACCGCCAGAAGGGCAATCGGGGCGCGATAAGACATGTGCACAGCTCCAGAAAGTCGCGCCATGGTACGTCACAACGAGGACGGGGATAAATCATCAGCCCCACGACCCCGCGGCGCAGCTCGGCAGTCGGCGGCCGCCCACGGCGTTATGGAAAATATGCCGTTAACTCATAGCCTTGGAACGGCATTCACGTCGAGCTGCCTGCGCCGGGCACAAGGACGCTGTTTGGCCTGCATAGAAAGCGGCGAGAACACAGTCAATGGCAAGACGGAAAGCGTCAGCATCCGGTCATCCACGGTGTTCCGCAAAGAAGGCGGCGCATGGAAAGTGATTGCCCACCAGACCGACCGACTCGACTATATGAACAAGCCTTGACGCTCATCAGGGTCAGGCGTGAGCCGCGACTGATTGACGGCGTTTTCGCCGCCGCCCCCTTGCCGGGCAGTGTGCAGAAGACCTGACCGACGCATACCGGTCCTGGGCGTGGTCATTCACACAGACTCATTTCCCGACGTGCGATCGATGCCTGGGATTCGACCCCGCTAAGACGACAGGCGCTCTGAGCGGCCGGTCTCCGGGACGATCAGGGGGGTGTCTTGCCCATCACCGCAAGCTCACACCCATCATGGCCGCTAACCCGCCGCTCACTTGCTGATCGGCGGAATCGGGATCATCCCGGGGAACACGTAGGCCTGCAGCAGCGCGATCACTCCGATGAGGGCCGCGCCAGCGAGCGAATGCCAAAACACGGTCCTGAATATCGGCCCGAGCGCGTGGGCCCGCTCCTGCGGCTTGTCGTAGCAGGCGGCGCACGCCACCATGATCGACTGGGCATCGATCATCTTGCCCATCACGCCGCCCGTCGAGTTCGTCGCCACGATCAGGATCGGGTTGAGGTGGAGGTTCTGGGCGGTAATCCGCTGCAGGCTGCCGAACAGAGCGTTTGAGGCCGTATCTGATCCGGTCAGGAAGACGCCCAGCCACCCTAGGTAGGCGGCAAAGAATGGATACATGAAGCCGGCCCCAGTGAAGGCCAGGCCGAGTACCGCATCGGTGCCCGAATAGCGAGTCAGGAAGCCGAGCCCCAGCACCTGGGCGATAACCAGCACCGGCATCTTCAGGCGGTGCAGCGTCTGACTGAGCGCGTCACGCCACTGGCGCCGATTCAGGCGCAGCACGAGCCCGCTCAGCAACGCGGCCACGAAGACGCCGGTGCCGGCGGTAGAAAGCCAGTTGATCGTGAGCCGGGCGGCCTCCGGCTTGGCAGCGGCAGCGACGACCGGCGGCATCCGCTGCACCAGGTTATGCAGCGCCGGCATGTCCCAAGCCGGCAGCGACAGCGTGCCACCGAACTTCGAGCCCAGCAGCGTCGTCGTGAACGTGATTCCGGAGAAAAGCTCGTTCAGGTGCTTCTTGAAGGAAGGTGTCCCCCAAAGAGCGCAGCAGAAGATGAGCACCAGCCACGGCATCCATGCGTGGATAGTCTCACTGGTGTCGTAGCGGTAGGTCCATTCGCCATTGTTGACGGTAGCGGTGGACGTGCTCTTGCCGGCACGCGCCAACTCCACGCGCTCCTCACGCAGCAGGAAGCGGGTCTTCGGATGCCAGATGAAGCGCAGGAAGATCGCCGTACAGATCACCGAGAACAAGCCGGAGACGACGTCCGTCATCAGATGCAGCGCGTTCGTTCCAGAGGCGAAGAACTGCATGAGAGCGAAGGACGCCCCGGCGCAAAGCGCGGCGGGCCAGACCTCGAAGACCTGCTTCCACGTTCCCCCCTCCATCTTGACGAAAGTCGCGACGAGCCAGAACGGCACCAGGATCGAGACGAACGGCAACTGGCGTCCCGCCATCGCGGACAGAGTCACCTCGTCGAGCCCGGTAACCGCGGCGAGCGTCACGATCGGTGTACCGATGGCGCCCCATGCGACCGGCGCGGTGTTGGCAAGCAGGTTGAGCACGGCCGACTGGAAGGGCTTAAAGCCCAGTCCAACCATGACGGCGCCGGCGATGGCGACCGGCGTACCGAAGCCTGAGGTGCCCTCGATGATTGCGCCGAACGAGAAGGCGATCAGCACGCACTGCAGGCGGCGGTCGAACGAGATGTGGACGATCGATTCCTTGACGATCTCAAATTTTCCGGAGACGACGGTCATGGTGTACAGGAACATCGCCGCAACGAGGATCCAGATGATGCCGAGCAGGCTCGACAGCGTGCCGAGCCCGAACGCCGATGCCGCCGCCGCCACTGGCATCCGGAACGCGACGCAGGAGACGATAAACGCAGCAACGACACCGTAGAACGCTGCATAGGGCGCGGCGATGCCGCGGTGCCTGACCCCGTTCGAGTCGCGGTGTGGATGCAGGGCAATGAAGTAGAGCAGCGTCAGAATTGGCGTCGCCGCCACCAGCGTGGACAGGGCCGCGTTGCCCATCGGATCATATGTCTGCTGGTACATTTTTCTTCTCCGAATTCGCTCGGTCGCATGACAGGCTGCAAGCCCACTGGCCGGGCCGTGGAGACACGAGGGTCACCGCCGCGGCGCTGCCAGCCGCTTTGCGGCGCGCTGCATGCGCGTCGCGTGATTGTTCGTGTCCGCTATATATCCCGAGCCGCATCTGTAGCACGCCCAGCCGGACAATTCAGCGCCAAATTCGCGGCGAGGTCATGGCGACTCAACAGGGAAAAATGCTAGTCGGGGCCGGAATCGAACCAACGACACGCGGATTTTCAATCCGCTGCTTGAGCCGCACCCTCCAAGCGGCCGCGGGTCGAGTTCGGCCGGAGTGCGCGAGTGCCAGGTGAAGATCTCTTACTCTGCGAATACCTCTTGAAGGGTACTCAGCACTGACGATAGAGTCTTCGAGTTGACCACGCCAAGCCGCTTAACCAGACGAATTTTGTGCACTGTCCTTAATTGGTCGAGCACGATCAAGGCTTTGGTGGCCCTGCCTCGATCCCACGTACACCTGACCTATGCGGCCTGAAGGCCGCTCTCGAACTCTGCGGGTGATTGATAGTCGATCGCCGAGTGCAGGCGGATTCGATTGTAGAAGCCTTCTATCCAGTTCACCACATCGAGTC
>CAIYLH010000057.1 GCA_903927005.1 uncultured Pseudomonadota bacterium
CCGGCCTTGTCGCGGCCAAACATGCCGAGCGGGCGGAACGCCGCCGGGCATTGACCGTAGAATGGTTGATGCGCCGCCACCTGGCCCGCAACCGGCGGCACATCGCGCCCGATGAAAACCGGATCATCCCCACGCACCCAAGGCGACGCGGGCAGATGTCACGCCACGAGCTTTATCAGTGGCACATGGCGAACGGGACGCTGCATGTGTTTTTTCAGATGTTCAGATAGGCAAGACCCCTGCAAGCGGGACTAGCGCAAGCTCCAATCGATTAAGGATTCCACAGCAAGGTCGAGGATCGCCGCTTGCCCTTGTGCAGCTTGACCACCCGCCATCCGCTCGGCTGCGTCGTAGACCTCTCTTGCTTTCTCCTGAATCTGCGCCTCCGTCAGTGTCATACCTCGGGCACCGATCCGGGTGCGAACTTCGTCCACCACCAAGTCAAGCACCCTCGGGGCATCACCAGAGGTTACCACTGCCGCCGCCGAAAACTTGCCATGTCCACGTCGCCGACCAGTGGCGATGTCAGCAATGGCACCAAGAACAGCAGCAGCGTTCAGACCGCGCCCCACGACGTCAGCGACCGCTGCCGTCTCTGTGGGGAATCGATGATAGAATCGATGATTGCCCAATTCCCTCCACAAGCTTTCGGGAAGCGATACCGTTTTACGGACGATTTGGTCTTGCGCGGCTGTCATCGTGAAAACCCTCTATTGGCACCCAGTCGTATATGCACCAATGTAACCTGAGGTGCAATTGGTGTTTTTGGTGCGTCTGGTGAGTTTTGTATTTCCATAAATCAAGACTTTCGGAAACTCCGCTTGCCCCGGCTTTTTCAAGGGGTTAGAGTTTCCGAAAGATATGACCGAAACTCATCCCCAAAACCGACGCCTCGGCTATGCCCGCGTCAGCACCTACGGCCAGACGCTCGACGCTCAGCTTGAGCAGTTGAGGGCGGAAGGCTGCGCCAAGATTTTCCGCGAGAAGGCGAGCGGGGCGAAGGCCGACCGGCGCGAGCTTCTCCGCTTGCTCGGCAGCTTGGCCCCCGGCGACGTGGTGACAGTCACGCGGATCGACCGCCTAGCCCGCTCGACCTTCGACCTGTTCGCGATCGTCAAGCAGATCGTGGACGCCGGAGGGCAATTCCGATCGCTGGCCGAGCCATGGGCCGACACATCCACCAGCACCGGCCGACTAATGATCGCCGTGCTTGGCGGGCTGGCCGACGTAGAGCGTGACCTGATCCGCACCCGGACGGCAGAGGGCCGGAGCCGCGCCAAGGCGCGGGGGACGCACATGGGCCGCCCCCATGCCCTCACCCCGCAGCAGCAGGACGAAGCCCGGCAGCGCCGCGCCGAAGGTGCGACGCTCAAGGAGTTGGCCGCGAGCTACAACGTCGGCGTGGCGACGATTTCGAGGCTAACAACCTAGGGTTTACTCCCCTGCGGCCTTGAAGGACGCACAGGCGGACACCCCAATAGATACCTAAAGTCCGTGGACTCCTTGGCATCATGATGATCGCATTGATGCATGCACGAATCGGACGAGAATGAGGTAAAACAAGAGTTTGGGTCGCACCTCAGAGAGGTGCGCAAGAATAAAGGCTTCTCTCAAGAGGGGTTGGCTTTAGCTTGTGGGCTAGACAGAACCTATATCGGCGGCGTTGAGCGCGGCGAACGAAATATAAGCCTGCTCAACATCTATAAGATCGCATCAGCATTGAAGATGGCTGCCGGTGACCTCTTGCCGCCGCCGGCTAGCGGCCGGAGGGGAAGC
>CAIYLH010000058.1 GCA_903927005.1 uncultured Pseudomonadota bacterium
CAGCGGCCGGCGCAGGCGCCAGCCACGACGCCGGCAGCCGCTGCAACAACGGCGCCATCATCCCCGCCGCCGCCGCCGGCGCAGCCGGCAGCGGCGTCGTCGCGGCCAGCGCGACCACCTCGTCACCTAGCGCGGGCCACAGCGTATGCAGCAACGAGCCGCGTCGCGCGGAACCGACGCTGCCATCCGTGCGCAATGGCAACTGGCAGACCAAGTGCAACCGTTCACGGGCGCGGGTCGTGGCGACGTACAGCAGCCGACCCAGCTCAAGCGTACTGCGCTCGGCGGCCTGCGCGCGCAGCCACGCCTCCAGCGGCTCAGACTCGCGCGCTCGCGCCAGGTGCGGGGCGAGTAGCAGACCGGTGTCACCGTCATCGCGCGCGAACTCCAGCCACTCGAGCAACTGCCGCGACGCGCTGCGGATGCCGCGACCCAGTCCCGGCAGGATCACGACATCCCACTCCAGTCCCTTGGCACGATGAATGGTCAGTAGCTGCAGGCTGTCCGGCGCCTGCGGGTCGGGCGCGGCGTAAAGGTCGGCCAGCGACGCCTCGAGCGCCGGCGGATCGTCCAGGTCCCCGGCGCGGGCCAGCGTGTCGAGTCGCGTGAAGAACGCCTGCGCGTTGGCCAGGTCCGCCGCCGCGGTCAGCGTCGCAGGGCCCCCGAGCGCGAGCCACGCCGATTCGATCCAGGCCGCCAGCGGTCGGCGGCCGCGCTCCTCGAGCGCGGCGATGAGCACCCCGCGCGTGCGCTCCAGCCGCAGCCGCGCTCCCTCGCCGAGCGTCGCCAGCAACCCCTCATCCGACAGCGCCTCGATGATGACTCGCTGGCCGTCGCCGGTCAGGCGCTCCAGCTCCGGCAATTCCAGTCCACACCACGGAGCGCGCAGGCACGCCAACCACGCGATGCGATCTGCCGGGTGCAGCAGTGCGCGGGTCAGCGCCACCAGATCCTGCACGGCAGATCGCTCAGCCAGCGGTACCAGGTCGACGCCCTGAAAACGGATGGCAGCGGCCGCCAGCGCCGTCGCGACCGGCGTCAGATGCGCACGCGAGCGCCCGAGCACCGCTATGCGTGCAGTCGGGTTGGCCGCCTGCTCGGCACGCACCAGTGCAAGCACCCGCGCGGCCTCCTCGAGCGCATCGCCACCGGGTAGCACGCCGAGCGATACCACCGCCTCAGCACTCGCGGCGCGGGTTGGCAGCGAAGAGGCGTAACTCACCGCGCCGAACGCCGGCGCATCACGATCCGGCAGTACGGCGGCGAACACGCGGTTGAACCAGCCGACCAGCTCCGGACGCGAGCGGAAGTTCGCCTCCAGCGCGAGCGGCCGCAAGCGCACGCCACCTAAGCCGTCAGTGCGGATGCGCAGGAACAGGCCGACGTTCGCCTCGCGGAAACCGTAAATAGACTGCATCGGATCGCCGACCAGGAACAAGGTCCGACCGTCGCCGTCGCTCCAGCCGGCGGTCAAGCGCTCGAGCAACGACACCTGCGCTGCCGAGGTGTCCTGAAACTCATCCACCAGCAAGTGCTCGACGCGACCGTCGAGTGCGATGGTCAGGTCGGTAGGCTCAGCCGGCGTCCCCAACGCCTCCAGCGCCGCGCGTGAGACGGCCGTGAAGTCGACCGCACCTTCCTCGGCAAACACCGCGGCAAGATGCGCGGCAGCGGCGACCAGTACCGTCGTCAACGCACTGACGACGCGCCACTCAGTTTCAGCGTAGCGAGCCGGCGGCAGCGCGGCGATGGCCGCGAGCGCCTGCTCGAGCCCGCCGACGGCGGCGCACCGATCCAGCAACGCGGCCAGTGCGCGCTTGTCCTGCGGCGCGGTCGTCGGCATGCCCTGCGCGACGCTGAGTTTCTTGCGCCACTCGCCCTTGGCCGTCAGCAGCAGCTCGGTCAGTTGCCCCCACAGTGGCAGTGCGGTGGAGTCCACCGGCAGCGGCCAGGGTGGCGCGTCTGCCAGCAAGGCGAACTCCGGCCGGGTCGACGCCAGGCGCGCGGCTGCGGCCCGCGCCAGTGGCAGCAGCGCGACGCCGACATCCGGCGGCAAGCGCTCACGGGCGCGCGCCAATGCGCTGCCGACCAGACTGGCCAGCGAGTCCTCCAGCACCGCGCGCAGCTCGGCCTCGTCACTCGCGCCGCGGGCAGCGAGCACGATGCGCAGCCAGCGATCGCGCCCCTGCAACATCTCGGCGACCAAGCCGCAGAGCCGCTCGGCCTCGTTGCCCAGATGCGCGAGCACCACGGCCAGCGTCGTCCCTAGCGGTCCGGGAACGTCAAGCTCCGCCAGCGTGCGTTCGGCGGCACGCCGGTACAATGGCGCAGCGCGCGGCTCGACCTTCAGGCTGGCGCCGGCGCGCGACAGGATCGGCAGCCGGCCCGCCAGCCAGTGACTCAATGAATCGATGGTCTGGATGCGCAGCCGCGCAGGCTGCTCCACCAGACTCCAGCCCGCCACGGTGGCGTGCGCAAGCGCCGCCGCCGCGCACACTAGCGTCTGCGCATCGGCCGGATTTTTCGGCGTCGCGCCGGCGGCCGCGCGTACCAGTGCGTCCACCACCCGCTCGCGCATCTCGGCGGCAGCCTTCTGCGTGAAGGTGATCGCGATGATCGCCTCGGGGCGCTCGACGCGCGCGAGCAACGTGAGGTAACGCTGCGTCAGCAGCGTCGTCTTGCCAGAGCCTGCCGGCGCCTGGACGATGAACGAGTCGGCGGGATCCAGCGCCCGGTCGCGGGCCGCCTGGTCGGGTGCGCGCGCGTAAGCCTCACTCATCGCCACCCTCCTCCGCGTCGTCGGCCGCGGCCGCCGCCGTGCCGACGCGGCACAACGTGGCAAGCCGGCACTGGTCGCAGGCACGCGGCGCAGGATCGACGTCGGCCTTGCCCGCGACGTGGTCGCGGGCAAGGTCCGTCGCCAGCGCCCGCCAGGCGCTGAGCAGCGAGCTCCAGTCCAGTGCGCGCAGCTCGGTTGCACGCGCATCGGCGAGAATGCCGACCTTCGGCAGCACGCCGCCGCGCTCTGCAAGTCCGGCAAAGGCGGTCTGCGTCAACGGCAGCAGCGCGAGCGCCACCGCAGCCGGCGGCGCCTGCCGGGACAGTGCGTAGATCGCCAGCTGCATCGCATCCGGTCGTGGCCCGACCCAGCGGCGCGGCACGGCGCGGCCGGTCTTGTAGTCGATTAAGACTTCGCTGCCGTCAGCGAGTCGGTCGACGCGATCAAGGCGGATCGACAGCGACCACTCGCCCAGCACGACCTGACCGGGCACCTCGCGGCCGAGCACCTCGAACGGCTCACGCTCCGTCTCCAACAGCGCGAGCCGATCGATCGCCTCGACCAGCCAGTCGCACTCCAGCTGCAGCAGCCGTCCCGTCGGCAGGCGTCGCCGGTACGTTCGCACTGCTCGCTCCACCGCCGCGCGGACCTCTGCGCGCCGTGCCGCAGCGGCAAGCTCACACAAGGCCGCGTGCGAGATGACGCTGCCCCAGAACTCGCGTAGCGCAAGGTGCGCCAGATCACCGCGCACCCGTGGCGGCACGCCAGCCGTCGGCACCTCAAGCGCACGCGCACCCAGACGCAGCTCGGCACCGGCACGGAACGGACAGAGCGACTGCAGCTCCAGCACGCGTACGCCGCCATGCAGGTGCGGACCGCTCACGGGCGGCAAGCCGACCTCGGTCCACGACTCAAGCACGGCCGCAGCACGCAACTGGCTCGCCCGCGACGGCGTAGCAGGCACTGCCCACTGCGTCGTCGCGGGAGGCACAAGCGCCGAGCGCACCAACCGTGCCTCGCCCGCCTGGGACGGGGCCGACAGTACGAGCTCTGCCGCCGCACGCTGCCATCCCAGCAGCGTCTGGCGTGCGCCCGCCAGCACCGCCGCGGGCGTCGCGCGTGGCAAGCCGTGAGCGCGCTGCAGCGCCAGCGGCAGGAACGGCGTCGGTGTCGCGGTGCCCGGGAAGCGGTCCGCGGTCAGACCCGCGACCCACAGGCCGCTGCAGGGCAGCGCCGGATCCTCCAGTCCGTCGAGCACCAACACCGACGGGTCGCCCTTTTCAGTACGCAGCGCGGTTGCTGCGACCAACGCGACAAGCTCCGCGCGTGCACGCTCGAATGACAGCTCCGGCAGCAGCGTCACAAGCCCGGCCAAGGAGGTCAGCGCGTCGGTCAGCGCACGGGCCGCTTCATACTCAACGCTTCCGAGGGTGCGGCCCTTGGGCCAGCCTGCAACCCGCAGCGCGCGCTGGAACGCATCAGCCCACTCAGCGGGGCCGCGCGACCGAGCAGGATCCAGTTCACTGCGCACCGACTCGATCAGCGTCGCCACGACCGGCTCAGCGGGCGTCATCTCGCGCAGCCGACGCGGCAGCTCTGCCAGCGGCAATCCACGCACGCCTTCAGCGCGCAGCGCAGCGTCGAGGCGAGCGCGAGCCGCCACCCCCGCTGAGCCACCCGGCAGGTAGGGCGAGCGCAGCAGTCGACCGAAGGCCAGCACATCGACCGCCTCCGTCCCCAGTTCGAGCAGTCCGAGCGCAGCATCGACCACCGGCTGCGCCGCCAGCGACGGCGCCAGACCAAAAGCGTAGGGCCGGGTATCGGGCGCACCCGGCGCCAGTAGCACCGGCGCGAGCCGATCATCGAGCAGTCGCGCCAGCGAGGCGGCGCGTATGGCCAGATCCGGCAACAACACGATCAGGCGCGCGTCCGGCGCCTGCCGCAACCGGTCCGCGAGCCAGCCGGCAATCGCCTCACACTCGGCCTCGGCGCTGGCTGCCGCCAGCGGCGTGGGCACCGCCGACGCAATATTGAGGGTCAGCTCGCTGACCGTCCGACCGCCACGCGCGAGTGCCTCACAGACCGACTGCCGCGACGGCGTGCGCACGGCAAAACCATGAAAGCCCACCGGGGTGGCCGCCTCGGCCGAGCTCTGCGCCGCAATCAGCGCGGCAAGACGCGCCGAGTCGAGCACGCCCAGCGCCTCGGTCCGCGCCCGGAAATCGCGCGCCCAGCCGGCAAAGGCCAGTTCATCGGGCGAGCCGCCGCGCTCGAGCGGCAGACGCCAGTCCTGTGCCAGCGCCCAGGCCCGCGCCGCCTCGTCGGCGGTCGCGCGCACGTTCATCAGCTCGGCGCCGGCCGGACTGTCGGTAATGACCATTTGCCACAGGCGCAGCGCTACGTAGGGATCAAGCAGCTGCGGCCGCGCATCCAGCAGCCTGGCCCGTGCGGCGAGCCAGGCGCCGTACGGCGTGATGCGCGGCGTCGCCCAGACCTGCCGGCCAGCCGCCGCCGCCGCGCGGCCGATGACCGCCTGCAGCCAGCGCGCCTGCCGCGGCGTCGCCGTGACGATCTCACCGCCAGCCTCGAGAATCGCCGCGTGGGGCTGGAGTCGGTGCACTTAGAGGCGCTTAACGACCCTGAGCGACGCCTCGGCAGACACCGGCCCAGCCGCCGCCGCATAGAGGTCCAGCTGCGCCTCGATGCGAGCGAACACATCCGCCAGCACCGCCGGCTCCGGCAACAGCGTGACGCGAAAGTGGCTGTTGTACGGGGCGTTGAAGCTCACCCCAGGCGCCACCAGTACGTGCTTGTGCTCCAGCAGATCAAGCGCAAAGACACGGTCATCGAAGTGCGGCAGCACCTCCGTGCGCACGCCAATGAAGGCGTACATCGCGCCCATCGGCCGCACCAACTGCAGGTACTTGCTGCTGGCGACGGCAGCGAGGATCGCCTGTCGCGATGCATGCAGGCGTCCGCCCGGCGCGACCAGGTCACGAATACTCTGATAGCCCCCGAGCGCGGTCTGCACCGCCCACTGGCCGGGCACATTCGCGCACAAACGCAGCGAGCTGAGCAGCTCGAGCGCCTGCAGATACTCCGATGCGCCCTCGCGCTCGCCGGAGAACGACGCCCAACCGATGCGGAAACCGCAGGCGCGATAGATCTTCGACAGGCCCGACAGCGTCGCGCACAGCGTGTCGTGTACCAGTGTCGCCATCGGCACGAACTCGGCGCCGTCGTAGGTCATCTGGTCGTAGATCTCGTCTGACAGCACCAGCAGTCGGTGCCGCTCGGCCATACGCGCGAGGCGCTCTAGCACCTCACGGCTATAGACCGCACCGGTAGGGTTGTTGGGGTTGATCACCACGAGCGCGCGCGTGCGCTTGGTGATGAGCCGCTCGACCTCGTCCGGATCGGGCATGAAGCCGTTACTGGCGTGGCAGGGATAATGCACCGCCCGACCGCGATTGAGGATCGTCGCGGCGGTCCACAACGGGTAGTCCGGGCTGGGAATCAACACCTCGTCGCCGTCGTTGAGCAGCGCCCGCAGCACCAGGTCGATCAGCTCGGAAACGCCGTTGCCGATGAACACGTCCTCGACCGTCACCTCGCGCAGGCCGCGCTCCTGCTGCTGCATCACCACCGCCTCGCGCGCGGGAAAGATGCCCTTCTGGTGTACGTAGCCCTCGGCGGAGCGCAGGTTTTCGATCATCGCGAGGCGCATCGTCTCCGGCGTACGAAAGCCGAAAGCCCCGGGATTGCCGATATTCAGCGAAATAATATCGTAGCCAAGTCGCTCCATTTCCTGGGCGCGACGGGCAAGCTGGCCACGAATCTCGTAACGAACGCTGGCGAGCGCGCTGGCGGCGCGCAGGGTTGGGATGGTCATGGGCCAAGGATAGCGCAGCCGCCGTGCCGTGAGCCGCGCCGGCTCACGGGCACTTAGCCCCGCCCAAAAAAAAAAGCGGCCCGGATGGCGCCGCTTTGTTCACGCACCTATCGACGCCGTCTTGGCCCGACCGGTGCTCCCCTCCGCCCCGCCTATTGGTTTTCATTGGCGGCGGGACGTTTCCCTCTGGCGGCCGACGCTAGCAAGCCCAAAACCGGCCGTAAAGCCGCAGTGCAAAAATGATAACGGTCGCCGGCAGCCGCCTGCGCCCGGCCCGCTGTCGCAGTCGGACCCGTAGGGGGCGCGTCGGGATCAGCCCCCCCCCGCCGCGACGTCACGAGGGGAATCCGTGGATTGACACCACGAGGGCTTTTGCATAGCGTGCCGCGACGCAAAAAAAGCGGCCGCGGAGCACCTCATGCGCAAGATTTTGGTTGGTATCAAACGAGTGGTCGATTACAACGTCCGGGTCCGGGTCAAACCCGACGGCTCCGGGGTCGTCACGGACGGCGTCAAGATGAGCGTCAACCCGTTCGACGAAATCGCCCTGGAAGAGGCCCTGCGGCTGCGCGAGCGCGGCGAAGCGGCCGAAGTGATCGCCGTCAGCATCGGCCCGGAGGACGCCCAGCAGCAGCTGCGTACCGCGCTTGCGATGGGCGCTGACCGCGCGATCCTGATCAAGACCGACGCGGTGCTGGAACCGCTGACCGCCGCGCAGGCGTTCCTGGCGGTGATCGTCAAGGAGAACCCGGATCTGGTCCTCGTCGGCAAACAGGCCATCGACGACGACGCTGCGCAGACCGGCCCGATGATCGCAGCCCTCTGGGACCGCCCGCAGGCGACGTTCGCCTCGAAGGTGGAGATCAAGGGCGGCACCGCCGTGGTCACCCGCGAGGTCGATGCTGGCCTTGAGACGATCGAAGTCGATCTGCCCGCCGTCATCAGCGCCGACCTGCGGCTCAACGAGCCGCGCTACGTCAAGCTGCCAGACATCATGAAGGCCAAGAAGAAGACGCTGGACGTGATCGATCTCGCCACGCTCGGCGTGAGCGCCGAGGCTGGCCTCAAGTGCGTGCTGGTCGAGCCGCCGAAGCCGCGCGCCAAGGGCATCATGGTCAAGGACGTCGCCGAACTGGTCGACGCGCTCAAGAAGAAGGGGCTGGTCTGATGAGCAAGATTCTCGTCATTGCCGAACACGACGGCACAAAGCTGAGCCAGGCAACTGCGCGCTGCGTCACCTGTGCCGCACAGGTCACGGGCGCTGAAATCACGGTCGCCGTCTTCGCAGCAGAGCCGGCCGCTGTCGCGGCGCAGGCCGCGGCGCTGGCAGGCGTCGCGCACGTGATCACGATCACCGCGGCCCACAACGCGCATCCGCTCGCCGCGGTGCTCGCCCCGCAGGTGGTCAAGATCGCCGCTGCCTACACGCACGTGTTCGGCGCCTCCACCTCGTTCGGCAAGGATCTGATGCCGCGCGTCGCCGCGCTGCTCGGCGTGCCGCAGATCTCCGACGCGATGGCGGTCGAGGGTGCCTACAAGTTCAAGCGGCCGACCTACGCGGGCAACGCGCTGGTGACGCTCGAAGCGCCGGCCGACCGGATCCTCGTCGCGACGGTCCGCACCGCCTCGTTCGAGGCGGCGACCGGCGGCGGCAGCGCCCCGATCAGCGCGGTCAGCGTCGATGCGGTCGTGCCCACCCACACCCGCTTCGTCTCGATCAGCGCCCAGGCCACCACGGACCGTCCCGAACTGACCTCGGCCGCCAAGGTCGTCTCCGGTGGCCGCGCGCTCGCCAGCAAGGAAAACTTCGAGCTGATCTTCAGCCTGGCCGGCAAGATCGGCGCGGCGGTCGGCGCCTCCCGCGCCGCGGTCGATGCGGGCTACGCCTCGAACGAGCTGCAGGTTGGCCAGACCGGCAAGATCATCGCGCCGGAGCTGTATATCGCCGTCGGCATCTCCGGCGCGATCCAGCACCTCACCGGGATCAAGGACGCCAAGACCATCGTGGCGATCAACAAGGATCCGGAAGCGCCGATCTTCGAAGTCTCCGACTTCGGTCTGGTGGCCGACCTGTTCCAGGTGCTGCCGGAAATGGAAAAGGCACTCGGCTGACGGGCTCGTCGCGGGTGCCGGCAGCCGCCGGCCCCGACGATCAGGAAGGGGCGCTGCGGCGCCCCTTCGCTTTTGGGGGGCAGGCGGCTCGCCCGCGCCCAGCGTGGCGTTCAGCGCGTTTTGCCATCTTCCACTGCAACCGAGGAAAATATCCCAGTCGATTGATTACCAAATAGTTTGTTAATTAAAGTCGTTTCGAGGAACGATTGAATGGCCGTTCAATGGGACGGCGCATCTTTAGGCGGCGACTCCATCGCGCGGGCGACGTCGCGCTGATGACTCCAGCCGCCCCAGGCCGCGAGCGTGAGCACGAACAACAGCAAGACCAGACCGCCCAGCGCCAGTGCCAGCGCCCAGTCTTGCCAACCCACGTCGAATTTCGAGCGTCTGCGCATCCCTTCCCAAACTCACCTGCCGTACGGCAGGACGAGATTCCACCATTTACGGCCGGACAGGTAGCATCCTTTTCACCATAATCCGCGCCGGAGACTCCATGACCACGCTGATCATCGGCCTCGTGCTGTTCCTCGGCATCCATTCACTGGCGATCGTGGCCCCGCACTGCCGTGATCGGCTGGCAGCTCGCCTCGGACCGGTCTGGAAGGGGCTGTATGCCCTGCTGGCGGCGGTCGGGCTGTGGCTGGTAGTTACCGGCTTCAGCGTGGCGCGGGGCCACGCCTCGACGCTCTATATCCCCACAGCCCCGATGCAGGCGGCCTCCCTGGTACTGATGCTGCTGGTGTTCCCGAGCCTGTGGGCCAGCTACCTGCCTGGCCGGATCCAGACAACGCTGCGCCACCCGCTGCTGGTGGCGACCCAGGCCTGGGCCCTCGCCCACCTGCTGGCCAACGGCAGCAGCGCGGACGTGCTGCTGTTCGGCGCCCTGCTCGCCTGGGCATTCGCCGAACAGGTCTCGCTGCAGCAGCGACCCCGCCGACCGCTGCCGATGGCGCCCAGCGGCCGCTTCAACGACGCCATCGCCGTCGTGGCGGGACTTGCCAGCTACGCGCTGTTTCTGGGCGGGCTGCACCGCTGGCTGTTCGGACTGCCGCCCTTGGGCTAAGACCCGACTGCGCCCCGCTTCAGGCGCGGAGCCATCTCAGCAGCAGCGCGCCGGCCAACGCCACCGTCACCAGCCAGGTCAATAGCATGCCGACAAAGCGGGGCGGCGAAGCCCCGCCGCTGCGCGCAAGTCCGGCCGCATGCAGCAGTCGACCGCACAGCAGCGCAAGTCCCGCCGCCTGCAAGCCCACCGCCGGTAGTGCCGCCGTCAGCTCCGCCAGCAGCAGCAGCAGCAACGCCAGCGGCGCCGTCTCGAGCAGATTGCCGTGCGCGCGGATCGCGCGCGTTAGCCGCGACTGCCCGCCGTCACCGAGCCCGACGCGGTGCCGTACCCGCAGCGTGGCGACCCACGCGCCCAGCGCGACCGCAAGCAGCGCGAGCAGCGCGGCATACAGCGCCGTGACCAGCGGTAGCGCGCCGCTCACTCAGCACCGCCGCTGACGCTGGCGACGCGATTCATCACAGCTGGCCGAGGACGTACTCGGCGGTGCTGACACGGAACTCGCCGCCAGCCTCAACGTTCAGTTGCGTGACGACGCCGTCCTTCACCACCAGGGCAAAGCGCTTGCCGCGGATGCCCATGCCGAAGCCGGTCGCGTCGAGCTCGAGGCCAAGCGCCCGGGTGAACTCCGCATTGCCGTCGGCGAGCATCTGGATATCGTCGCCCGCGCCGCTGGCCTTGCCCCAGGCCGCCATCACGAACACATCGTTGACCGCCAGGCAGGCGATCGTGTCGACGCCCTTGGCCTTCAGCTGCGCGACGTGCTGCACGAAGCCCGGCAGATGCTTGGCGTGACAGGTCGGCGTGAACGCACCGGGAACCGAGAACAGCACGACCGTCTTGCCGCTGAACAGCTCGTCCGTCGTGATGTTGGCCGGGCCATCCTTGGTCATGTGCTTGAGGGTCGCCACCGCAATGCGATCGCCCACGTTAATCGTCATGTTTCGATACTCCGCGCTAGGCCAAAAATAAATCCTGTGCCGATCATAGCCGCTGCCGAGCTGCAGTTGGGCACCGACGCATGACTCCGTCAGAAGCGGTGAGTGTCCGCAACTTCAATGAAGGTTCATTCACAGCGAAAAATAAGTAAATAGTAAGAATCGTGTACTGAATCTACCCACTATTTCAGTGCGTGACCGCTCGCTACAGTCCGCTCCACGAGGTCCATTGGATGGACCCGTACTGGAAGACAGGGAAGTCCGGCCGGCGCGCGACGATGCTGGCCCCGCCACGCGCGGAGCGGCAGCGCGCACGCCACGATCGGCCCCTTTTTCCAGCGACACCTACCTGCCGACTGCAAGGAAGCTTCTGATGCGCCGTCTCCACCTCAACCGTTCCCGCTGGACCGCCCCCGCCCGCAGTGTCGTCGGCACCGCCACGACAGCAATGCAGGTCGCCGCGCTGCTCACCGCGCTGGCCGGTGCGGGCGCCGCGCAAGCGGTGCCGAGCTTCGCAAGCCAGACCGGAATGCCCTGCGAGCAGTGCCATACGGTCGGCTACGGGCCGGCTCTGACACCCTACGGTCGCCAGTTCAAGCTCAACGGCTATGTCTGGGGCGAAGGCAAGACGATGCCAGTCGCGCTGATGGTGCAGGGCGGCTATACCAAGCTCAAGACTGACCTGCCCGAGCCGCTGGCTGACCACACCAGCGTCAACAACAACCTGTCGATGGACCAGGCGAGCCTGTTCCTCGCCGGTCGGATCAGCGAGCACATCGGTGGCTTCGCGCAGATCACCTACAGCGGCCCGGACCGCGCGACCTCCTGGGACAACGTCGACGTGCGCTACGCGCACCCGATGGCCTTCGGCGACAACTCGGCGGTCGTCGGCGTCTCCATCAACAACAGCCCGACCGCGCAAGACCTGTGGAACTCCACGCCGACCTGGGGCTACCCGTACATAGGCTCGGAGCTGGCGCCGACCCCGGGCACCGGCGCGATGCTCGGTGGACTGGGCCAGAGCGTGCTCGGCGCGAGCGTCTACGCGATGTTCAATGATCGCTACTACGTCGAACTTGGTGGCTATCGCGGCATGTCCGATCGCTGGCTCAAGAACGTCGGCCTCGATGGCGACGCCAACGTGCATATGGTCGGCGCGGCGCCCTATGCCCGCGCGGCGATCCAGTTCGACGGCCCGGTACGGCACGCCTCGATCGGCCTTGTCGCGCTGGACGCCAAGTTCGAGCCGGACGCGAGCATCGGCCTGCGCGACCGCTACACCGACATTGGCCTGGACGCGACCTACCAGTGGCTGCCCAACGGCCCGCACCAGTTGTCGATCAATGCCGCGCTGACCCACGAGAAGCGCTCGCTGGACGCCAGCGTACAGCTCGAGGAAGCGAGCAACGTCAGCAGCAACCTGACCTTCTTCAGCTTTGATGCGACCTATGCCTACGAGCGCACCTGGTCGGTAGCGGCCGGGGTATTTTCGAGTCACGGCGACAGCGACTCGACGCTGTACTCGGTGCAGCCGCTGGAAGGCAGCCTCAACGGCAAGCCCGACAGCCGCGGCTATTCGCTACAGCTCGAGTACATCCCGTTCGGCAAGGAGAAGTCGCTATGGCGTCCGTGGCTGAACGTACGAACTGGCCTGCAATACGTCGGCTACTCGAAGTTCAACGGCGGCAACGACAACTACGATGGCTTCGGCCGCTCGGCGTCAGACAACAACACGTTGTTTGCTTACCTGTGGATCATCCTGTAATCACCCCCGGCAAACCCCACGGAGGCCCTATGCGTTCGTTGCTCCTGCCACCTCTTGCGATCGCGGCGCTGACGCTGTGCGCCGCCGCCGCGCACGCCCAGGGCAGCTGTTCGCTCAACCTCGAGGCGAACGACATGATGCAGTTCAGCACCCAGAAGCTGACCGTCGCGGCGGACTGCGACGAAGTCGAGCTGACGCTCAAGCACACCGGCAGCGCCAACCCTGCCGGCATGCTGCACAACTGGGTGCTGGTGCGCCGCGCCGACATGAGTGCCGTGGCCACCGCTGGACTTAAGGCCGGACGCGAGCACGAGTACCGGCCCGCGGGCGACACCCGCGTGCTGGCCGCGACGCCGCTGGTTGGCGGCGGCCAGAGCACCTCGATCCGCTTCGATAGCCGCGCGCTGAATACGGGCGAGGTCTACGCGTTCTTCTGCTCGACGCCCGGACACAACGTGATCATGCGCGGCCAGCTGGTACGCGAGGCCGGTGCGCGCGTCGCCGACGCCAGCAGCCGCTAAGCGCCGGCACCCGCTTCAACGCGGTCGTGACAGCAACGCGACCGCAGCGGTCGCCCAACGGCGTGGAACGAAGCGAACCGTCCGCGCCAGCAGGGCATTGAGAACGCCGGGGACGACCACGCGCTGTCCGCGCAGCAAAGCGCGGTAGCCCCGCCGTGCGACCTGGGCAACACCCATCATCGGCACGCCCCGCCGCAGCGTTCGCCCCAGCTGCATGCCTGCCCGTGCCTGGAACCCCGACGGGGTCGGCCCCGGACACAGCGCGGTGACGCTGACCCCACTGCCCTCGAGCTCGTGCGCGAGCGCCTCGGAGTAATGCAACACGTAGGCCTTGCTGGCGTAATAGACCGCCATGTACGGGCCCGGCTGGAACGCGGCGACCGAGGCGACATTCAAGATCCGCCCCGAGCCGCGCGCCAGCAGCGCCGGCAGCAGCCGCTTGGTCAGCCGCGTGAGCGTCACAATGTTCAGATCCAGCAGTTCCTGCTCGGCGGCCAGGGGAATGGCCCGATGCAGGCCGAAAGCACCGATGCCGGCACTATTGATCAGCAGCTCTGGGACGATCTGACGCCGCTCGAGCTCGCAAACCAAGGTATCTGCCGCTACGCGGCCGGAGAGGTCCATGGCCAGGACGACGGCCTGAACCCCATGACGGGCGCTGAGTTCCGCGCCCAGGGCCTGCAACGGGCCCTCAGTGCGCGCCACGAGCACCAGATCGTGGCCATCGGCGGCCGCGAGCCTTGCCAGCTCGCGACCGATTCCCGACGAGGCGCCCGTGACGAGCGCCCAGCGCCGCATCGCGTCAGATCTTCTGCAGCGCCAGCAGCCAGACCTTGGCAGCGCGAGCCATCCGACTGTCGGTCTGCGCGGCGGTAAAGGCCTTGATGGCCTCGTCCTTCTTACCGAGCTTGTAGTAGGCGAAGCCGAGGTTCATGTTAGCGTCGTCCAGCCGCTTGACCTTGCCGACCCGCTCCGGCTTCAGCCCGCGCTCGATCGCCTCGACCGCCTTGTCGAACTCGCCCAGGCCGAGGAACGCAAGGCCCACCTTGACGTCCGCCTCACCGCTGCCACCAGCGCGCGCTTCCTTGTCCAGCGAGCCGATCAGCTTCTTGTCCTCGGCCGTCAACTCCTTCGCCTGCTTGAGCATGCGACTGTTGCGATCGGTCGGCGCAATCAGCTTCACCGCGCTCTTGCCGATGCCGGCCTCGAGAACCTTCAGCGCCTCTGCCGGCGAGCCGGCCTCGAGCGCCATGTCGGCGTACTCGACGTACTCGCTCTCGCGCGTCAGGAAGTCCTGATCGAACGCGAGCCGATACAGATTCATCATCGCGTGCGGATCCGCCGCCTGGCTCTCATAGACGGACATCAGGCTGAGCAGGTACTCACGGTTGAGGAAACGCGCTTCAAGCGCTTCGATCGTCGCAACCTGCTTGTCCTTCTGACCGAGCTGCGTGTAGCACTGGTATTCGCGCTTGAGCTCCGTCTCCGAAGCCTCCTTGCCCTCGACCGACTTCTCCAGCGCGACCACGCCGTTGGCGCAGTCCTTCTGGATCAGATAGAGCGTCGCGAGGAAGCTGTAGGCGTCGCTGCCGCCGCCGGCGTCGACCCACTTCTTGGCGTATGGCACGGCCTTTTCGTAGTTGCCGCCCTTGCCGAAGATCTGTGACAGCGCCCGGTAGGCGCGCATCTTCTCGTCGGCCGGCACGCCCTCCATGGTCACCAGCTCTTCCCAGGCCTCGGCGTAAATCTCGTAATCGCCCTTGCCACCGCCCGCCGCGCCGAGGAGCTTCAGCGCCACCTCGCGATCATAGGGCTTCTTCGCGATCGCCAGACCCTCGCGGGCCTTGGCGATGCCGGTGTCGAAGTCCTTCTTCTGAATCGCGTCCTGCGCGGGCTTCAGAAACTTCGTCACCTCCGGCGAGATCGTCGGCGGCTTCGGATCAGCCGCCCAGGCAGACGACGACGCAAGACCCAAGCCGAGGAGCGACGCGCAGACAGCAAGCGCCGCCGGACGTTGGAAGCGCGATAGCCAGATAGCCATGACCCACCTCTTGATGATTGGACTCAGGCGCCGAGCCACATCTTGGCGGCAGCAGCCATACGAGCATCAGCCTTGGCGGCGTTGAACGCCTTGTCCGCTTCCGCCTTCTTGTTGAGCTTCAGCAGCGAAATTCCGAGCACCATGTTCGCGTCATCCGGACGCTTGACGCGGGCCACGCGCTCCGCCGACAGCGCACGCTGTAGCGCATCGACGGCCTTGTCGTACTGCTTCAGGCTGAAGTAGCGCATGCCAACACGATAGTCGGTATCGCCATTCTTGCCGGCGTGTGCCTCGGCATCGAGCTGCGCGACGGTCTTCGCGTCTTCGACGGCGCGATCCTTGGCCTGCTTGAGCAGGCCGTCGGCCTTCTCCATCTTCTTGATGACCTTCTTCGAGATCGCCTTCTCAAGGACGCGCTGCGCCTCGGCCGTCGTGCCGACGTCGAGCGCGCGGTCAGCGAGCTTGATGAAATCCGACTCGTTGTCCAGATAGTCGTGCTCGAAGCCGTAGCGAAGCATGGCGAAGATCGCCATGTCATCGATCTTCTTCTCCTGGTTGATCGACAGCACCTGGTTGAACCAGTCCTTCTTCGGGAACCGGCGCAGCAGTTCCTCGGCGGTCGCCAGCAGACGAGCATCCTTCATCTGGAAATAGCAGGAGTCCTTGGCCTTGAGCTGCTGCTCGTTCGCTTCCTTGCCACCGGCAAGCGCCTTGTCGAGAGCCTCGAGGCCGTTCCTGCAGTCGCGCGAACCGAAGTACAGCGTCGCGAGCATGTCGTAATCCGACGCGCTGCCGCCGCTCCTCATCGCCTCCTTCATCTCGCCGAGCGCCTTGTCCAGCTTGCCCGTCTGCGCATAGGCGCCCGCGAGCGCCTTGTGCAACTGGCCCTTGCTGCCGGCCGGCACGCCGTCGGATGCGAGCAACTGCTCGAGCGCATCGGCCTGGTCGGCGTACTTGCCCGACGCGCCTGCGACGTTGACCATCAGGTTCGCAGCGGCAACCTTCTCGAAGCCGCTCTTGGCGGCGGCCTTGGCGTCCTTCGCGGCCGCCAGCGCCTTGCCCATGTCGCGCGCCTTGAAGGCTTCGACACCGGCGTTGTACTTGTCCGAGAATTCAGCAGAGGTCTGCTGGGCGCGGGCGGACTGCGTGCCTAGACAGAGCACGGCCACCGTGACAAGACCGGCCACGAACAGGGCGCGCGCAGCGCGCGGCGATGAAATAGCGAGCGTGCTCATCATGTACCTCAGTTAACTCCGGACTCTGACCGTTTTGACGTTAGCGGCAACGTGCAAGTTCCCGCCACCCCGTATATCGCAAAAAAAATGGGCCGACGAAGTCAGCCCATTTCTTTTTTTCAACGCGTCGCGGCCTGTACTCAGCGCCGCTGCCCCCTGCTTAGAGGGCTCCGCTAGCATCGGCAACGAAGCCGATCTTCTTCAACCCACCGCGCTGCACCGCGAACAGGACGGTCGCCGCGGAATCGTACTTCGCGCGGCGGTCCACCGAGAGGTGCACCTCCGGCTGCGGATCCTTGACGGCCTCGTCCTTGATCTTCAGACGCAGCTCGGTCGGAGTGACCGGCGAGTTGTTCCACAGCACCGCGCCGTTGTAGGACACGTCGATGTTGATCGGCACGGACTTAACATCCGGCGGCGGCGCATCGGTCGCCCGCGGCAGGTCGATCTTGACCGCATGTGTCATCACCGGCAGCGTGATGATAAAGATGATCAGCAGAACCAGCATGATGTCGACAAGCGGCACGACGTTGATCGCCGTCTGGTATTCGTCGCTAACGTCGCTGACTGACATTCCCATCGAGTAGTGCTCCTAGATCGCTATCAGTCGATGTGAGGCGGTTCGGCGATGAACGCCACCTTGAGCAGGAAGTTGCGCTGCAGCGTGGTCAGCACGTCGGCGACGTACGCGTAGGTCACGCGCTTGTCGGCCCGAATGTGCACTTCCGGCTGCGGCGTCTTCTGCGCCTCGACCAGCGCCGACTTGGCGAGGTCCTCGAGTGAGATCGCGTTGTCGTTCCAGTAGACCTGGCCGGCGAAGTCGACCGAGAGATTGATGTTCTCGGGCTTGGTCTCCGTCGGCAGGTTGAAGTTCGTCGGCAGATTGACTCGCACCGCCTTCGTCACCACGGGGACCGTGATGATGAAGATGATGAGGAGCACCAGCATGATGTCGACGAGCGGAACGATATTGATCTCGTTGTTGTAATCGCCTTCCTTAATCGGGCTGCCACCGCCTGCCATGCTCGTGCTCCTCGTCTATATCTAGGGCTAAAACTTACTTCTTGACCGCGGTCACACGACCGCCCGACAGCAACGCCTGGTGCAGATCGTGCGCGAAGTAGTTGACCCGCTCGATGATGAACTTGTTGCGGCGCGTCAGCCAGTTGAAGCCAAGCACCGCAGGCACGGCGACCACAAGACCGATGGCGGTCATGATCAGCGCCTCGCCGACAGGGCCTGCAACCTTGTCAATCGACGCCTGGCCCGAGATGCCGATCGCGATCAGCGCGTGGTAGATGCCCCACACCGTGCCGAACAGACCGACGAACGGGGCGGTGGCGCCGACCGAGGCGAGCACGGCCATGCCGTTGCTGAGGTCGCCCTGGATCAGGTCAACGCGGCGCTGCATGTGGCTGGAGACCCAGTCATGCAGGTCGATCGACTCGGTGAGCTTGCCCTTGTTCTTCTCGTGGTGCTCGAGCGACTCAAGGCCGTCGGCCGCGATGGCGCGGAAAACGTTGTCTTCGACGTTCTTGAGACGGGCGAGACCGTCCTTGACGTTCGGGGCAGCCCAGAAGTCTTTCTCGGCGATCAGGGCGTGCTTGCGCAGCGCGGCCTGGTCAAGGTACTTCGTGATGATTACGAACCACGAATAGAGGGACATGATCGCGAGGACCACGAACACGCCTTTACTGACAAAGTCGCCCGTCGTCCAGAGCGCGGTGATGCCATACGGGTTGTCTAAGGTTGCAGCTGCGTCAGCCATGATCAATACCCTCTACTGAGTTCAGGTCAAAACGGGTTTAAGTTGGAATCAAAAAACTAAAAAAGAGTCTATCGAAATCGATAAATCAGGTCGTCAGGCGCCACGTCCACTTCATGCGCTGCCAGGAACCGACGGCCTCGGCGCCGACCTTCTGCGGCTCGAAGCGACCCTGGGCCTTGACGCACTTCTCGGCGGCCTCGTCCAAGCGCTGGAAGCCGCTGGACGTCTCGACCTTGGACTCGGTCACCTTGCCGTTGGGCGCGATAAACACGAGCAGCACTACCGAGCCTTCCTCACTGAGGCGGCGCGATGCCGACGGGTAGTATGAGCCACACGCATCGCCCAGGTTGACGCCCTTGGCGACCTTGGCCTGCACGATCGGCAGCGGCGCGGGCGGCTTGGGCTCCGGCTTCGGCTCGACCTTCTGCACGATCGCAGCCGGTGGCGGCGGACCGTGCACCATCGGCAGATCCAGCAACGGCGTCTGCACCGACGGCGGCTTGAAGTCAGGAGGCGGCGGCGGCGGCGCCTTCTTCTCTTCCTCCTCCTCGTGCTTGAGGAGCTTCATGTCTAGCGCTTCAGCGAGCTGCGGCACGTACTTGACGGCAGTTCCGATGATTAGCGCAAAGGCAAACAGGACATGAATGCCAATGACAAAAATGCCAACGATCGTCTTACGCGAATATTTCTTACGCGTGTGTTGCGGTGCGTTCGCCATGCAGCAGGGAGCCCCTATCTCCCAGAAAACTTCTTCTTACCGAATCCCGGTGTACCTGGCCCGCTAGGGCCGCTTCACCGAAAGGACCGCTCGGCTGTTAACCGAACAGTGTCTGTTTCGTACGTACGGAAATGTTCAAGCTCGCTGCCCGCTTCTCGCCGACGCGAACGGACGATAGCGCCAGTCGCGTACGTCTGCAAGCCTGATTTGAGAGACACTCAAAATGTTGCCTTACCAGCATACCAAAGCTTAATCCGCCATGAGTTGTCAAGTGTCGCTCGTACCCTTGATCAGCGACGTTGCCGTGCTTTTGGGGTCGCTTTTTGCGGCATTTGCGGGGCGAGGTCAGTGACTGCGCCGAGCGACGCGCTACTGACTTCGCGGGCGTATTTTGCAAGGACGCCGCGCTCTGCATACGGCGCGGGGGCGCGCCATTTTGCGCGCCGACGCTTGAGTTCCGCGGCGCCGACTTCGAGGGAAAGCACGCGTTTTTTCGCGTCGATCGAGATGCGGTCGCCGTTGCGAATCAGCGCCAGCGGCCCGCCGACGGCGGCCTCTGGCGAGACATGGCCGACGACAAAACCGTGGCTGCCGCCGGAGAACCGGCCGTCGGTGATCAGCGCCACCGTGTCGCCCAGCCCCTTGCCCATGATCGCCCCGGTCGGGCTAAGCATTTCCCGCATACCGGGGCCGCCTTTCGGGCCCTCATAACGAATGACCACCACGTCACCCGCCTTAATGGTGCCGTCGAGGATCGCCTGCAGGCTGGTCTCCTCCGAGTCAAATACCCGGGCAATGCCCTCAAACAGCAGCCCCTCCTTGCCGGTGATCTTGGCCACCGCCCCTTCCGGGGCGAGGTTGCCGTACATCACGACCAGGTGGCTGTCCTTCTTGATCGGGTCGTCAAAGCCGCGTACCACGCGCTGCCCCTTCGGATAGGCCGGCGCCTTGGCCAGGCTCTGGGCGAGCGTGCCGCCGGTCACGGTCAGGCAGTCGCCATGCAGCAGCCCCTTGGCCAGCAGCATCTTCATCAGCGGCCGAATCCCACCGATCTCGATCAGCTCGGACATCAGGTACTTGCCGCTGGGCTTGACGTCAGCGAGCACCGGCACCCGCTTGCCGATGCGGGTGAAGTCGTCCAGCGTCAGCTTGACCTGTGCGGCGTGCGCGATCGCGAGCAAGTGCAGCACGGCGTTGGTCGAGCCACCGAGGGCGATCACGACCGTGATCGCATTTTCGAAGGCCTTGCGAGTCATGATGTCAGAGGGCCTGATGCCGGCCTTGACCAGCCGCACCACCGCTTCGCCCGCCAGCCGGCAGTCGTCGAGCTTGATACGCGACACCGCCTCCTGGGCAGAGCTGTTGGGCAGGCTCATTCCCAGCGCTTCGATCGCCGAGGCCATCGTATTGGCGGTGTACATGCCGCCGCAGCTACCGGCGCCGGGGATCGCGGTCACCTCGACCTCATGCAGCTGGGCGTCGCTGACCGTGCCGTTGGCGTGGCCGCCGATCGCCTCGAAGACCGAGACGATGTCCCGCCGCTCGGCGCCCGGCCGGATCGTTCCGCCGTAGACAAAAACAGCCGGTCGGTTCATTCGCGCGATCGCCATCAGGCAACCGGGCATGTTCTTGTCGCAGCCGCCGATGGCGACCAGGCCATCGAAGCCCTGCGCACCGCTCACCGTCTCAATCGAATCGGCGATGACCTCACGGGAAACGAGCGAAAAGCGCATTCCAGGCGAGCCCATCGAGATGCCGTCGGAGACGGTGATGGTATTGAAGATCCGGCTCTTGCCCCCGGCCGCATCGGCGGCGGCGGCCGCAGCAGTCGCCAGCCCGTCGAGGTGGACGTTGCAGGGCGTGATGTTCACCAGGTCGTCGCGACCCCGATCGAGGGCTTTTCAAAGTCACTGTCCACATAGCCCACCGCACGCAGCATCGCCCGACTCGGCGTCTGCTTGGCGCCCTCGGTGACAAGGCGGGAGTAGGCACGCGGATCGTAGCTGGTCTTCTTGCGGGTCATGGTCGGGTCCAGGGAGCGAGCAGGCGGCACGTCGCCGCAAGCCTATTCTGACGGCCTCAGCACCAGCAGCGCCACCACGGCGTCAGCTGCCGGTATCAGCCGCGCTAGGCTCGCCCAGCGCGATGATCGTCACGCCCAGCAGCGTCAGCAGGCCGCCGACCAGCAGCTGCGGCAAGAGCGACTCGCCCAGCAGCGGCACGCCGAAAGTAATCGAGAACACCGGCGACAGCGTCGTCAGCGGCGTGACGCTGGTGAGCGGATAGCGACGCACCAGCCACTAGTAGGCGGAATGCGCCACCCGCAGTTCGGCACTCGCGGCGAGCCCCCCCCTAAGCCCACCACCGCACCGACCGGGCCGCCCCCGGCCGCCGGCAGCAGCAGCACGCGGCCTGGCTCCGCGCGAAACGCATGGGTCTGCGCCCAGGACGCGACAGCGGCCCACTCTGACAGTGGCACGCGCCGGATCCAGCCCTCGGCGTCGGCCTCGGTCGCGAGCCAAATCGGCGGGCTGGCCTCGCTTGCTGCGGACGCAGAATCATTCGACGGTCATTGGCGGAGGCTTCCTTGCAGGCTAATCGCGACTAGCCGTCCGCGCTCCAGCCGTTGACAAGCTTCGCGCCCATGTGATCCCATCACGAAGTTAATTGCAGCGCGACAACCCATGCCCGTCCGTGATTCCTCCGCAGCTACCGTTCGCCTGACGCCGCCCACGCTGCGTCCAGAGCTTCTTTCGGGCCTTCTTCTTCGCACTGCCAAGTGCGGGATCCACGGCTGACGTAACGGTCAACACGTAACAACAGGAACCCCGCACCGGCACCGCCCGAGGCGGGGTTTTTTTTGGCTTTTTTTGGCTTCAGTACAGTTTCATCCGGAGAACAAACAGTGAAGATTTACTCGGCGAAGGACGTTGACCAGAAGGCGCTTAAAGGCGCGATCATCACCATCATCGGCTACGGCAGTCAGGGCCGCGCCCACGCGCTGAACCTGAAGGACAGCGGCTTCAACGTCGTCGTCGGCGCCCGCAAGGGCGGCGCGAGCTGGAAGAAGGCACAGAAGGACGGCCTGAAGGTCGCTGAGCCCGCCGATTCAGTGGTCGGCGCCTCGCTGGTCGCACTGCTGACCCCGGACCTGACGCAGCCGGCCGTCTACAACGAAATCAAGGGCCACATGGCGACCGGCGCGACGCTGCTGTTCGCGCACGGCTTCAACGTGCACTTCGGCCAGATCAAGCCGCGCAAGGACCTCGACGTCGTGCTGATCGCGCCAAAGGGCCCGGGCGACCTCGTCCGCCGCCAGTACCAGCAGGGTCGCGGCGTGCCGTGCCTGATCGCGGTATCGCAGAACCCCACCAAGAAGGCCAAGAAGAAGGCCCTCGCCTACGCTGACGGCATCGGCGGCACCCGCGGCGGCGTGCTCGAGACCACCTTCGAAGAAGAGACCGTCACCGACCTGTTCGGCGAGCAGGTCGTGCTCTGTGGCGGCGCCACCGAACTGGTCGTGAAGGGCTTCGAGGTGCTGGTCGAGGCCGGTTACAAGCCTGAGGCGGCCTACTACGAGTGCCTGCACGAACTGAAGCTGATCGTCGACCTGCTGCAGGAAGGCGGACTGGCGAAGATGCACCAGTTCATCTCCGAGACGGCGAAGTACGGCGACCTGACCCGTGGCCCGCGCATCGTCAATGCCGCCACCAAGAAGGAGATGAAGAAGATCCTCAAGGAAATCCAGGACGGCACGTTCGCGCGCCAGTGGATTCGTGAGACCAAGACCGGCAAGAAGAAGTACACCAAGCTGATCAATGCCGACCTGCGTCACCCGATCGAGAAGGTCGGCCGGCAGCTGCGTGCGCGCATGTCCTGGCTGGAACAGGGCAAGTAAGAGCTTCTAGGAGATTAGAGATGTCGAGCCCAGATCCGAATCGCGTCATCATTTTCGATACGACTCTGCGAGACGGCGAGCAGTCCCCAGGCTGCAGCATGACCCCGCCAGAGAAGCTTCGACTTGCCAAGGCGCTGGCGGATCTGGGCGTCGATGTCATCGAGGCGGGCTTTCCCGCCGCCTCGCAGGGCGACTGGGAATCGGTCCAGTCGATCGCCCGCGAGGTACACGGCCCGATCATCTGCGGGCTTGCCCGCTGCAACCGGGACGACATCGAGAAGGCCTACTCGGCCATCAAGGACGCCCCGCGGCACCGGATCCACGTGTTCCTCGCCACCAGCGCGATCCATCGCGAGCACAAGCTCAACATGGCCAAGCACGAGATCCTCAAGGCCGCCGTCGAGGGGGTCCGCCAAGCGAAAAGTCTGTGCGAGGACGTCGAGTTCTCGCCCGAGGACGCTTCACGCACCGAACTTGAATTCCTCGCCGAGGTCGTCGGCGCGGTCATCGCCGCCGGCGCCACGACGATCAACTGCCCGGACACCGTCGGCTACACCACGCCGAATGAGTACGCGGAGCTGTTCGCGTACCTGAAGAAGCACGTCAAGGGCATCGAAAACGTCGTGCTGTCGGTTCATTGCCACGACGACCTGGGCATGGCAGTTGCCAACAGCCTGTCGGCCGTGCACGCCGGCGCCCGCCAGATCGAATGCACGATCAACGGCATCGGCGAGCGGGCGGGCAACTGCTCGCTCGAGGAAGTTGCGATGGCGCTCAAGACCCGCGAGGGCTTCTATGGGCTGCACACCGGCATCCAGACGACCCGGCTCTACCCGACCTCGCGCCTGCTCTCGACGATCACCGGCATGATGGTGCCGCGCAACAAGGCGATCGTGGGCGAGAACGCGTTCGCGCACGAGTCGGGCATCCACCAGCACGGCATGCTCAAGCATCACTCGACCTACGAGATCATGCGTCCGCAGGACGTCGGCCTGTCGCGCACCAACCTCGTGCTCGGCAAGCACAGCGGTCGGCACGCGCTGCGCGACCGCATCAAGGAGCTGGGCTATGAGCTCAGCGAGGAGGACCTGAACCGGGTGTTCGCCGACTTCAAGTCGCTCGCCGACCGGAAGAAAGAGCTGTTCGACGGTGACATCGAAGCGCTGGTGCTGCGCGCCGGCGAACAGGTCGGCGGCCCCTGGGCGCTGGACGCACTGTGGATCTCCGCCACCTCCGGCGCGATCGCGTCAGCCGTGGTGCGACTGGCGCATCAGGACGGCCGCATCGTCGAGCAGGGCGCCACCGGCGACGGCCCGGTCGACGCGGCGTTCAAGGCCATCGAGCTTGTGACCGGCACGGCCGTCAAGCTGCGCAGCTACGAAGTACGCAGCGTCACCGAGGGCGAGGACGCCCAGGGCGAGGCGATCGTCAACGTCCTTTACAACGAGCGCAGCTATCGCGGCGCGTCTTTGCACACCAACATCATCGAGGCCAGCGCACACGCGTTCCTCGAGGCCATCAACCAGATTCTGTCGAGCCGCTCCGCCGCGCGCCCCGCGCATGCGCAGTTGTCGGCCGACTCGACCACTGTTCAGGCAGGCGCATGACCGCGACGACACTATTCGAGAAGATCTGGCAGGCACACGAAGTCGTCGCCGAGACGGCCGACACGCCGGCCATCATGTACATCGACCTGCACCTGACCCACGAGGTCACCTCGCCGCAGGCCTATACGGTGCTGCGCCAGCGCGGACTCAAGGTGCGGCGCACCGACCGCACGCTCGCGACACTCGACCGCTCGACGCCGACCGACGCCGATCAGCTGTTCGGCAAAGTGCCGATCCGGATCGAGAGTGCCGCGAACCAGATCCGCGAACTGGAGAAGAACTGCGCTGAATTCGGCGTCGAACTGCTCGGCATCCACGACCCCAACCGCGGCATCGTCCACATCATCGGACCTGAGCTTGGCGCCACGCAGCCCGGCCAGACCATCGTCTGCGGCGACAGCCACACGAGCACCCACGGCGCGTTCGGCGCGCTGGCTTTCGGCATCGGCACCACCGAGGTTGGCCACGTGCTCGCGACGCAGTGCCTGCTGCAGCGCAAGGCGAAGACGCTGGCCGTCAACGTCGAGGGCACCCTGCCCCGCGGCGTCACCGCCAAGGACCTCGTGCTCGCGATCATTCGTAGGCTTGGCGTCTCCGGCGGCACCGGCAGCGTGATCGAATATCGCGGCAGCACCATCCGCGCGCTGTCGATGGAAGAACGCATGACGGTCTGCAACATGTCGATCGAGGCCGGCGCCCGCGCCGGTCTGATCGCGCCTGACCAGACCACCTTCGACTACCTCAAAGGCCGCGCGCGCGCGCCCACCGGCGCCGCCTGGGATGGCGCGGTCGCACGCTGGCGCACGCTGGTGACCGACCCGGGCGCACATTTCGACGCGGAGATCTCGATCGACGCGGGCACGCTCGCGCCGATGATCACCTACGGCACCAACCCCGGCATGTCGGTGGCACTGGGCGAGGCCATTCCGGCGGCTGGCGACGCGGTCTATGCCAAGGCGCTGGCCTACATGGGCCTGACCGCCGGGCAGCAGATGCTCGGCCAGAAGATCAATGAGGTGTTTCTCGGCAGTTGCACCAATGGTCGCCTGTCGGACCTCGAGCAGGCGGCGGCGATGCTGCGCGGCCGCAAGGTCGCCCCCGGCGTGCGCTTCCTGGTCGTCCCCGGCTCGCACCAGATCAAGCTGGCCGCCGAGGCCGCTGGCCTCGACCGCGTCTTCAAGGATGCCGGCGCCGAATGGCGCGAGGCAGGCTGCTCGATGTGCCTGGGGATGAACGGTGACCTGGTCGCCAAGGGCGCCTACTGCGTCAGCACCAGCAACCGCAACTTCGAAGGCCGCCAGGGCATTGGCGCGCGCACGCTGCTGGCCAGCCCGATCATGGCCGTCGCCGCGGCCATCACCGGCGCTGTCGCCGACCCTCGCGCGCTGCTCGCTTAAGGACTTTCCGATGGAACCGATCCGCACCATCCGCTCGCGCACTGTCGTGCTGTCGAGCACCAACATCGACACCGACCAGATCATGCCGGCGCGATTTCTCACCACGACCACCCGCGAGGGCCTCGGCAAGCATCTGTTCGCCGACTGGCGCTACGACGCGGCCGGCCAGCCGATCGCCGAGTTCGTGCTCAACAAGCCGGAGGCTGCCGGCTGCCAGATCCTGGTCGCCGGTCGCAACATCGGCTGCGGCTCGTCGCGCGAGCATGCCCCCTGGGGCCTGTACGACTACGGCTTCCGCGCGGTGATCTCGAGCGAGATCGCCGACATCTTCCGCAACAACAGCCTCAAGAACGGCCTGCTGCCGATCGAGGTCGACGCCGAGACACACGCCTGGCTGCTCGCCAATCCTGGCGTTGAACTGAGCGTCGATCTGCAGACCCGTACCGTCACCCTGCCGACCGGCAAGAGCGTGTCCTTCGCCGTCGAAGCCTTCGCCCGCTACTGCCTGCTGAACGGCGTCGACGAAACCGGTTACCTGCTGTCGCAGGAGGCCGCAATCCGCGCCTACGAGACGAGGCACGAGGCATGAAGGCGCACATTGCGGTCCTCGCCGGCGACGGCATCGGGCCGGAGGTCGTGGTGGAGGCGCAGCAGTGCCTCGAGGCGATCGCACGCCGCTACGGGCACGAGTTCCGCTTCGAGGCAGCTCCCGTCGGCGCGATCGCGATCGACACCACGGGCAGCCCGTTGCCGGATGCAACCCTCGCGCTGAGCAAAGCCTCGGACGCGATTCTGTTTGGCGCGATCGGCACGCCGAAGTACGCCGATCCCACGCTCAAGGTCAGACCTGAGCAGGGAATCTTGAAGCTGCGCACCGAGCTGGGCTTGTACGCCAACCTGCGACCGGTCACCTGCTTCGAGTCGGTCATCGATGCCTCGCCTTTGAAGCCAGAGCTGCTGGTCGGCGTCGATATCATGGTCATCCGCGAATTGACCGGCGGCATCTATTTCGGCGCAAAGACCCGCACGCCCACCTCCGCCAGCGACGTGTGCACCTACACGGTGCCGGAGGTCGAGCGGATCGCGCGTCTGGGTGCCCGGCTCGCCCGCGAGCGCCGCGGCAAGCTGACCTCGGTCGACAAGGCCAACGTGCTCGAGACCTCGCGCCTGTGGCGCGAGGTGGTGGTGCGCGTGCTGCGCGATGAGTTCCCGGACGTCGCGCTCGACCACATGTACATCGACGCCGCCGCCATGCACCTGCTGCGCAGGCCGGCGGACTTCGACGTGGTGATCACCGAGAACATGTTCGGCGACATCCTGACCGACGAGGCCTCGATGCTGCCCGGCTCGCTCGGGCTGTGCCCGTCAGCCTCACTCGGCGATGGCCCGCGCGGCATGTACGAGCCCATTCACGGCTCGGCACCGGACATCGCAGGCAAGGGCATCGCAAACCCGTACGCGACGATCCTGTCAGCGGCCATGCTGCTCAGGTACTCGCTCGGCCTTACCACCGAGGCGACAACGCTGGAACAGGCCGTGGTCGGTGCGCTCGCCGCCGGCGTGCGCACCGGCGATCTTAAGCCGCGCGGCGCGGCTGCCACGACCCGCGAAGCGGGTGCTGCGGTCCTCGCCCGGCTCTAACGCGTCACGACCCGCGGGGGGGCGGCCGCCCCCCGGCGCAATCTTCAGTCCGCAGGCGTCGTGCGGCTGCGCGCGCCTGCCAGCACCGCGCTGGCAACCTTGTAGAACAGTTCGGTGTTGTCCATCACCCCGAAGAAGCGCGCCGAGCCGCGCCCGAAGGCCGACAGCGGCACATCGGCGCCGGTGTGCACCGCGGAGGCTCCCTCGACCTGACCGGTCACCTTAAAGGCGCCGGCGACACCCCGCGCCATCGGCGATGGCAGGTAGCCACGAGGGAACACCGGGAACGGCGATGGCGCCGCCATCGGCTGCTGGCCGTCGATCAGTGGCCGCAGGTTGGCGGCCCAGTCCTCGTTCCTGTCGCCGTTCGCGCCGTAGCCGATCAGCAGCTTGTGGTCCGGATCCATGCTCTGCGGATAACCGTCGGCGAGCATCCCATAGGCTGGAAATCCCGCCTCGTCGTAGCTCCCGACGACGCCGTCGCGCAGCGCGGCACTGCCGCCACCGGACTGCGCCCGCGCGGCCAGCGTGGCCGCGTCCAGGCGCGACGAACCGATAATCGACGACCCTCCCGTCTCGTGGTCCGCCGTGACGATCACCAGCGTCTCCGGATGGCGCTCGGCGAAGGCCTTCGCCACCGCGACCGCGCGATCGAACTCCAGCATCTCCAGCAGCCAGCGATCCGAATCCATCGCATGGGCCTGCTTGTCGATCGAGGCGCCCTCAACCATCAGGTAGAAGCCCTGTGGGGCGTGCTCGAGCACCGCGAGCGCCTTGGCCGTCATCTCGTCCAGCATCGGCTGGTCGGTGAGCCCGAATTCGGCCACCACCGGCGAGGTACCACGACGCCCGCCGATCTTGTCGTAGGCGGCATTCATGTTGCCCCAGGCAAACAGGCCTAGCAGCGGCCGGTCGCCTGGCGCCGCGGCGAGCTCCTGCGCGGTCGCGGCGTAACTAAAGCCCGCGGCACGGAAATCAGCCACCAGGTCGCGCCCCGGGTTCAATGCACCACGCGCCGCGCCCCAGCCGCTGGCCAATGCCTCTGACAGCACATAGTCGGTCCTGGCGGCGCGCTGTGAGCCCGGCAGGCCGGCAGGCGTAAACCACTTGCGTCCCCCACCCATCAGCACTGTCAGCCCGGTCAGGCCGCGATCATCGAAATACTGATCGACAATGCCGGTACCGGCGCCACGGCTGCCGGTATGCACGGCGTTGGCGGCAGGCGTAGCGTCGAATACATCGGCGGTGGTGACGAGGCCAAGTTGGGTGCCGCGCGTGCGGTGGAGAAACTCGGACAGGTACTCGACGCGCGGATTGTCGAAGGGATCGAGCGTGTCATCTGGCCACACACCTTCCTCGGAGTTGGCGGCCTTGTTGCCGGTCACATAGTTCGACATGCCCGGCGCGGAGTCGGTGACGATCGAGGTCAGTGAGGCGGTGCGCACCAGCGCGACGTGCGGGAACGTGTCCATCGCCAGCAGCCCGTTCGCCTTGCCCTGCGTGTAGCCGTGCGCCACGATCCGCGCCGCGGTACGGTGCGCGATGCCCATGCCATCGCCGAGCAGCAGGATCACGTTCTTCGCGCGCGGTCCGTGGCCCTCGGGCAGGTCGACCGCAAATGCACCGCGCGCCTCAGCCTCAGCACCATCCGACTGGCGCGCGACGACCTTCAGTTCGTGGATACCGGCTCGCTCCTGCCAAACGCCGCGCTGCGAGGCCACCAGCGTCCCCGTCGGCGTCGGCGTGCCGTCGCCGAGGCTCGGCACCAGACCGCGATCGATCCGCTCCGGCGCACCGCGCGACACCGGCAGGCCATCGACGAAGAACGCAACCGCCGCGACCGCCTGACCCGCATCAGGGACAATGGTCGCCTGCAGGTCGAAGCGCTGGCCGGCCAGAAAGCGGGAGATCACCGGCACTGCCTCGCTGCCGGCGGACGCGGCGCTCGGGGGCGTCAGCCGCGTGATGCGCGGTGCTGACTCGACTTGCGCCGAGGCGACGCCCAGCAGCAGCAGGGTCAGACTTGAGATCGTCGACGGACGCATCCGCACTCCAACAGCAGGACAGGGGCCATGAGCCTACCGCGCCGCGCGGCGCCAGACGATGACGATCCGAGGAATCGCGAAAATCCCTCGGGAAGCCCGCCGGCCAGGCGGCGGGCCATGCGCCTCAGTCAGCCCGCGCCGCCCGCTCAAGCCCCGCACGCAGGTCGTCAACCAGGTCGTCCACCGCCTCGATACCCACCGACAGCCGCAGCAGACTCTCGGTGATGCCCGCGCGCGCGCGCGCCTCCGGCGCCATCGCACCGTGCGTCATGGTCGCCGGGTGGGCAATCAGGCTCTCCACGCCGCCGAGCGATTCGGCGAGTGAGAAGTAGTCGAGCCCCTCGACCAGCGCCTTCACCGCCGGCAGTCCGCCGGCGAGCTCGAAGCTGACCATCGCCCCGAACCCCTTCTGCTGGCGCGCGGCAAGCGCGTGGCCCACATGGTCCGGCAGTCCCGGGTAGTAGGTCTGCGCTACCGCCGGGTGCGTGCTCAGCAGCTCTGCGATGCGCGCCGCGTTGGCTGCGTGCAGCGCGAGGCGCGGGTGCAAGGTGCGCAGCCCGCGCAGCGTCAGGAAGCTGTCGAACGGCGCGCCGGTGAGACCTAAGCAGTTGCCCCACCAGGCGAGCTCCTCCTGCAGTTCGGCATTGGCCGCGATCACCGCACCGCCGACAACGTCGCTGTGGCCATTCAAGTATTTGGTAGTCGAGTGCACGACGATATCGGCACCCAGCTCGATCGGCCGCTGCCAGACCGGTGACAGGAACGTGTTGTCGACGACCACCAGCGCGCCGGCAGCGTGCGCAAGGGCGCTCGCGCGCTCCAGGTCGGTGATCCGCAGCAAGGGGTTCGACGGCGTCTCCAGCCAGACGAAACGCGGCCTGGCAGCAAGTGCCGTCGCAAACTCGGTCAGGTCGGTCGGATCGACGAACAGCACCTTGAGGATGCCCTGTCGCTCGAAGCCGGTGAACAGACGGAACGTGCCGCCATAGCAGTCACGCGGCACGAGCACGGTCTCGCCGGCCTTGCACAGGTGCGCCACCAGCGCCACCGCCGCCATGCCGGACGCGGTGACCACCGCACCGGCGCCCCCCTCCAGCTCGGCCAACGCGTCGCCAAGCGCGTCGCGGGTCGGGTTGCCCGAGCGCGAATAATCGTAGCGCCCCTTCACCCCGAAACTGGCGAAGGAGAACGTCGAGGTCAGGTGCAACGGCGGCACGACCGCACCGTGCTGCGTGTCGGAATCCAAGGCAGCACGCACAAGGCGCGTGCGCGGGTCGGCAGGACGGGTCATCGAGCGGATCCTTCAAGGCAATCAGCAAAGATCGGTCGCAGCGCATCGCCTTCCTTCAGGAAGGCATCGTGACCGTAGATGGAGTCCAGCGTCGAGAGCCGCCCCGCGGGCAGGCGCGCGACGAAGCCCTGCATGTGCTCGTAGGGCACCAGCTCGTCTTCGCGTACCGCAACCGCCGTCACCGGCACCGCCACGCGAGCCGCATCGAGGCGAAACAGGTCGATCGACTCGGACAGTGCGATAAACGACTCAGGTCGGTACTGCGCGACGTAGGCATCACCGCGCGCAAACAGGTAGTCCTCGATCGGCAGGCGGAAGCGATCCTCGTCGCGGCGCGGCTCGCCGGAGAAGCGCGCCTCGAACTCGCGCGGCGTACGGTAGGTGCACATGGCGAGCGCACGGGCGAGCTTGAGGCCGCCGCTGGCGTCCCCGGTGCGGATACCGAAGCGGACGATCTCCCGCTCCACCGCGCGCCAGCCCGAGGCCATCGGATGGATCCGATCCGCCGCCGAAATCACCAGCAGACGCCGCACGAGCTCCGGGTAGCGCAAGCCGATCGCAAGGGCGACCTGGCCGCCGTACGAGGCACCCACCGCCGCGTGCAGCGGCGCTTCACCGAGCGCGCGGATCACCGCGGCGATCGCATCGGCCTGATCGAAGGCGGACAGTGCTGGCAGCAGCGGACCGCCGCGGGCGGGCCCGGTGGAATCGGCGCTGCCGCCGAGGTAGTCGACGCCCAGCACGCGATACCGATCGGTATCAAGCGCGCGACCGGCGCCGACCACCGGCGACCACCAGCCGCGATCCTCCGCGCCAACGCGGCGGTGACCGGAGATGCCGCCCACGGCGAGCACCAGCGGCGCGCCCGCGGGACCGACGATCCGCCAGGCCATCACGGCATCGGTCAGTTCGCCACCGTGATGCAGCGACAACGGCGATGGCAGGCGCACGATCCCCTCGAGCGGTTCGTCGATCGGGGCCGCGGCGGGCGGGGTGTTCACAGGGGCACTCATCGGGACTCCTCGGGCAGACGCGCTGGCGCACACTCCCGAACCGCTGCACGCGGTACCGGCACGCCCGGGATCTAACCCGGAACGGACGGCGACCTATCTACCGGATCGGTGGGATCCGCAGGAGTTGGCACCTGAACGCTTCGCGCAGGTTGCCCCGGCTTCAAAGGGCCAGTCCCTCAGCCGGTCTAGATAGGCAGGAGGAAGTCTACGGAGCGTTGCCGCACCGCGTCAAGAACGCTTGCCCGCAATCAAACAATGTATTAATGTACTAATACGCTATTACAACCGTGGCACGATGAAAATTCACCGCCCGCTGAGTCCCCGCCAAGAAGCGCTGGCAGAAAAAGCCCTCTATCAGGGCATTCTGACGCTGCAGAACGCCGACGAATGCCGGGCCTTCTTCCGCGACCTGTGCACGCCGGCGGAACTGCAGGCGCTGGCCGACCGCTGGGCGGTGGTCGACCTGCTGCGCCAGGACCTGCCCTACCGCGAGATTCACCGGCTCACCGGCGTCAGCGTCACAACCATCGGCCGGGTGGCACGCTGCCTGCTCGCCGGCCACGGCGGCTACGCGCTCGCCGCACACCGTACACATGAGGTCAAGAATGGATAAGGAACAACGCCTGCGCGTCGCAATCCAAAAGAGCGGTCGACTGACCGATCACTCGCTGGATCTGCTGAGCCGCTGCGGCCTCAAGTACAGCCGCGGCAAGGACCAGCTGCTGTGCTACGGCGAGAACATGCCACTGGACGTGCTGCTGGTGCGCGATGACGACATTCCCGATCTCGTCCGCGAGGACGTCTGTGATCTGGGCATCGTCGGCGGCAACGTCGTCAACGAAAAGCGACTCAGCTTCCTCGCACGCGGCGTCGAGCCGCTGTTCGAGGTGCTGCAGTCACTCGACTTCGGGCGCTGCCGACTGTCCATCGCCGTTCCCGACAACTTCAACTACACCGGCCCGCAGAGCCTCGCGGGCCGGCGCATCGCCACCACCTATCCGCACACGACCAGCCACTGGCTGGCGGAGAACGGCGTGCCGGCTGAGGTGGTCACGCTGTCCGGCGCGGTCGAGATCGCGCCCCGCCTGGGCCGTGCCGATGTCATCTGCGACCTCGTCTCGACCGGCAGCACGCTGCAGGCCAACCACCTGCGCGAGAGCGAGGTCGTGATGCAAAGCCAGGCACTGCTGATCCGCACGCCGGTGCCGCTGCCACAGGCCAAGGAAGACTGGCTCAACCGGATCTTGCTGCGCATCGACGGCGTTCAGCAGGTGAAGGAGAGCAAGTACATCATGCTGCACGCGCCGCGCTCGGCACTGGCGGAAATCCGCCGCCTGCTGCCAGGCTCGGAGTCGCCGACGATCATTCCGCTGGAGGGCACCACCGACAAGGTCGCCATCCACGCGGTCTGCCGTGAGAACGTGTTCTGGGAGACGCTCGAGAGCCTCAAGCGCGCCGGCGCAAGCTCGCTGCTGGTGCTACCCGTCGAGAAGATGCTCGCCTGATGCTCGCGCTCTATCACTGGTCCGGACTGACCGACGCTGCTCGCGCCGCGCTGCTGCGCCGTCCGGCGCAGGACAATGCCGAGGAACTTTCCACTGCAGTGGAGGCGATCATCGCTGCTGTGCGTGCCCGCGGCGACGCCGCGCTGGCCGACTACACGCGTCGCTTCGACGGCGTGGAGATCCAGACGCTACGCGTCACGGCTGCCGAGTTCGCGACCGCAGAGGCGGCATTGCCTACTGCCGCACACGCAGCGATCGACCGCGCGATCGCGAACGTGCGCCGTTTCCACGAAGCACAACGCCTGCCGCCGCTGTCGATGGAGACCTCGCCCGGCGTGCGCTGCGAGCGCATCGAAGTGCCGCTGGCCGCGGTTGGCCTGTACGTACCGGCAGGCTCCGCACCGCTGCCCTCGGCCGCCATCATGACTGCGGTGCCCGCCGCGATTGCCGGCTGCCCGACGCGCGTGCTGTGCACGCCGCCGCGCCGCGATGGCGCGGCAGACGCGGCGGTGCTGGTGGCTGCACGACGCGCCGGTGTCGACGAGGTCTACAAGGTCGGCGGCGCCCAGGCGATCGCGGCGATGGCCTACGGCACCGCCTCGATCCCGAAGGTCGACAAGATCTGTGGTCCGGGCAATGCCTGGGTGACGGCGGCGAAGCTTGCGGTCGCACGCGACCCGGAAGGTGCCGCGCTCGACCTGCCCGCCGGCCCCTCCGAAGTGCTGGTGATCGCGGATGACTCGGCGCGCGCGGCATTCGTCGCCGCCGACCTGCTGGCGCAGGCCGAACACGACCCGTCTGCACAGGTCATCCTCGTGACGCCCTCGGCGGCGCTCGCGGCTGCGGTGATCGATGAAGTGGCGCGCCAGCAGATGGCGCTCAGCCGCCGGGCGATCACCGCACAGGCACTCCTGGCCAGCCGGGTGATCCTGGTGGCGGACCTCGCCACCGCATTCGCCGTCAGCAATGCCTATGCCCCCGAGCACCTGATCCTGGAAATCGACGCAGCGCGCGACTGGCTGGGTGCCGTCCGCGCCGCAGGCTCGGTGTTCCTCGGTCACTGGTCGCCCGAATCGATCGGCGACTATTGCAGCGGCACCAACCACGTGCTGCCGACCTACGGCTACGCCCGGGCTTTCTCCGGCCTGTCCGTGGGCGACTTCATGCGCCGCATCACCGTGCAGGAACTGACGCCGGCAGGCCTTCAGGACCTCGGCCCGGTCGCCCAGGTACTCGCCGGACTGGAAGGGCTCGACGGTCACGCACAGGCCGTCGCGGTCCGCCTCGCGGCACTGGCGGCACCATGAACATCGCCACCCGCCTCGCCCGCCCCGAAATACTCGCGCTCGAGTCCTACTCGCACGCCAGCTGGGACCCGACGCTAGAACGCCTGCATGCCAATGAAAACCCGTGGCGCTATACCGGCGACAACACCCCCGCGGGCCTCAACCGCTATCCCGAGCCCCACCCGCTCGCGCTCGAAGCCCGACTCGCGACGCTGTACGGCGTCACGGCCCAGCAGCTACTCGCCGGCCGCGGCTCGGACGAGGGCATCGACCTGTTGACCCGCGCCTTCCTGATGCCCGGACACGATGCCGCACTGATCTGTCCGCCGACCTTCGGCATGTACGCGGTCGCGACACGGATCCAGGGGGCGCGCGTGATCGAGGTGCCGCTACAGGCCGCGAACGGCTACGCGCTCGACGAGGACGCCGTGCTCGCCGCGGTGGGACCGCGCGTCAAGCTGCTGTTCCTGTGTTCGCCAGGCAACCCGACCGGCAGCGCACTGGACCCGGACGCCATCGAGCGGATCCTGCGCGCGCTGGCGGGCCGGGCGCTGGTGGTGGTCGATGAGGCCTACGCCGAGTTCGCGGCGACGGGCAGCTTCGCGACACGCCTGGACGCGCACCAGAACCTGGTCGTGCTGCGCACGCTGTCCAAGGCCTATGCGCTGGCCGGCGCCCGCTGCGGTGCGGTGCTTGCCGACCCATCCGTGATCGGACTGCTGCGGCGGATCATCCCGCCCTACTCGATGCCAACCCCCAGCATCGACGCAGTACTCGCGGCGCTGGCAGTAGCACCGCTCGCGCAGGCGCAGTTGCGCATCGAGCTACTCAAACTCGAACGGGAGCGCCTGCACGCGGCCTTGGCCGAACTGGCGCTGGTGCGCCGGGTGCAGGCTAGCGATGCGAACTTCCTCTACCTCGAGTGCAGCGACGCCGCCGAGGTGATGAGCCGCGCCCGCGACGCGGGCCTGCTGCTGCGTGACTTCAGCCGCGGCCGCTACACGCCTGGCGGCGTGCGCGTCACGATCGGCACGTCCTCCCAGAACGACCGCCTGCTCGAGGCACTGGCACGCCCATGACACCGACCCTGTTCATCGATCGCGACGGTACCCTCGTCGAGGAACCCGCCGACGAGCAAGTCGACCGGCTGGACAAGATCCGCCTGGTGCCGGGTGCGATCAGCGCGCTGAGCGCGCTGCAGGACGCCGGCTACCGGCTGGTGATGGTCACCAATCAGGACGGGCTGGGCACCATCAGCTTCCCGGCAGCAGATTTTCAGCGGGTGCAGGACTTCATCCTCGCGCTGTTCGCCGCCGAAGGCGTGCAGTTCGACGCGGTGCTGGTCTGCCCACACCACGCCATCGATGGCTGCGACTGCCGCAAGCCCAAGACCCTGCTCGTCGACCAATACCTCGCCACGCGGCCGATGGATCCGGCGCGCTCTGCGGTGATCGGCGACCGCGCGACCGACCTTGAGCTGGCCGCCAGGCTCGGCATCGCAGGGCTCAAGATCGAAGTCGCAGGTCCGCCCGAACACACCTGGCCGGCCGTGCGACAACGCCTGACGCAGCGCCAGCGCACCGCCACGGTGGAGCGCAAGACGCGCGAGACCGACATCCGCGTGCACGTGAACCTCGACGCCGAGGCTCCGACGCGCATCACCACCGGCATCGGCTTCTTCGACCACATGCTCGAGCAGGTCGCCCGTCACGGCGGCTTCGCGCTCGAGCTCGACTGCAAGGGCGATCTCGAGGTCGACGAACACCATACCGTTGAGGACTGCGCGCTGGCGCTCGGCCAGGCGCTGCGTCAGGCGCTCGGCGCCAAGCTCGGCATCGGTCGCTACGGCTTCCTGCTGGCGATGGACGAGGCCGAAGCGCAGGTAGCGCTCGACCTGTCCGGTCGCGCCTACTTCGTCTTCGAAGGAGCGTTCGGACGCGATGCTGTCGGCGGCCTGCCGACCGAGCTTGTGCCGCACTTCTTCCGCAGCCTGTCCGATACGCTCGCCTGCGCGCTGCACCTGACCGTCAGGGGCGAAAACACCCACCACATGGTCGAGAGCTGCTTCAAGGGCGTCGGCCGGGCGCTGCGTCAGGCGCTGCGCGTGGAAGGCACCACCCTGCCCTCCAGCAAGGGCGTGCTTTGAGCTCGCTGGTCATCGTCGACAACGGCGGCGGCAATGTCGCCTCGGTGCGTTACGCGCTCGAGCGACTCGGCGTCGAGGCCGCGCTATCGGCAGACCCGGCCGTCGTACGCGCGGCGCGACGGGTGATCCTGCCCGGGGTCGGCGCCGCGGCCGATGCCATGCAGCGGCTGCGCGCAAGCGGACTGGACCGGCTGATCCCGACGCTCACCCAACCGGTGCTCGGAATCTGCCTGGGGATGCAGTTGTTGTTCCAGTCCTCCGCCGAGGGCGACACGCAGTGCCTGGGGATTCTCGCCGGCCGCGCCGAGCGGTTCCCGGACCGGGCCGGCCTGCCGGTGCCGCACATGGGCTGGAACCAGCTCGCCCCGCAACGCAGCTCGCCGCTGCTGGCGGGCATCGAGGCGGGTGAGTACGCTTACTTCGTGCACAGCTACGCCCTGCCGCCGAGTCCGGATGCGATTGCCCTGTGCGACTACGGCCAACCGTTCACGGCGATCGTCAGCCGCGGCAACTTCCACGGTGCGCAATGCCATCCGGAGCGCTCCGGCTCAACCGGCGCCCGCCTGCTCGCCAACTTCCTCGCACTGGATGCCTGACACGTGCAACTGATACCCGCCATCGATCTCAAGGACGGGCGCTGCGTGCGCCTCTACCAGGGCGACTTCGCTGCAGAGACCCGCTACGACGTCACGCCAGAGGGCTTGTATGAGCGCTTCGCCGACCTCGGCGCACGCTGGCTGCACGTCGTCGACCTCGACGGCGCACGCGACGGTGCCCAGGCCCATCTGCCGCTGATCGCAGAGCTCGCCGGCCGTGGTCGGCTGAAGATGCAGGTCGGCGGTGGGCTGCGCAGCCGCGAGACGATCGACCGGACCCTCGCCGCCGGCGCGAGCCGGGTCGTGATCGGCTCGCTGGCGGTCACCGACCCGGACCTCGTCGCCGGCTGGCTGCGCAAGCTCGGACCTGACGCCATCGTACTGGCGCTGGACGTGCGCCTCGATGCCGACGGCACGCCGCGACTGGCCACGCACGGCTGGCTCGAGCAGTCGACGCTCGTGTTGTGGGACGTGGTCGCGCGCTACATCGACGCGGGGCTGCGGCACGTGCTGTGTACCGACGTCGGCTGCGACGGCGCGCTGTCCGGGCCGAACTTCGACCTGTATGTCGAGGCCGTGCGGCGCTTCCCGACCGTGCAGTGGCAGGCCTCGGGCGGCGTGCGCGATGCACGCGACCTGTGGGCACTGGCAGGCGGCGGCGTTGCCGCGGCGGTCAGTGGCCGTGCCCTGCTTGAGAACAGGATGACTGTCGAGGAGTTGCAGCCATTCTTGCCCGCCGCCTGATCCCCTGCCTGGATGTGCGCGACGGCGTCGTCGTCAAGGGCGTGCGCTTCCGCGATCACAAGATCGTCGGTGGCATCGAAGAACTGGCGTTGCGCTATCGCGACGCCGGCGCCGACGAACTGGTGTTCTACGACATCACCGCCAGTCCCGACGGTCGCAGGGTGGAGCGCGCGTGGGTCGAGCGCGTCGCGCGACTGCTCGACATCCCGTTCTGCGTTGCTGGCGGCATCCGCTCGGTGGCGGACGCCGAGGCCGTCCTCGGCGCCGGCGCCGAGAAGGTGTCGGTGAACTCCCCCGCACTGGCGGATCCCGAACTGATCAGCCGCCTGAGCGAGCGCTTCGGCGCGCAGTGCGTCGTCGTCGGCATCGACAGCCAGACCGTGCCCGGGCCGGACGGCCCGCGCTATGAAGTGCACCAGTACACGGGCGATCCCAGCCGCAGCCGGGCGACACCGCGTGCGACCCTCGACTGGGTACGACAAGTACAGGCGCTGGGCGCCGGCGAAATCGTGCTCAACTGCATGGCCAGCGACGGCGTGCGCAACGGCTACGACCTGCCGCAGCTGATCGCCGTGCGCGCCGAGTGTCGCGTGCCGCTGATCGCCTCGGGGGGTGCGGGTACGCCCGCGCATTTCCTGGACGTGTTCCAGGACGCGCAGGTCGACGGCGCGCTGGCGGCCAGCGTGTTCCATCTGGGCACGATCGAGATTCCGGACCTGAAGCAGTACCTGCGGGCCGCAGGCATCGAGGTGAGGCCATGACGATCGACGACATTGAGGCGCTGGACTGGACCAAGGGCGACGGGCTGCTGCCTGCCATCGTGCAGCACGCCGACTCCGGCACGGTACTGATGCTCGGCTACATGAACCGCGAGTCACTCGCAGCCACACTCACCACCGGCCAGGTCACCTTCTACAGTCGCAGTCGCGCGCGGCTGTGGACCAAGGGCGAGACCTCCGGCAACACGATCTCGGTCGGCGCCGTCACGATGGACTGCGATCGCGACACGTTGCTGGTACTGGGCCGACCGCAGGGCCCGGTATGCCACACCGGCGCTGCCACCTGCTTCCACGGCCAGCCGGCGAGCGCCGCGACCGAGCTGGCGTTCCTGCTACAGCTGGAAAAAATCATCGCCGCCCGCATCGCGGACCAGCCTGACTCGAGCTACACCGCCAAACTGCACGCCCGCGGACTCACCCGCATGGCGCAGAAGGTTGGCGAGGAAGGACTGGAAGTCGCGCTCGCCGCGGTCACCGACAACGACGCACAACTCGTCGGCGAGGGCGCCGACCTGATCTACCACCTGCTGCTATTGCTGCGGGCGCGGGGACTTGGGCTCGAGGATGTCGTCACCGAACTGAGCTGCCGTCACGCGGCGCGCCTCGCGCCTGGCTAGCTGGGCGCGACAATCGTCGCACCCGCTCGCGCAATGGGCGGCTGAGGCGGTAGCATCAATCCCCTAGACCCGCGGCAGCACAGCCACAACGGGCGGACGATAAGGGGGCGAAGATGACAGACCAGACCACCGGCAGCGGTGATGCCGACGCCGCGCAACTGCGCGCCCTTGGCTACGTATCCCACTTCGAGCGCAGCATGACGCTGTGGGAGAACTTCGCGCTCGGCTTCACCTATCTGTCGCCGGTCGTCGGCGTGTATACGATCTTCGCGACCACCTTCGCGGCCGGTGGCCCACCGATGTGGTGGACCTACCTGCTGGTCGGCATCGGCCAGCTGGGCGTCTGCCTGATCTTCGGCGAGATCGTCTCGCAATTTCCAATCTCCGGCGGCATCTACCCATGGGCGCGACGCCTGTACGGCAAGCGCTGGGCGTGGATGGCGGGCTGGGTGTACGGCTGGGCGCTGTTCGTCACGCTCGCCGCAATCGCCACCGGCGCTGCGCCCTTCATCGCACAGCTGTTCGGTAGCGAGGGCACGCCGGCACAGTTGACGAGTATCGCGATCGGGCTGATCGCACTGACCACGCTACTCAACCTCAGCGGCACGCGGCTGCTGGCGCGGTTCGCGATGTTCGGCTTCATCTGTGAACTGGTCGGTGCGATCGCGGTAGGCAGCTATCTGCTGGCGTTCGCGCGCCACCAGCCATGGAGCGCGCTGATCGATGTCAGCCACCTGCATGCCGCCAACGCCAGCTACTGGCCGGCATTCCTCGCCTCCGCACTCGGCGCGATGTTCTGCTACTACGGCTTCGAGGCCTGCGGCGACGTCGCCGAAGAGACCCCGGACGCGGGCCGGACGATCCCGAAGTCGATGCGCCTGACGATCTACGTCGGCGGCGCGGCAGCGCTATGGGTCTGCCTCGGACTCGTACTCGCCGTGCCCGACGTCGAGGCAGTCATGTCCGGCAAGGATAAGGATCCGGTCGTCACGCTGCTCAAGGCGGCGGTTGGCGAGCTGGGACTCAGAGTCGTGATCGCGATCGTCACGGTCTCGTTCGTCTCGGCGCTGCTGAGCCTGCAGGCGGCGGCGAGTCGGCTGCTGTTCGCCTACGCGCGCGACGAGATGATCGTCGGCAGCGAACACCTGCGGCGGCTTTCGCCCGGCCGGCACGTCCCGGCGGTCGCGCTGCTGGTCGCCGGCGGCATTCCCGCGCTGATCGCGCTGTCGGCGATGTGGCTGCAGGATGCGATCGCGACCATCATCAGCTTTGCGTCGGTCGGCATCTACATCGCCTTCCAGATGATCGTGTTCGCGGCGCTCGTCGCAAGACTGCGTGGCTGGCGGCCCGCCGGATCCTTCACGCTGGGCGCCTGGGGCTGGCCGGTCAACCTGTTAGCACAGCTCTACGGCCTGTGCGCGATCGTCAACATGTCCTGGCCGCGCAGCCCTGCCGACCCCTGGTACAGCAACTACGGAGTCCTGCTGACGTCGCTGGGCGTCATCGGCCTCGGCCTGCTCTACATGCTGCTCTGGCGGCCGTATGATCGTGGCCGCGCACCCGCCGGCGACGCACACCAGGTCATGGTCGCCGTCGGCGCACCGATCAGTGATTGACCCGCCTGGCAGCCGCGTTAGAGACGATCAGTTCCAGGCCATGCTCGCACACTATCCCACCCACAATAGCCGCTTCGGCAAGATGAGGACTCCCATGCACAAGTCACTTTCGATCCTGGTCGCCGTCGCGACCCTGGCCACCGGCAGCGCGCTCGCGGCGGAGCACCTGCAATTGGTTGAGCGCGACGCCACTGAGACCACTATCGATATCGGCGCCAAGGGCGATTCGGTCGGCGACCTGCTGACCTTCGCCAACCCCGTGTTCGACGCCGCCAACAAGACCCAACTCGGCTCCGACCAGGGTTATTGCGTCCGCGTGATCGCAGGCAAGAGCTGGGAGTGCATCTGGACCCTGTCGCTGAAGGAGGGTCAGATCACGATCGAGGGGCCGTTCCTCGACGTCGGTGACTCGCTGTTCAGCGTCACCGGCGGCACGGGCAAGTACGCTGGCGCAAAGGGCCAGCTAAAGATGCACAAGCGCGACGGCAAGGCCACCGCCTACGATTTCAGCTACGACCTGCTCTAAGCCGCTACCGCGGCTGCGGCGGCACGCCTTGCTAGAACTCCACAGCCGCGGCCGCTCGCGGCTGTGGGCCCTGCCGACCCCGAACCGCGGCGTGCAACGCCAGGCGCTGCCGCGCTGACCCCGCCGCTCTCGCCGCCTAAAGCCGGCCTCAGCCGTCTGCAGGGCGGCGAGCGAATGCTGCCATGCCACTCGCAGCGAGTGCCGTGACGGCCGCTGCCGCCGCAAAGGCGACGGACGAGCCGGCGCGCTCCCAGAGCACGCCGAACAGCACCGCACCGGGCAGCACAAACACGCCCGAGACGAGATGGTACAGACCGAAGGCCGTGCCCCGTGCAGCAAGCGGCGCCGCATCGCCGATCAGCGCCCGCTCAGCCGGCTCGGTCAGCACGAGCGAGGCGGAGTACGCCAGAAACAGCGCCCACACCACCGCACCCTGCGCAGGGACCAGCGCCAGCGCCAGCAGCGCACAGACCCGCGCCGACCAGCCCAGTAGCAGCAGCGGCAGGCGACCATAGCGATCGGTCGCAACCCCCGCGGGGTAGGCCAGCAGCATCTTCACCAAGCTGGCGGCAGCCCAGATGAGCGGCACCCACGGCAGCGGCAGCCCCGCGCCACGCGCCCACAACACCACGAACACCTCCGGCACGGTCGCCAGCGCCAGCACCGCGGCGGCGGCCAGCAGCGCACGCAGGCGACGATCAAGCAGCCCCAGCCGCAGCGGCGGAGACGCAGCCGGTGGCGCACCGGCCTGCGCTGGCAGCGCGACCCCCACCAGCAGCATGACCAGCAGGCCCGGCACGACTGCAGCGAGGAACACCCGGCTCAGCGGCACCTGGCGGGCCAGCAACGCCCAGGCCAGCAGCGGCCCGATCATGGCGCCGGCGTGATCCATCGTGCGATGGAAGCCAAATGCCCGACCGCGCGCCGTGCGGTCGGCGGCTGTGGCGATCAGCGCATCGCGCGGCGCAGTACGAATCCCCTTGCCGATGCGATCGGCGAAGCGCAGCACAAGCACCGCCGGCCAGCTCGCCGCCAGACCGATCAGCGGACGAGCCAGGTTCGAAAGCCCATAGCCTGCAACCACGAGTCGTTTGGGCGGTACGCCGCGGTCGGCGAGCCTGCCTGCGACCAGTTTCAGGACGCTGGCAGTGGCTTCGGCCAAACCCTCGACCAGACCGACGATCGCGGGCCCCGCACCGAGCGTCGCGGTCAGAAATATCGGCAGCAGGGGCGTGATCATCTCGCTGGAGGCATCGTTGAGCAGCGAGACGCAGCCGAGCACGATCACCGTTCGCGGCAGCACGGCAGAAACCTTCGGGGGCGCGATGCCCACGCTGCTGCTAGCGACGCGCGACGAGGATGCGCAGCATCCGCCGCAGCGGCTCGGCAGCGCCCCACAGCAGCTGGTCGCCGACGGTGAAGGCACTGAGGTACTCCCCACCCATCGACATTTTGCGCAGCCGTCCTACCGGGATCGACAGCGTGCCGGACACCTTCGCAGGTGACAGCTCGCGGATCGACGCCTCACGCTCGTTCGGGATCACCCGCACCCAGTCGTTGGACGAGGCGATCAACTGTTCCAGCTCGAGCAGCGGCAGGTCGCGGCGCAACTTGAGGGTCAGCGCCTGGCTGTGGCAGCGCATCGCACCGACGCGCACGCACAGACCATCGAGCGGCACCGGGTTCGCCTCGCTACCGAGGATCTTGTTGGCCTCCGCCCCGCCCTTCCACTCCTCGCGGCTCTGGCCATTGCCGAGGTCCTTGTCGATCCATGCAATCAGGCTGCCGGCCAGCGCCGTGCCGAACTGCGCATGCGGCAGCGCATCGCCACGCAGCGTCTCGGCGACGATACGGTCGATCTCGAGGATGGAGGCGTGCGGATCAGCCAGCAGCGGCGCGACGGCGGCGTGCGTCGCGCCCATCTGCGCGATCAGCTCGCGCATGTTGGCAGCGCCTGCGCCAGAGGCCGCCTGGTAGGTCATCGCGCTCGCCCACTCGACCAGGCCTTCGGTGAACAGCGCACCGAGGGCCATCAGCATTAGCGAGACGGTGCAGTTGCCACCGACGTAGTCGCGTACGCCGCTGGCGAGGGCCGCGTCGATGACCGCACGGTTGACCGGATCGAGGATGATCACCGACTCGCGCTTCATACGCAGCGTCGAGGCCGCATCGATCCAATAGCCGTCCCAGCCGGCAGCGCGCAGCGCCGGATGCACGGCGCTGGTGTAGTCGCCGCCCTGGCAGGAAATGATCGCATCCATCGCGGCGAGCGCCGGCAGGTCGTTAGCGTCCTGCACCGGGCCCAGCGCACGGCCCACCTCAGGCGCCGGCCGGCCCGCCTGGGTCGTGCTGAAGAACACCGGCTCAACGAGCTCGAAGTCACGCTCGGCGCGCATCCTGGCTACGAGCACCGAGCCCACCATGCCGCGCCAACCGACGATTCCGACCTTCATCGACCTCTCCTCGCGCCCGTTAAGGGCTACAGCAGCAGTTCCTCGGCCGGCTCGCGCAGGTTGTAGCGCGAACTCATCGCGTGCCCGTAGGCGCCGGCGGTGGCGATCAGCATCACATCGCCTTCATGACACGTCGGCAGCGTGCGCTCATGGCCGAGCACGTCGGCCGACTCGCAGATGGGACCGACGACCTCGTAGGTCGCCTCTGTCGGCGCCTCCAGCCGTGTCAGATTAACGATGTCGTGGTGGGCACCGTACAGCGCAGGCCGAATCAGCGAGTTCATGCCGGTCGCGATGCCCAGGTACTGCTTGCTGCCCTTGCCCTTGAGCTGGGTCACGCGCGCCAGCAGCACGCCGGCCGCTGCGACCAGGTAGCGGCCAGGCTCGAGCCATAACTCGAAGCGCGGGTTGCGCGCACGGAACGCCGCCAGCGTCACAGCCAGCGCCGCCAGGTCAACGGGACGGCGACTGGCCTTATCGGGCACGCCGAAACCGCCGCCGAGATCGAGCACACGGACAGCGGGGAAGTCCGCCGCGACCTTCGCAAGGGTTTCGGCGACCTCAAGCCAGGTGTCGATGGCGAAGATGCCGCTACCGGTGTGGGCATGCAGGCCGACAACGCGCGCACGCGCGGCACTGGCGAGCCGCGCCAGTTCGTCCATCTCGAACAGCGGCACACCGAACTTGGCATGCTGACCGGCGGTGCGCACGTGCTGGTGGTGGCCGTGACCGCGGCCGGTGTCGATGCGCACGAATAGTCCGGCGTCCGCGAACAGCTCAGGCCAGGCCCGCAGCGGATAGAGGTTGTCGAGGGTCACGGTGAGACCCGCCGCGACCGCCCACGCATACTCGTGGCGCGGCGCGAAGTTCGGGGTATAGAGAATCCGTTCGGGCGCCAACCCCGGCACGCTCGCCAGCAGATGCTCGACCTCGCCCCTGGAGACGCAGTCAAAACCAATGCCTTCGGCGGCCAGCGCCTGCAGCACGGCCGGGTGCGGGTTCGCCTTCATCGCATAGTGAACTTCCGCGACCGCGTCGATGGCGCGGATCTCACGCGCCGCCGCGCGCACGGTGTCCAGGTCGTAAACGTAGGCTGAGTCGCGCTCACCGAGCCGCTCGAGCAGCCGCTCGCGCTGCAGGCGCCACCAGGCCGGCGCCGACTGCGGCGTTGCCGCAGGTCCCTGCAGCTCGTCCCAGGTAGGTCCCAGCACCAGATCGTTGACTGCCGCGCGGATCAGCAACTCGTGCAGCTGACCTACCAGCCGGTCGCCCTGCACCTCATCGATGACGAAGGTGAAGTTGAGATCGTTGGCCGCCTGGCTGACCAGGTAGATCCGCTCTTCAGCGAACAGCGCCAGCGCCTCACCCAGGTCGTGCAGGATGCCGCGGATGTTGCGCCCGAGCAGCGACAGCGCGGCGCACGGGCCGATGATCTCGGCGCGGCATAGCGGCGCGAGCGCCGCCAGCAGCGACGCGATCGCGGTCGTATCGAGCGTATTGGCCTGCGGGTCGAGCGAGACGGTGACGTTGGTCTCGGAGGTCGACACCAGATCGACCGACAGTCCCTGCGCCTTGAACACCTGGAACACGTCGGCGAGAAAGCCGACCTGATGCCACATGCCAGGGCTGTCCATCGACACCAGCGTGATGCCCTTCTTGAGCGCGATCGCCTTGACCTGCGCGGCGTCACCGCCGGCCGGACTTGCGCTGATGTGCGTGCCCTCCACCGCCGGGCTCTGCGTTGCGTACACGTACAGCGGTATACCGTACTGCTTGACCGGCATGATGCAGCGCGGATGCAGGACCTTGGCGCCGCTGGAGGCGATCTCCTGCGCCTCGTCGTAATGCAGCTGGCGCAGCAGCCGCGCATTCGGCACGCCCTTGGGGTTCGCGCTGAACAGCCCCGGCACGTCGGTCCAGATCTCCAGCCGCACCGCGCCGAGCTTGGCGGCAAAGTACGCCCCCGAGGTGTCGGAGCCGCCGCGGCCGAGCAGCACCGTGTTGCCGTGCGCGTCCGCGGCGATGAACCCCTGGCTGAGGAAGACCGTCCCGGGACGCGTGCAGCGCGCCATCAGCGCGGCGTCCGGGGCGTAGTCACAGGTCGCGGACAGGATCGAGGCGCGCTCGGACGCGCCGGGCCGGTCCTCCGCGCGCAGCACCGTGCGCGCGTCCATCCATTCGACCAACAGGCCTTCGCTGGCAAGCCATGCCGCGCCTAGCTCAGTCGCCATCAACTCGCCGCTGGCCATCACCCGCGCCCGGACGCGGGCGCTGACCTCGTTGACCAGTGCGACGCCGGCGGCGATCTGGCCGAGTTCGTCGAGGTGGCGCTGCACGCCGGCTGGCAGCGCGAGGCCCAGCTCGGCCGCCAGCTGCGCATGGCGGGCGGCAATCTGGGCGAGGACCTCGGCATGGCGGCCGACCGCCGCAGCGCTCAGCAGAGCCTCCAGACGGTCGGTGATGCCCGACAGCGCCGAGTGGACGACCACCGGCTGCAGGCCTGCGGCAAGTCGCGCACGCAGCACGTCGCGGATGTTGCGCCAGTTGGCGGCTGACGACACGCTGGTGCCGCCAAACTTCAGGACGACGAAGGAAGCGGTGTCTGCTGGCATGGCGGGTCTGGGGCGGCGGGGGCCCTCAAGGGCCGAAAATCGGGAGTCTGGGGGGCGCGGCGAAGCGCGCCGCGGAATCGAAGACGGCGATCAGGCGTCGTCTTCGAAGTCCAACAGCTCTTTTTTGAGGCGGCGCTCTGCGAGCACGTCCTCGAGCTTGCTCCAGGCTGCCTTGCCTTTCTTGCCAGGCTGGGCCTTCTTACGATCCACCCGATCGATCAGGCGGTCGTAATCAGGCTCCTCCGCCTCAGCATCGGCGAGGAACTCTTCGTCAAGTTCGAAGTGCTCTTCGTCCCTTTCTGTCATGCCCGGTTCGCCTAAATTTCTTCAATCAGATCAACGAGATCTGGTGCTTTTTGCGGTTGCGAAGCATCCGAACTATACAGAAAAGGTGAGCGCTTGCAACAAGGATTCTCGTATTTCCGAAAAACAAAGGCCCCGGACGCTGCCGGGGCCTTCGTATCTGCCACCAGAAAAGCCCTGGCGCACTAGCTCAGCCGCACTTGCGCAGGCACTCGTCGACGGCCGCATCGCACTGCCGCTGCTTGGTGCTGTCCTTGCCCGCTGCCATCATGCAACGGTCGGATTCCTCGTCGCATTGCGCCGCGCATTTTTCGTCCGCGGCGTGCCCCACCCCAGGCAAAGAGACAGCGAACGCAAAAGCCAGTAACAGCGCGCTGGGGCGCAGACGTACACCGAACTTCATAATTCTTCTCCTACGTTGCCGGCGGCCTCCGATGGCCGTCACGGTGGATCGATGATGATTCGCCCGTGCGGCGGATGCAACGAGTAAAAACCGACCCGCTACAGGCTGTACTGCTCCGCCGTCAGCACCGGCAGCGAACCGGCCCCCGCCCGTACGCCGGCCGCAAAGGCCTGGGTCCGCGGCAGCAAGCGCTCGAAGTAGAACCGGGCGGCCGCGAGCTTAGCCTCGTAGAAGCCCGCCTCGTGCGTCCCCGCCGCCAATTGCTGCACCGCAACCTTGGCCATCCGCAGCCAGCACCAGGCCACCAGCACGTAGCCGGCGTGATTGAGGTAATCCACCGCCACCGCCCCCAGCTCGTCCGGGTCCTGGGCCACCCGGCCGCCGACCACCGCCGTCAGCTCGCCCAGCTCCTTCATCCGCGTCTGCAGCTCGGCCGCCCACGGCAGCAGCGCCGGCGGCAGGTCCGTGCCCAGCGACGCGACCATCTCCGCCGCCAGCGCGCGCACGGTTGCGCCGCCATTCATCAACACCTTGCGGCCGAGCAGGTCCAAGGCCTGAATACCGTTGGTCCCTTCGTAGATGCAGGTGATCTTGGCATCGCGCAGATACTGCTCGACGCCCGTGTCACGGATGAACCCCGCCCCGCCATGCACCTGCACCGCAAGTCCCGTGGTCTCCATGGCGGTATCGGTCAGCAGCGACTTCACGATCGGCACCAGTAGCGCCACCAACTGCTCAGCGTGCGCGCGCACGGCGGGATCGGAATGCAGCTGCGCGGTGTCCTCCAACTGGTAGGTGTAGTACGCCAGCAGCCGCTGCCCTTCGGTCAGGGCCTTCTGCGTCATCACCATCCGGCGCACTTCCGCGTGGCGGATGATCGGGTCGGCCGGCTTGTCGCGATCGAGCGGCCCGCGAGCCGCCCGGCCCTGCAGGCGCTCGAACGCGTACGCAACCGACGCCTGCAGCGCGCGCTCGCTCAGGCCCAGGCCCTGCAGGCCAACACCGAGACGGGCGTGGTTCATCATGGTGAACATCGCCGCGAGCCCGCCGCCGGGCTGGCCAATCATCCAGCCCTGCGCGGACTCGAAGTTCATCACGCAGGTCGGCGAGGCGTGGATACCCATCTTGTGCTCGACCGACGCACAGCTGACGCCGTTCTGCGCCCCGTCGATGCGCCGCGGCACCAGCAACAGGCTGATGCCCTTGGTCCCCACCGGCGCGTCCGGCAACCGCGCGAGCACCAGGTGGATGATGTTGTCGGTGAAATCGTGCTCGCCCCAACTGATGTAGATCTTGGTGCCACTGACGCGGAAGCTGCCGTCGGCCGCCGGTTCCGCCCGCGTCCGCAGCATCGCAAGGTCGGTACCCGCCTGCGGCTCGGTCAGGCACATCGTGCCGGTCCAGTGGCCTGCGACCATCTTGGCCAGGAAGCGGCCCTTGAGCTCCTCACTGCCGTGCCGGTCGAGCGCGTACGCCGCGCCCTCCGACAGCCCGCTCGCCATGCGCCAGGCCATCGCCGCGCTGCAGAGCATTTCACCGACGACGATGTGCGCGATCGCCGGCAAGCCCTGGCCACCGTACTCGGGACTCGCCGACATGCCGGCCCAGCCATCGGCGCAGAACTGCTGGTAGGCGGCCTTGAAGCCGTCGGCGGGGACCACCTCGCCGTCTACATAGCGCACGCCCTGCTGGTCGCCCTGCCAGTTGAGCGGTGAGAGCACCTGCTCGCTGAACTTGCCCGCCTCGTCGATGATGCTGTCGATCAGCTCGCGACTGACGTCATCACGGCCCAGGCCCACGAGCACACGCTCGGCACCGAGCACCTCGTGCAGGATGAACTCGAACTCGCGGCGCGGCGCACGGTACTCGTACATGGTGGAACCCAACGGTGAGGAGCGCGATCCGGAACTGACGATCGCAGCGCTGATTCTAGCAGCGACTCCACACCGGCCGCAGCGTGGGCTGTGGCAAAATCGGGCCTTGGGCGCACTCCACGCGCCCGCGGGGAACTCATGCGCATCATTACCCTGCTGCTGCTGGCGCTGACCGCGCCACTGCTGGCGGATGCTGCGGAGCTTGCCCCGGCACCGATCTGCACCGACCGGCCGACCAAGTCGACCGGCACCTGCACCGCCGAGGCCGGCCATCTGCAGCTGGAGGCGGACTTGGTCAGCTACAGCGAGCTGTCGCTGGACGGCACGCGCACCGACACCCTGCTCGCGCTCAACCCGACGCTCAAGCTCGGACTGAACTCGCGCCTCGACCTCGAGCTCAACCTGCCGCTCTGGACCCAGAACCGCACGCGTGACGCCGGCGGCAGCAGCACGGTGCGTGGCAGCGGCGATTTGTCGCTCAAGCTCAAGCAGAAGCTCTACAGCGGCGCTGTGCTCGAGCTCGCACTGATGCCGGTCGTGAAAGCGCCGACCGCCGCGCACGCGCTCGGCAACGGCGCCTGGGAGGGCGGCGTGCTGCTGCCGCTGGTCGCGACGCTGTCGGACGAATGGAGCCTCAACCTCAGCCCGGAACTCGACGTGCTCGCCAACGCCAGCGGCAGTGGCCACCACCTCAATACCGCCCAGTTGGTGAACCTCGGCCGCACCCTGCCGCATGACGTCACTCTGTCGATAGAGCTGTGGGCAGACTGGAACCACGACCCGGCCGGCAGCCAGCGGCAAGCATCCTTCGACCTCGGCGCTGCGTGGCTGCTGTCCACCGATCTGCAGCTGGATGGCGGCGTCAACCTGGGGCTCAACCGGCTAACACCAAGCCGGCAGGCCTATCTGGGCATATCGCAGCGATTTTAGACGCGCAGGCGCCGCCTACAGTGTTCCCCTCGGGCAACTACCGTCTCACAGTGGCCGCAACGGCCATTGCACGGATTGTCGCCGCGAGCGCTCTAATGCATATTAGGGCAATGATCGGCGCCTACCGTTGCTCACGTTTTCCGAGCCCTCGCCAGTGCCTTGCGGGACTGGCGCTCTTGGCGCTGCTGGTCCGTGGGCTGATTCCGGTCGGGTTCATGCCGGCGCAACTCGGCGGGGCGACCCACCTGATGTTCTGCCACGGCACCGCCATGGCGATGCCGGACGCGGGTCACTCAGGCTCAAAACCCGCAGCCCACGGCTACTGCGCTTATGCCGCCAGTAGCGGCGCAGCGCTGTTACCGGTACTCGCGCTACAGGCACCGCCAATCGTGCCCGCAGCCATCTCTGCCGCGTCGCCACTCTCCTCGCGCGTCGCGGCCCCCCCGCCACGCCATTCCGCCGCACGCGGACCTCCTACCCTCGCCTGACACTCCCCGGACATCGTGATGTGACGAGGCCGCGGCCGCGTCATGTCCGATGCAATCCCCGGTAAGGGTGTTGTCGACCGTGTGGCGCAGCCGCATACGGCCGCCGCTGCTTCGCCCTAACGCGACAGCATCGGCGCGAGAACCGACAGCCCTCTCCGCGATAAAAGTCACTGCAGCGCAGCTGCACGAGTGGCAAGCCGTCCGCAGGACAGAGGAGCGAGAAATGGATACGCAACCACCGAGCCTGCCCACCCACCGGGCAGCCCTTGGCTGCATTGCCCCGTCGGTAGTCGTCCACCATCCGTCGGCACTGGTCGCAAGCGCCCTCGCCATGGTCATCGACCGCCATGGCGTCTGTCGCGTCGCGGCAACCGCCGCGAGCATGGCAGAGACGCTTGAACTGCTGCATGACGAGCACCCCGCAGTGCTGGTGCTATCACTGCCCGGCAGCACCGCAAGAGGCGCTGCCGGGGCAATCACCGCAGTAAAGAGGTTCGCGCCTCAGACGGCGCTGGTGCTGATCAGCGAGCATCGCGATCGGCCATTCCTGGCCGCCATGCTGCGCGCTGGCACCGACGCCTGCCTGCACTGCAGCGAAACGAGTCAGCGCCTGCATGAGGCGCTTGATGCGGCGTGCAACGCCAGAACATACCTCAGTCCATCGATCATGCGCGACCTGAACCGCCGCCGACAACCTCGCCGACGCAACGCGAGCTGCACCCTCACGACTGCGCCCGCACCGGTGACGCGGTCCTACACGAGGTCTGCGCACTGAATCGGCCATGAGCGCTCCACGCATCACCTCGCGACGCCAGACAACTCGCCATGCCCTGGCGATGCTGCTTGCGCTCGCGCTGGCGGTGCGAGCGCTGGTACCACTCGGCTTCATGCCGACGGTGGATGTGCACGGCGCCATCGCGCTGATGTTCTGCGAAGGCTACGCGCCAACACCAACCGCGACCGCGCCGACCCGCGACGCCCACCACACCCACCACGTGCATGGCGGCGCCGGACATCGGACCGCGCACACGTCGTGCCCCTTCGCTGCGAGTGGCGGCGCCACACCACCGCCAGCGCCGCTGCCGCTGTACCTGCCAGCAGCGCGATTCCTCGCCACTGCCAGGCAACCCTCGCGCGAGCCCGTGAGCCGACGGGGTTTTCGCGCGCATGCGCCGCGTGGGCCACCCTCCCTCTACTGAGTCCCTTCGCCGACCGCCGTGAAGGCGTCCTAGCGGGCGTCGAATCCGCCTCCGCGTGCACCCTGCACGCCGTTTCCCCCGAACCCAGTAGAGAGTCCCATCGTGAAGTTCATTACCCCACCGCGAGCGCCGCTCGCTATTGCAGCTGTCTGCGCCGCCCTGCTCGCCAGCGTCGCTGCAGGCCCTGCAAGCGCCGGCAGCGCCGCCGGCGTGACACAGCTCGACGATGTCACCGTCTATGGCATGAGCGAGACCGGCGGTCTGCCCGCGGCACTCGCCGCCAACAGCGCAGGCTACAGTGCGCAAGAAATCGAACAGCAGATCAACCTGATCGACACATCCGACATCGTGAAGTACTCGCCCGACACGATGACCCGCAAACGCTACATTGGTGATCGCAATGCGATCATTGAGACGCGCACTGCGAGCGTCACGACCAGCAGTCACTCACTGGTCTATGCCGACGGCGTGCTGATCTCCAACCTGCTCGGCAACGGCTATTCGTATCCAGCCCGCTGGAACATGGTCATGCCCGAGGAACTCAGCCGGGTCGACTTTTTCTTCGGACCCTTCTCCGCCGCCTATGCCGGCAACAGCGTTGGCACAACGGTACTGATGACTACCCGCATGCCGACGTCGCTGCTGATCGCAGCAAAGGCGCAAGCCTTCGCCGAATCGTTTGACTACCTCGGCCGCGCCGACACATATCGCGGCAGCAGCTACTCGGGCCTGGTCGGCGATCGCACCGCCAGCGGCATCAGCTGGCTGCTCGGCGTCGATCACCTCGACAGCCATGGTCATCCAATGACCTATGCCCAGCTCGGGGCAGCCGTCAGTTGCACCGGCAGTTGTGCGAGCGGCTCGCCAGTGGTCAGCGGCGGCGTCAGCTACGTCGATCCGTACGGAGCGACCCAGACGCTAGTCGGTGCCCAGAGCATAGACCACACCGTGCAGGACACATTCAAACTCAAGCTCGGCTATGAACTCGGCAAAACGGTCCATGCGCGCTACACACTGGGCAGCTGGCACAACCGCACCGACAACGGCGTCTCAAGCTGGTTACAAGATGCGGCCCGCCAGACGGTGAGCTACTCGCCCACCGGCAATATCAACCTCGGCGGCCGGTACTACGCACTGGGCACGCTGTACGCTCAGAACCACTGGGAGCAGCAGCACTGGCTGCACGCCCTGAGCCTGACGGGCGATCGCGCGGCAGGCTGGAGCTGGGAAGCCGTCGCGAGCCTCTATACGATCGCGCCCGACCGGCAGACGTCGAGCCTGCCGCAGGGAACCCGGGTCGGCGCGACGCGGTACTACGGCCAGACCACACGCAACCCTTACGGGGACGGCTGGCAAGTCATGGACCTGCGCGCCAGCTGGCACACCAACGACTCCGCGCACGAACTCTCGTTCGGCGCTCATCACGACCGTTATCTGCTCGACAGTCGCGTGGACTACAACACCACCGCCAACGACGGCAGCTGGCTGGCCTCAACCGATGCGCTGCAGCTAAAGGCGGCCGCGCGCGGCGAGACGCGCGTCGATGCACTCTACCTGCAGGATGCCTGGCGCTTTACCGATGGCTGGCGGGCAGCAGCGGGCCTGCGCAGCGAGCGATGGCGCGCGAGCGGCGGCTCGAACCGAACCCTGATTGCCGGCAGCCTCGCCAGCGCGGAGTACGCCGCACGCACGACCACACGCAACTCGCCCAAGCTCGCCCTGGAGCACGACCTGTCGGGGCAGTGGTCGGCGCGCCTGGCGATCGGACGGGCGTTTCGCTTCCCCACGGTGACCGAGCTGTACCAGGCAATCGCCGGACCATCCACCCTACTGGTCAATAATCCGGATCTGCGGCCCGAGGATGTCCTGACCGGCGAACTCACCGCCACGCGCTCGCTGGCGGACGGCCTGTTGCGCATCTCGGTATTCGAGGAAGACCTGCGTGACGCGCTCTACACGCAGCAGACACCTATCCCGGGCTTTGGCAGCCAGTCGGTCGTATCTAACATCGACAAGGTACGCAGTCGCGGCGCAGAACTGGCCTACCAGCAGGTCGATGTACTCCTGCACGGCTTGGATCTGACCGGCAACGTCACTTACGCTCAGGCGCGGACGCTGCATGACGCGGTCAATCCGGCGTACGACGGCAAGATATATCCCGGCGTACCGCGCTGGCGGGCAACAGCAGTGACCACCTACCGGTTCAGCGACACCACAGCGCTCACGGTAGCCGGCCGTTACAGCGGCGACCAGTCGAATTCACTTGCGAATAGCGACGTCAACAAGACGACCTATACGTCGAACAGCCCTTACTTCGTGCTCGACCTGCGCATCGTCCACGACTTCGGGCACGGCTGGAAGGGCTCGCTCGGCGTCGACAACCTGCTTGATCGCACATACTTCGCCTATCACCCCATGGGTCAGCGAACCGTGCATGCGGAAATAAAGTACCGACATTAGCCAACAGCCCGCCCCGCCCGCGTCAACCCGGGCGGGGCACCGAGCCGCGAGAAACCCATGACTACCCATTTCTTCTCCATCCGCGCACTCGCCTGCGGGGCCGGCCTGCTGCTCGCCGCCTACGGTGTCGCAGCGGTTGAGGCACCGGCCCCACACGCAGGTCACGCAGCCGGCGGCCACCGCCCCAGCATTGGAACTGGTGCGGAATTTTCGCCCTCCGGTGCACTTTGGATCGCAAACATCGAAGGCGACGGCCACCTGGCCGTGCGTATCAGCAACGATCAGGGCGCGCACTTTTCAGTGCCGCGCCAACTGGACACGCAGGGCGATGTAATCGCTGCCGACGGTGAGAGTCGACCCACCATCGCGTTTGGTCCGAACGGAGTTGTCCTGATCGCATACGCCCGACCGCTGGCGAAACCGTATACGGGCGAGATCCGACTTCTGCGCTCGACCGACGGCGGCGTTCACTTCGCGGCACCGGTCGTCGTCCACGACGATCGACAGGAAATCACGCATCGCTTCCAGAACCTCGCCTTCGACCACCACGGCGATCTGTACGTGGTCTGGATCGACAAGCGCGACGCCGAACTGGCCCGCGCTGGCGGCGGCCGGGACGCTTACCGCGGCGCTGCGATCTATGGCAAAAGATCAACCGACGGCGGCCGCACGTTCGGCCCCGATCTGCGTCTTGGTGATCATTCATGCGAGTGCTGTCGGATAGCGCTGGCCGAATCGCCGACCGAGGGTCTAGTGGCGCTGTGGCGACACGTATTCGAGGGCAACGTCCGGGACCATGCGCTGCTTGCGCTGTCCGAACTGGGTCAGGGCAGCGAGCCACGGCGCGCAACAGCCGACGGCTGGGTGCTCGCTGCATGCCCCCACCACGGGCCCGCGCTGGTTGCGGCCGAGGATGGCGGCTACCACGCAGTCTGGTTCGGCCTGGATGGCGACCGTCCAGCAGCCCGCTATGGGCGCCTTGCGGCCGATGGAACGCCGCGCGGCACGGTGCGGTCACTGCCCGATGCCGGCGCCGAGCACGCCGATGTCGCCGCCGCGGGCGCGATGGTCGTCATCAGCTGGCGCAGCTACGACAATGGGCGCACACACCTTCGCGCGTGGGTGTCGAACGACGCAGGCGCAACGTTCGCACTGCGCGAAGTGGATGCGGCGAGCGGCGATACCGACCAGCCGCACCTGCTACGGAATGGCTCTGCCTTGTACGTCGTCTGGAACACCGAAGGAGGCGTCCGTGCACACCGTCTCGATCGCTAGACGGGCGCTGGCGGCAACCGCGATGCTGCTGATGACGCTGCTCGCTGCGGCGGCGCCACCGGCCGTACGGTTTTTCGACGAATCCACCTGGGCACACCTGACGCGTCAACTGCACCGACCAGCTGCGGTCGTCTTCACCACCACGGACTGCGCCTACTGTCCGGCGGTCGTCGACGGGCTCGCTCGCTGGTCCCGGAACGCCCCCGGGGCCGTGATCGTCGTCGTCATGGATCCCGTCGAGACGCCGGCCGCACTGCTGAACGATCCCCATTACCGCCAGGCACAGGCGGTGTATGTGTTCGATGGCGCTCCGCTGGCCTTACGACATTCTGTCGACCCCGGCTGGCGGGGCGAGACGCCCTTTGTCGCGTTACTGGCCCGCGACGGCCACGTCCGCTACGTGCGCGGGCTACCGGACGCCGCCGCACTGGGCGAGTTGTAGCGGCGCGGTAGATCCGGAGTGCCAGATGCGACCGGAGTGTGCAAGGATCGGCATCATGCCGCTCCCTACCGCCTCTGGCTCGCGCTCTTCGTTGTTGGCGGTCACTTCAAGCGCACTGCTGCGACTGCTGGGTTGGCAGCCGGTACTGGTCGATCCACCGGGCCCGAAGGGCCTGATCGTGGTCTACCCGCACACCTCGAACTGGGACTTCCCGATCGGCATTCTGTACAAGTCCGCCGTGCGCCTGCCGGCCCGCTGGATGGGCAAGGACACGCTGTTCCGCTGGCCGATCCGCGGCCTGATGCAGCGACTGGGCGGGATCCCGGTCAACCGCCGCGCCCACACCGGCTTCGTCGAGGATATGGTCGCCGAGTTCGAGCGCCATCCGTGGCTGTGGCTGGTGCTGGCCCCTGAAGGCACCCGCGCGCGCACCGACTACTGGAAGAGTGGCTTCTACCGCATCGCGCTGGCCGCGCAGCTGCCGCTCGGCCTCGGCTTCATCGACTACCCGACGCGGCGCGTCGGTGTGGACACCTACATCACCTTGAGCGGCGACGAGGACGCGGATCTTGCGAGAATCCGGGCCTTCTACGCCGACAAGCACGGTCTGCGGCCGGCGCAGGCCGGTGAGATCCGCCTGCGACCATAGCGGCCCGCGCCGCGCGCAGGGGGCCGCGTCTTGCTGCGCTGTCAGCCGTCGTCCTCGTCGCTCGCGTCGTCGGCGGGGCTCGGCTCGCGCGCCCACGGCGCGCCGACCGCCTCGCGATAGGCTTCCCAGCCGCGCGGCAGATCGGCGATCTCGGCGAGCGTGGGATCCAGCTCCAACAGACAACCGAGGCAGGTCAGACGCCCGTCCTCCGGCTCGTTGGTCGTGCCACACAGCACCTGCCACATACCGTCATCGGCGTCGTGCGACACCAGCAGGATCGGCGCCTCGCCCTCGAGCACCGGCACGGTGGTCAGTGCGTCAGAAAACTCCGGCTCCTTGAACGGCCAGGTCGCGGCCGCGAAGTCGTGTACGTGCTGCTCGATCATGCGGTCGTCCTAGTGGGTCTGCGGGCACAGCCGGCCAGCGCAGGCCGTGGGCCCATCATAACCGTCGGGGCGCACGACGGCGACCGCTGTCAGCCGACAGCAGCGCTCCTCTGCTCGCAAGCGAAAAACCGCGCCTGGATCGCGCTCAGGGTCGCGTCGAGCTCCGCGGCCAATGGCGGCGGCCGATGAGTGGCCAGCAGCAGGCGCAGGTCCGCGTCGATGCGCTCCAGCAGGTCCAGGTCAGGCTGCAGGCCTACGCTGACGGGGATGTGGACGCCGAAATAGCGGGCCGGCCAGCGCTGGTCGCGGCAGTGGCTGGCCGTGTGTCGCTGGGCAAGAAAGTTGCCACGCGGACCGACCGCATCGATCAGCCCCAGCGCCAGGGTGTCATCATCGATCGTTACGCCGCGCCACATCGTTCGTAGCAGACCGGCCAGCTCGTCGCACAGGCACAACGCGTGCATCGAAAAGCTGATGCCATCGTCAATCAACCCCAGGTAATCGAGCGTTGCCGGTCGACTGAAGAACGCCTGCGTCATGCTGGTGCTGATCTCCCACACCGCGTCCTGATTGAAGCGCCGCGCCACCGCCCGGCCGCTGACACCGGAAAACGACGGCAGGCCCAGATGCCGGCGCACCTGGTGCATCGTGATGTCGGCAAGGGTCGTGTGTGGCAGATTGCCCAGCCCACCTGTCGCCGGCTCCATGAAGCGCACGTCCGAACTACCGATGACGAACGCTCCACGCCGAGCGAGCTGACCTAGCGTCATCGCGGCAAAGTCAGTGGCCAGACTGGACACCATGCAGCCGGCCATCGTGATCGGCGCCGAGGCGCCGCCGATCGGCAGCGTACCGATGCTCAGCGGGATGCCGGCGCGGGCGCCGGCAATGATCTGGTCACTGTGCGTACGCCAAAAGCCCAGCGGCAGTGGCGTTACGATCTGCAGGAAATACGGCTTCTCGGCCAGCGCGGCGGCGGAACCGCGCACTGCGGTCGCCATTTCAATGACGACCTGCAGCGAGCGGGCGTCCTCGCACAGGTACTCGAGCGGCTTCGCGGTGTTTCGGATCAGCGTGGCGAACTCGTTGATCTCGCCGTGGATGTCGGAGTTCGGCACATCCTTGCAGGCGACACAGACCGCATCGATGTTGGGCAGCGCATCGGCGAGCCGCACGATCATCGCCAGGTCATCGCCGGTACTGGAGCGCCGCTCGCCGCTGTCAGGATCATAGACCTTGATAGCAGTCATGCCTGGGATGAACCAGGTGTGTTCAGCATCGAGCAGGATCGAGCCGCTCGCGTCGCGGTTCCACAGCCTGACCGCCCGCGGCGTGCTGGCCAGTGCCGCCTCCACCACCGCCGTGGGAAAGCGCACCACGCCCTGGGCGTCGACCGTGCAACCGGCCGCCTCGAACAGCTCGATGGCCTCGGTGCCCGGCTCGAACGCACAGCCGGTCTGGCGCAGCAGGCACAGCGCCGCGGCGATCAGGCGCTCGACCTCAGCGCCCGACAGCGGGTCGTACGGATCCATCGCCGCGTTGTGGCGACCCCGGTCGCTGGGCGGCGGGACCAGCACGCCGCCGGCGGCTGGGGGTCGATGGGATTTCGGGCGCATTTGGACTGTCCGGACGTTAAGCTCTGCTCGCCGCTGGATTATTCGAGCTTCAATCCGCCGGCCGATATACGCAGATGTCCAGTCACCCCCACGGCGCATCGGCCCACTGCACACCCGCCTCGATCGAGGCAATCGAGCTGCTGGCCAGGCTCGAGGGCATCCTGCTCGACCCGGTCTACTCCGGCAAGGGCATGGCCGGACTGATCGACCTGGTCCGCCGCGGCCAGTACCGGCGCGGCCAGAACATCGTCTTCATCCATACCGGCGGCAGCGTCGGCCTGTTCGGCTACGTGCGCGACTTCGGCTTCCAGCCCAATGCAGCCGCGCCGTGAACGCTGCGAGCGGCGCGATCGCCGGCATCATCGGCGGGATTGGACCGGAGGCGACGGTCGAGCCGCTGCGCCGCGTCGTCGCCCGCACGCCGGCGCGCGATGACGACGAGCATCTGCACTGGCTGGTCGAGTGCAATCCGCGGATCCCGTCACGGCTCGCGCACCTGCTCGAGCGCAGCGGGCCCGACCCCCCGCCCGAGCTGGTGCGCATCGCGCGCAATCTGCAGGCCGGCGGGGCAACGGAAGCGCAGGGACGCGCTGACCCCGCTGCGACAGTTGCGCTAGCACAAGGAGCTGCGGCCAAGTGTTTAGGGCTCATGCCGCGCGCGTTGCCGGGCTGCAGTGGATCGTTCGATATCTGTACGAACTGGGCAATTTCTCGCGCACGCCGCAG
>CAIYLH010000059.1 GCA_903927005.1 uncultured Pseudomonadota bacterium
CGCATAGATCTTGCTGCGGCCGATGGTTTCTGCCGTTGCGGATACGCCGGCTCCTATCGACCGCCAGGTAAGGCCGGCATACAGTGCATTTTCGGGTACCGCCGGCAGGTGGCTACCGGCCGGGACTGGCAGTGGTACGCAGGGCGTTACGGCGCACGCTGTGTACGTTGCCAGTGTCGCAGCATGTAGGTACGTATAGGCGAGCGTGCCAGTCGTGCGCGCTGCAAGGTCGACTTCCAGGCTTGCTTCAGCGCCCTTGCGTTCGGTCGGTCCTATGTTCTCCATTACCGAGCGTCCACCGGAATTCGCCTGAACTGCTAATTCATTTTCCGTGCGGATATAGAACGCGGCGACCGAGCCACGCATATGCTCGCCGCGCGCCTTCACGCCTACCTCATAATTTTCACTCTGCGCCGGGCGCAGGCTGGTGTTGAGACCCGGGTCGTTACCACTGGTGGAGCGGTAAGCGATGTCATTCAACGTCGGTGTCTCAAAGCCGCGGCCATAGGACGCGTAGGCAGATAATCCTTCACGCACCTTGAACATGATCCCTGCAACGGGATTTGATCCGGCATAGCGCACGGTGGTTAACGGGCCGTCGATCGCAAGATGGTTGCGTGACTCTACCCGCACTTCGCTGTGGCGCAGTCCCGCGATCGCACGTAGTCGAGCGGTGGCGTCCCATTCGAGTTGCAGGTACTGGTCGAACGCGCGCACCTGGTTGCCGTCGTTACGTCGCAACGCGCCGAAGATGCCAAGATCGGTGCCGACGAAGTTCAGGTAACCGCGGCGAGATTCATCGAGCGCGTCGTAGCTCGCGCCGAGGCTCCAACTCAGGGGCGTCCCGCCGGGCGTACGACGGTCGGTCAGTCGCATCTCGCCGCCACGGTAATCGCGACCGAGGTCAATGATGCCGCCTGGATGGGTACTGCTCGCCAACTCGATCGATTTCAGAATTGACTGGAACTGGGTCGAGTGTCGATGGCCGGCATAGGCGGTCAGGGTGAGTTCGTCTGCGGCGCTCAATCGCGTCTGTAGCGTTGCGCCCACCTGCTCCTGCGCGAGGCTCTTGCGGGTGTTGTAGAGCAGAGAATTGCTGCCAGCCTGGACGGGATTGGCGGCAACCTGCGCGGCCGTTAGCCCCAGCGGGTCGTCAACCGGTGGCATGCCGATCGCGTTGGCGACCAGCGTCAGTCGCGTCTCCGGGCTCAGATCTACGTGCAGCTTCGCGTTCGCCGTGTTGCGCTCTGCGTGGCTGTGGTCGCGGTAGCCATCTGTGGCGAAGTGCGCAGCGTCGATCGTGTAGTTGAGCGTACCGTTGGTGCCGCCATCGCGCAGTACGTAGCGCTGCGTTCCGAGGCTGCCGCCTTCCAGGGTTGCTTCCGTCATTCCGCCTAGTGGCGCGTCGGCGGTCGTGATCGCGATGACGCCGCCCGCCGAGTTGCCGTAGAGCGCCGAGAACGGCCCGCGCAGGATCTCGATGCGATCGGCGCCACTCAGGTCGAAGTGTGAGTACTGGCCCTGTCCGTCTGGCATCGTGGCGGGAATGCCATCCGCATACAGGCGGATGCCGCGTGCGCCGAAGCTGGAGCGCGCGCCAAAGCCGCGGATCGACACCTGCAGGTCCTGTGCGTAGTTGCCGCGGTTCTGTATCGAAATTCCCGGCACCGGACCCAGGCTCTCCGACAGGTTGACCCCGAGGCCTGCACGTAGCGCGGCGCCGTCGACTCGACTGATGGAGGCGGGCACCTCCAGGCTAGCCTCGGCGGTGCGGGTCGCCAGCACGACCACGTCGGCGAGATCCGCGCCGCTGGCGGGCGTTGCGCCGCTGGCGGCGCACGCAGAAAAAAGTATCAGGAGGGTCGATCGGCGCATCGCGATGCCTTCAGGTCGAATAGCAAATCAGTTTACCATTCGGCCGCTAACGTGGCCTCCGACGAGCAGATCAGCCTGTAAAGACACGGATGCGCTCGACGACTCGGCGAACGATCTCGTCCAGACCCTGCCCCGTCTTTAGGTTTGTGAACACAAACGGCCGCTCCGGTCGCATCCGGCGCGCATCGTGGTCCATCACCTCGAGCGAGGCGCCAACCATCGGTGCAAGATCGATCTTGTTGATTACCAACAGATCCGAGCGCGTGATGCCAGGACCGCCTTTGCGAGGGATCTTGTCGCCCGCCGCGACGTCGATGACGTAAATGGTGTAGTCCGACAGTTCCGGACTGAAGGTCGCGGCAAGGTTGTCGCCGCCACTTTCCACGAATACGACCTCGAGGTTGCCGAAGCGACGTACTAGTTGGTCGACAGCTTCGAGGTTGATCGAGGCGTCTTCGCGTATCGCCGTATGTGGGCAGCCGCCGGTCTCTACACCGATGATCCGCTCAGGCGCCAGCGCCTCGTTGCGGACCAGGAACTGGGCGTCCTCCTCGGTATAGATATCATTGGTAACCACTGCGATTTGGAAGCTGTCGCGCAGCGCCCGGCAGAGGCTGAGCGTCAGTGCTGTCTTGCCCGAGCCGACCGGCCCGCCGATGCCGACGCGAAGCGGACCGTGACGACTGTCAGGAGCGGAAGAGGCGAGTGTATTGGGTTTCATGTTGCATCGATGCGAGGGTAAATCCGGGCAGGAGATTGCTGCAGTCGTCGGCTGAACGACTAATGGCGCGCAAAGCGATGGCGTTGAGGCAACCGCCCAACTCCAGCAGTAGCCGCTGACCTGACTTCTGGCCGAGCGGGACGGCCTTCAGGCTGGCGAGGACGGCACTTTCCAGCCACGCCCACAGATAGGCGATCACGGCGTCCTGTGCGCTCACGCCGCGATGAGCCGTGAGGGCCGTCCAGGCCGTCGGGTAGGACAGCAGCTCTTGTCGGTCGAGTTCCTCCAGCAGCGCAAGCGTTGCGGCTGGAACGCTGGTGTCGTCGCGCACGAGCTCCAGCATCGAGCGCCCCATCTGGCGAGTCTCGGCGTACAGCTCACGCGTCTCGCGGCTGGCGAGGAATCGCTCGCTGAGGGCCCGGATGGTGATGTCGTCATCCTGCTGCCAGGCGTCCATCAGACGCGCTACCCACGTCGCATCCCATGCGCCAACGCCGGCTTCCAGCGTTGTGGCCAGCCAGGTGCCTGTCGAGGCTTCGTCGTGTACGTCGCCGACCTCGATCGCCCACTCAAGTCCTTGCGAATAGCTGAACGCACCGACCGGCAGCGTTGTACTGGCCAGCTGCAGCACGCGGGCAAGTGTGGAGGTCACGAGCGCCGGTACTCGTGGATGACCGGCGCGAGCCGCGCGCCGTCAGCAGCATGTGCGTGGGAGTGGCCATAGGCGCCGCCCTCCGGTTCGAATGGCGCATCGACTTGACTGGAATCGAGCCCGAGGTTCGATAGCATTCTTGCCAACACCGCGTCGTACGCAATCCGCAACATCCCCTCGCGGATTTCGATTGCGACGTGGCGATTGCCGAGGTGATATGCGGCGCGCGCAAGCTGCGTGGCATCGCCGATGCGCGCCTCTAACAGCGGCTCGATGGCTGCGATCACTTCCACGATGGCGCCATCAGGCGCCTGCAGGCGGTCGCCTCCGCGCAGGCGCATTCCGCGCGGTAGCACCACGGCAGCCTCAGTGCCGCTTTCAAGTTGCGCCAACAGGCGACTGCGAGTGCGTTCCTCGTACGTCAGGCTTATGCGGTCAGACGCGGTGCCAGTGGCATTGGTGACCGGCTCCAGCCGCAGAGGTGTCGATTCCTGGGTCATCGGCAGCTCGCAGTTAGAACAGAAAGTAGCGCTGTGTGAGCGGCAACTCGGTTGCCGGTTCGCACGTGAGGAGTTCACCATCGGCGCGGACTTCGTAAGTTTCCGGGTCGACCTCCAGCCGTGGTGTGGCGTCATTGTGGATCATGTGTCGCTTGCCGAGCTGGCGGGTGCCGCTCACTGCCACCAGGCGCTTAGACAGGCCGAGCGCCAGAACTGAGGGTTCCTGCAGCGCCGCGGCGGACACGAACGTCACCGAAGTGCGCAGCGCGCGTCCAAATGCACCGAACATCGGTCGGTAGTGGACTGGCTGTGGCGTCGGGATCGACGCGTTGGGATCGCCCATCGGTGCGAGCGCGATCATGCCACCTTTGATCACTAGGCTCGGCTTCGCGGCGAAGAAAGCAGGTGACCACAGCACGAGATCAGCGAGCTTGCCTGTCTCGATCGAGCCTACGAACGTCGAGATGCCGTGTGTGATCGCTGGGTTGATGGTGTATTTCGCGATGTAGCGCTTTACCCGGGCGTTGTCGCTCCGGGCAGGGTCTCCGGTGAGCGAGCCGCGTTGCGTACGCATCTTGTGCGCGGTCTGCCAGGTGCGGATAACGACTTCGCCGATCCGGCCCATGGCCTGCGAGTCGGACGACATCATCGAGAACACACCGAGGTCGTGCAGGATGTCTTCGGCTGCGATCGTCTCGCGCCGGATGCGCGATTCGGCGAACGCCACGTCTTCCGCGATGGCCGGATCCAGGTGATGGCAGACCATCAGCATGTCCAGATGTTCGTCGATCGTGTTGATCGTGTACGGGCGCGTCGGATTGGTCGAGCTCGGCAGCACGTTGGGCTGTCCGGCCGCGCGGATGATGTCCGGCGCGTGGCCGCCGCCGGCTCCTTCAGTGTGGAAGGTGTGAATCGTCCGCTCGCCGATCGCGGCGAGCGTTGTCTCGACGTAGCCCGATTCGTTGAGCGTGTCGGTGTGGATCGCCACCTGCACATCGAACTCGTCCGCGACCTTCAGACAGGTGTCGATCGCCTGCGGCGTCGTTCCCCAATCCTCGTGCAGCTTGAGTCCTATGGCGCCTGCGCGGACCTGCTCACGCAATGGCTCGGGGTCGCTCGCGTTGCCCTTGCCAAAGAATCCCAGGTTGACCGGGAACGCCTCGGCCGCCTCCAGCATGCGGTGCAGGTGCCAGGGGCCGGGAGTGCAGGTAGTGGCCGCGGTGCCCGCAGCCGGGCCAGTGCCGCCACCGAGCAGCGTGGTGACGCCGGAGGCGAGCGCATCGTCGATCTGCTGCGGGCAGATAAAGTGGATGTGCGAATCAATGCCGCCGGCAGTGATGAGCTTGCCTTCGCCAGCGATGATTTCTGTGCCGGCGCCGATGGGGATGTCGACGCCGGGTTGTACGTCCGGATTGCCGGCCTTGCCGATTTTCCAGATCAGCCCGTCCTTGAGGCCGATGTCGGCCTTAACGATTCCCCAGTGATCAACAATCACGACGTTAGTGATGACGGTGTCGGCGACGAAGGCGCTGGTCTGCTGGCCTTGGCCCATGCCGTCGCGGATCACCTTGCCGCCACCGAATTTTACTTCCTCACCATAGGTGGTCAGGTCTGCCTCGATGGCGATCCACAGGTCCGTGTCGGCAAGGCGAACGCGGTCGCCGGTGGTCGGCCCGTACATTTCAGCGTAGGCGCGGCGGTCGATGCGCGTCGTCATCAGAGCGGTCCTTGGATGCGTCCGTTGAACCCAAAGACGCGTCGTGCGCCTGCATAAGCGACCAATCGGACGGTGCGCGTCTGACCCGGTTCGAAGCGCACGGCGGTGCCGGCAGCGATGTCCAGGCGGTAGCCGCGCGCCGCGGTCCGATCGAACTGCAGCGCGTCGTTCACCTCATGGAAATGGTAGTGAGAACCGACCTGGATGGGACGGTCACCACTATTGGCAACGGCAAGCGTCACGCTCGGGCGCCCGACGTTGATTTCTATCTCGCCCGGCAGGACGTCGATTTCCCCTGGCAGCATGGGCGTTCCTAGATGATCGGCTGGTGGACGGTCACGAGTTTCGTGCCGTCGGGGAATGTGGCCTCGACCTGGATTTCAGAGATCATCTCGGCAATGCCTTCCATCACCTCGGCGCGCGTCAGCACCGTTTGCCCGAAACTCATGAGTTCCGCAACCGTGCGTCCGTCGCGCGCGCCTTCGAGAATTGCCGCGCTGATGAACGCGATCGACTCGGGGTAGTTGAGCTTCAGGCCGCGCGCGCGGCGGCGTTCCGCTACCAGCGCAGCGGTGAAGATCAGCAGCTTGTCCTTCTCACGCGGTGTCAGTTCCATCGCCGTTCCCTGTTAGACAGACCAGATACGCGGCGGTGTCGCCACTTTTCCCAGATAGGCGGGCCGCAGCAGCGACCAGAGCCGAACGAACCATTCGAACGCTTCTTCCGTAGAGGGGCCGAGATAGCGCGCGAGCAATACCTCAGGCAACTGGGTGACGGCACCCTGGCCTGAGTGCTGCGGACGGACCGCCCTGCAGGCGTCCAGCAGTGAGCGATCGGCGAGGGCGCCCACAGCCCACAGGGTGCCAAAAACCGGTTGCTCGGCAAAGCCTGCGCGTGCCGTGAGCAGTGGCGAGCCACCAACGAGAGAGGCCCGCTCTTCCCAGCGTAGTCGCCCCGCACAGCGTAGCGTGGTCAGCATCTCCAGCTGCCCCGTGTCGAAGCGCTCGCCGGAGGCGGTGCGTCCAAGGCACCACAAGTCCCATCCGAGCATACGCGAGTCAATATCAAGATCCATCTCTAGTGTGGCGCGCGCGTGTGCGCCGTCGTAGACGATGGCTTCGCGGGGCAGGTACTCCAGCTGAGCACCACGTGCGGTATGCAATCGTGTAGTTAGGCTGGCCGTAGAGTGTGGCGCGCGATACCACTTGGTCGCGCCGGGCGTCGTAAGCAGCGCGTGGCAGTCTGGGCCGCAGTGCGCGTCGATCTGCAGGCAGTCGCCGCCGACGATGCCGGCGGGAGGATGCAGCACGATCGCGTGGCAGGGAGCGTCACCCTCAGGGTGCAGCGCACGCTGCACCAGTAGCGGACCGGTGTGCCGCTGGTGCGCAAGAACAGTGCGCTCGCCGCGGCGTTCGAAGCGCAGCGAGAGTTCCGCGAGCCAGCCAGCGTATCCGCTCGCGGTTGTCGAGGGATCAGTGCGTGGATCGATCGAGTTCGTCGATCTGTTCGTCGCGGGCGAGACAATACTCGAGCGTGTCATTGAGGCGCTGCAACAGTTCGTGAAGAGGCTCGTGCTGCCGTCGTACCAGCGCCACCCAGAACTTGTTGGCGTCGGAAGCGACAGCGGCGCAGTCGATCGTGTCGATCCGGCCGAGGTCGATTGTGCCACCCGAAGTGATGAATCGGTTCAATACCGGAAAGGGCGTCTGCTGTTGCATGGAATATCTACTTCTTCGCGAATCGCATCTGCTGTTCTCGACGGAGCCGCTCCGTCGAGTCGTCTTGGGGATCAGACTGACAGCGGTGGTGCGCGCGGCGATTTTTCGACGACGTCGAAGTAGGGTTGCCAGGAAGCAGGGTCGTCGTGGACCCAGGCCGGCGAGGCGGCCGGTAGAACGATCAGTCCGGCAATGGCCGGCACGGACGGTGGGAGTACTGTGTCGAGACCCCCGGCACCGCTTGCAGCTGCGCGTGCCTCGGGCGTTGCCAGCGACGCGCCAGCGTGCCCGCGCACGGCCGCGCCGTCGATAAGGACCGCGAGGGTCTGGGTAAGGCCGTCATCACCGAGTTCTGGGCCGTGGTGCCCTAGCACGAGTCCCGCAGGCATGAACGCGCGCAGCAGCAGCAGCGGCAGCAGCAGCGTTGCAAGGGACCGATGGCGGCGATGCGGGGCGCGGAACATAGTCCGTTTTACGATTCCACTGCGGGCCCGCGCAATAGGGTCCTCAGTGTAGTAAACGCCGGGAAATGACTAGATCGCGATCTTGCCGCATTCCTGCGCGCAGGCCGCACAGGCCTCCGCACAGGCCTTGCAGGGGGCATGGTCAACGTGCTTTCGGCACTCGTCCTCGCAAGCCTTGCAGACGTCGCGCGCGACGCTGGCATAGCGGGGCAGTAATGGCGAATTCTGCGCGGCAAGCACCGCGAGCGCGCTGCAGACCGCCTGTAGGCCGGTGACCGACCGCGCGCAGGCCGCCATCGCCTTGTCGCCTTCGGCGAGCAGGTCGAGGCAGTGAGCGTGGCAGATTTCGGCCGCGCGAACGCAGTGGATGGCCGAGTCGAGCAGTACTGAGCCACCCGCGTGGTGATGGTGCGCCATTGCGTGATCGTCCGGGCCCTCGGCGCTTGCCTGAGCGGCGATGGTGGCGAGGGCGATGCCCCCGGCGGCCAGCAGTAGTTCCCGGCGTTCCATGGCGTATTCTCCGGTCGTTTGACGTTGCGACTCAGCTAGGCGGGTCGAATTATGTCACGCCGTTCCTGGTGTTGTCTGGGGTGCCGCGTAACGGCTTTTGCAGCGATTCGCGGGCTAGGGCCGCGAACGCCAGCGTTGCCGGTGATGCCCCGCTGCTGCGGTGGGCCACCGCCAGTTCCGCGACCCCTTCGTAGCCGTGGATAGGCCGGTAGACGACGTTTTCAAGGCCAATACAGGCTACCGAGCGCGGCACAGGCACTACGCCGTAACCCGCTGCTGCCATTGCGATTGCAGTGATGAAGTCGCGGACCCGATAGGCGAGCTTGGGCTCGAATCCGCCGCTGGAGGCCAGTGCGGCGAGGTGCTCGGCAAAGCCCGCACTCTCGTCGAACTGAGGAATGATGAATGGCTGGTCGGCGAGCGCACGCAGGTCGACCCGCTGGTGGGCGAGGGGGTGGTTGGCGGCGACCGCCAGCAGCATCGACTCACGGTGGATTACGGTTGCGCTGACGCCGTCCGGATAGGTTGCCCGCGGACGTACGAACGCCACGTCCAGCGACCCGTCACGCAGTGCTGTCAGCTGCTTGGGTGTCTCCATGCCGGTCACCTGTACCTGGACGTCGGGGCGAGCCAGCCGGAACCGCTCAAGGGCGGAGGACAGCACGCCGCTCAGGGCTGCAGAAACGACGTAGCCGATTTCCAGCCGGCCCACCTCGCCGCGGCCGGCGCGGCGGGCGGCGGCCTCGGCCCGGTCGATTTGCTGCAGCGCAACACGCGCCTCCGCGAGCAGCGCCTGTCCCGCTTCGGTGAGTGTGACGGCGGCCCGGCGGCCGCGGTTCAGCAGGCGGGTGCCGAGGCGCCGCTCCAGATCCTGCAGTTGCCGGCTCAACGCGGACTGCGCGACGTCCAGGCGGTCGGCGGCATGACCGAAATGCAGGTCTTCCGCGAGGGTGACGAAGGTGCGGAGCTGGCGGGTTTCGATCACGACTGAGTTTGATCCTATATACAGATCATAAATATCATTTAAGACATTGAAAGTCATTAAAGCGGTCTGGCCTAATCGGCCCTCAGATTCGCGCCGCTGGCGCGCCGGCGACCGTCAATCCAGAGGACTCGACCCATGGCAGATCAAAAGAGCGGCCCGAATTTCAACTGGAGCGACCCGTTCCTGTTCGACGACCAGCTAAGTGACGAGGAGCGCCTGATCCGTGACAGTGCGCGCGACTTCGCGCAGACCGAGCTGCAGCCGCGCGTCACCGAGGCCTATCTGCAGGAGAAGACCGACACGTCGATCTTCCGCCAGTACGGCTCGCTGGGGCTGCTCGGCGTCACGCTGCCTGTCGAGTACGGCGGCGCGGGCGCGTCCTATGTCGCCTATGGTCTTGTGGCGCGGGAGATCGAGCGCGTGGACTCCGGCTACCGCTCGATGATGAGCGTGCAGTCGTCGCTGGTGATGTACCCGATTTACGCGTTCGGCAGCGAGGCGCAGCGGCGAAAGTACCTGCCGCGCCTCGCCTCTGGCGAGCACATCGGTTGCTTCGGACTGACCGAGCCCGGCGCGGGCTCCGATCCAGGTGCCCTGCGCACGCGTGCCGAGAAGACTGCTAACGGCTATCGCCTGATCGGCTCAAAGATGTGGATCTCCAACAGTCCCGTGGCTGACGTGTTCGTCGTCTGGGCGAAGTCTGCTGCCCACGATGGCGCGATCCGCGGCTTCGTGCTCGAGAAGGGCATGAAGGGCCTGTCGGCGCCGAAGATCGAGGGCAAGCTGTCGCTGCGCGCCTCGATTACCGGTGAGATCGTGATGGACAACGTCGAGGTCTCCGAAGACGCGCTGCTGCCGAACGTGTCCGGCCTGCGCGGCCCGTTCGAGTGTTTGAATCGCGCTCGCTTCGGGATCGCCTGGGGCGTGATGGGGGCAGCCGAGGACTGCTGGCACCGCGCCCGCAACTATGGCCTGGAGCGTATCCAGTTCAACCGTCCGCTCGCCCAGACGCAGCTGTTCCAGAAGAAGCTCGCCGACATGCAGACTGAAATCGCCCTCGGCCTGCAGGCTGCGCTGCGAGTCGGCCGTCTGTTCGATGAGGGCAAGATGGCGCCTGAGATGATCTCGCTGATCAAGCGCAACAACTGCGGCAAGGCACTGGACATCGCGCGTGTCGCGCGCGATATGCACGGCGGTAACGGCATCTCGAGTGAGTACCACGTGATGCGCCACGCGCAGAACCTGGAGACCGTTAACACCTACGAGGGTACGCATGACGTTCACGCCCTGATCCTGGGGCGTGCGCAGACCGGCCTGCAGGCATTCTTCTAGGAGCTGCGGATGAATGCACCGCTTGCGGGTCTGCGCGTTGTCGAACTTGCCCGCATTCTTGCCGGCCCGTGGATCGGTCAGACGCTGGCCGATCTAGGCGCTGAGGTCATTAAAGTCGAGTCGCCCGACGGGGACGACACGCGCAAGTGGGGGCCGCCGTTTGTGACGGCGCCGGACGGTACGCCGATCGACTCGGCGTATTACCACTGCTGCAACCGTGGCAAGCGCTCGATCGTGGCGGATTTCCGCCTCGAGTCGGACCTCGAGGTAGTGCATCGGCTGATAGAGCGGGCCGATGTCGTGATCGAGAATTTCAAGACCGGCGGGCTGCAGAAATTTGGACTCGACTACGCGAGCCTGAGCGAGCGCCACCCGCGACTCGTCTATTGTTCCGTGACTGGCTTCGGTCAGGATGGTCCGTACTGCGAGCGGGCCGGCTACGATGCGATGATCCAGGCCATGAGTGGCATCATGGACCTTACCGGCGAGCCTGACGGCGCTCCGCAGAAGATCGGCGTGGCTTTCGCCGATATCTTTACCGGGGTCTACGGCGTCATCGCGGTGCAGGCGGCGCTGGCGCAGCGCGAGCGCACTGGTCGTGGCCAGCACGTCGACATGGCGCTGATGGACGTGATGGTATCGGTGCTAGCAAACCAATCGCTGAACTACCTTGTCTCTGGCAACGTGCCGCGGCGGCTCGGTAACTGCCATCCGAACATCGTCCCGTATCAGACCTTCGCTGTGGCGGATGGGAACATCATGGTGGCCGTCGGGAATGATGCGCAGTATCGGCGCTTCTGCGAGGTGCTAGGGCGGCCTGATCTTGCGCTGGATGAGCGCTATGCTGCGAACGCGAATCGTGTCCGCCATCGAGAAACGCTGGTGCCTGAACTCGTCGCGCTGCTGGGCGCCTTGCCGCGCGATACCCTGCTTGGCCGTCTGGAGGCTGTCGGTGTGCCGGCAGGTCCGATCAATACGGTGGCCGACGTGTTTGCGGACCCGCAGGTCCTGCATCGCGGCATGCGCGTTGATCTGCCGAGTGCCGATGTTGCCGGCGGCACGGTGCCGAGCGTGCGTACGCCGATTCGCTTTTCAGCGGCAGAGCTCGCGCTCGGCCGCCCTTCGCCACGCTTAGGCCAGCACACGGACGAGATTCGGCGCGAGCTGGGACTCTAGCTCAGGCGTTTACTCCTAGAACTTCTCTTTCCTGGACGACATTCCGATGGCTGACGATACCAAGCTCAATCTGATCGGCGGCGAATGGGTCGCAGGGGTCGGCTCGCAGCCGAACGTGAATCCCTCTGATCTGGCCGATGTGGTTGGCGTTTACGCGCAGGGCGACTCTGGCGATGTAGACGCGGCAGTTCAGGCGGCCGAGCGCGCTTTGCCGGCATGGCGTTTCGGTGCGCTGCAGCAACGCTCCGACCTGCTAGATCGGGTGGGGACGATGATTCTTGCCCGCCGTGAGGAGCTCGGCAGACTACTGTCGCGGGAGGAGGGCAAGACGCTCGCCGAGGGCATCGGCGAGGCCGCGCGCGCCGGCCAGATTTTCAAATTTTTCGCCGCTGAAGCGCTACGGATGCCGGGTGAGGCGCTCGAGTCCGTGCGTCCCGGCGTCGAGGTTGAGGTACGACGCGAGCCGGTGGGTGTCGTGGGGCTGATCACGCCATGGAACTTTCCGATCGCGATCCCCGCCTGGAAGATCGCGCCGGCACTCGCGTTCGGCAATACGGTCGTTATTAAGCCGGCGGATCTCACGCCCGGCTCCGTGCATGCGCTGGCGCAGATCCTTGCCGAATGTGGCTGCCCGGCGGGAGTGTTCAATCTCGTCATGGGACGCGGTCGCGTCGTTGGCGAGGCCCTGCTCGCGCATCCTGGCGTTTCGGCACTGTCGTTCACCGGCTCCGTTGACGTCGGTCGCGAGCTCATCGCGCGCGCTGCGGCACGGCAGTTGCGCGTGCAGGCGGAAATGGGCGGCAAGAACCCCATGGTCGTGATGAATGACGCGAACCTCGATGTGGTGCTGCCGGCCTGCGTCAACGCGGCGTTTTACTCAACCGGCCAACGCTGCACCGCGGCGTCACGTTTCATCGTTGAGCGCGGCATCCTGCCGGAGTTCAGCGCAAGGCTGGTTAAGGCTGCGAACGAACTGCGGGTCGGCCATGCGCTCGAGTCGCAGACGCAGATGGGACCGGTCGTGTCGCAGAGCCAGCTTGACGGGAATCAGCGCTATGTCGCGCTGGCGCGCGAAGAGGGAGCGACGGTGATCGGCGGCGAACTGGTGGAGTGCCCGACGCGTGGGCACTACATGCGCCCGGCGGTGTTCCTCGACGCCACCAACCAGATGCGGACCAGTCGTGAGGAGATCTTCGGGCCCTGCGCATCGGTTATCGCGGCGGATGACTTCGAGCAGGCGCTGGCGCTGGCCAATGACACGCCGTTTGGGCTCAGCGCTGGTATCTGCACGACGAGCTTGAAGCATTCCCGCGAGTTCACCCGCCGCGCGCGCGCGGGACTGGTGATGGTCAACCTCGCCACTGCGGGCGTCGATTATCACGTTCCGTTCGGCGGGACGCGCGGCTCGTCCTACGGGCCGCGTGAGCAGGGACGGTATGCGGTCGAGTTCTACACGACGGTCAAGACGGCCTATACGCTAGCCTGAGCGTCAACGGCCAAAGAGGTGGACGTCATCCACCTCGATGACCGGGACCTCCCAGGGATGGCGCGCAGCGATCTCGCCCAGCAGCGTAGCGAGCCGATCGCTGTCGCAGGTGGCCGCGACGTAGGTTTTTACCGTTGCGGTCACCGACACGGCACGTTCACCTGATACACCCAGGGTTGGGCGGGCGTTGGCCTGCGGGGTGAAGGCCTCCAGCCCGAGGCCGATTTCGCACACGCCCCGGTATTGACCGAAATTGCCGAATTCAGTCGAGGACTCGATCAGGGTGAGGATCGGTGCGACGCCTTCGTCCGCGGCGAGCGCCGCGGCGTCACCGCCTGCGACCGCGCGGAGCGTTTCCGGGCGGATAGGGCAGTGGATTGTGATGCGGCGCACCGGGCGCAGGGTTGGCGTCATCGGCGTCTACTCGGGAAAGATCTGCACGCCGGTCTTCCTGGCGCGCCTGCGGTAGCAGGGGCGCCAGGGGGGCAATCAGCGCTTCTGCCGCGTCTTGGCCTTTGGCGGGGCCTCAGGTGCCGGCGGGCGGGAGAAGTCGACGATGAAACGATCGCCGTCAAACGTCGTGACTTTGCCGGTCAGGTCCGGCCGGACGCCGATAATCCGCGGTAGTGGGCCGCGTGCCGGCGTCACGATGACGAGGCGGATCGGCATTTCGCCTTCATGGGCGAGCTTCAGATGCGCGCTCAGCTGGACCTTGTGCCGCTCGGCGGACGGATCGGTCGAGATCGCGTCCTCGTAGCGCAACACGCCCTTGAGGGGGTGGTCGAACTTGGTGGCGTTGCAGCTAAGAACTACGGCACCGTCGGTTGTGAGAGCCGATAGCACGGGCTGGCCGCGGGGAATTGTGGCGCGGTAGCGGGCGTAGGCGTCGGCGAGTCTGAGCGGTTCCACAGGGGCAATCCTTGGGCGGCAAGCCGGCGAATCGCGGGTGAGGCGCAGGCCGGCGTCGTGCACGGCTCGGTCGCCGGTACGTGGGGTGGAGCTGCCGTTGCAGCCAAACCAGGGGGTATCTGGGACCGCGAAGGGGCGGCCGGCGCCGCTACGAGTCGGCGGCGCTGGATCAGTCTAGCATGTCGTCCCGGACCAGCCGCAGCTGTCGGGACGACGCGGCTCAGCGCTTGTTGGACGCCTTGTCACGCTTGGCAGCGCGCTTCTCGTCGGGCGTCTTAGCCGCCTTCTTCTTCGTTTCCTTCTTCTTGTCCATTCCCTTGCTCATGGCGTTTCCTTGGGTTCGACTGGGGCTTCGCCTTCGCCTTCGCCTGCACGGGGCGCCTGGCGCTTGAGGAGCTTTTCGGCCTTCTCACGCTTCTTAGCGGCTTCCCGCTGTTTTTTCATGTGCTGATAGTTGGGCTTCGCCATGGGACTCCAGTGACGGACGCGAACGTTAGGCCTTCTACGATACTACTTTGGCGTACTGCCCATTTGCCTCAATTCGTCGGCGAGGCCCAACTCGGGCGCTGATTACGGCCGCGTCAGCCCGCCTACTTCGGCTACATTGCCAGCGCAGGAACCGCTGTGGGAGGTCCCGACGTTGGCTGAATCGTTGATTTGGGTGGATGCAGACGCCTGTCCAAAGGTGGTGCGAGAGATCCTCTGCCGTGCCGCGGAGCGCACGCGTGTGCAGGTCACCTTCGTGGCGAACCAGACCATAGCGCTGCCGCGAGTCCCCGGCCTGAAGATGCTGACGGTCCCTGCCGGATTCGATGTCGCCGATCATGCGATCGCCGCGCGCGCAGGCGAGGGGGACCTTGTGATCACCTCGGATATTCCGCTGGCGGCCGAAGTGATCGCCAAAGGCGCGCAGGCGCTCAGTCCACGCGGCGAGAAATTCTCTCCCGACACGATCCGCTCGCAGCTGATGATGCGTGACTTCATGGATACGATGCGCTCGAGCCTGCTTATCAGCGGTGGGCCGCCACCGCTGGGCCTGTCGGAACGAAACGCATTCGCAGGGCATTTGGACCGTTGGTTGGCGCACCGCGCGTTGGCCTGAGACAGGCCGGCCAGTTCCTGCATGACTGGCCAATCTTGCTGAGCGGCGCGCCGCCAGCTTGTCGCTCAGTCGCGACAGTGTTTCGACTTTTACGGCATTGAAAACAGCGCCTCACGCGGCTACGGTGAGCCGTTCGCCTTTTGCTGGAATGACTCCAGTAGAGCCAAGTGCCGCCCATCGGCAGGAGAGCCGTACATGGGCTACCTGATCCTTGTCTTTGCTTTGCTGCTGGCGCCTGCCATGTCTGCTCATGCTCGCGTCAGCGTGAGCGTCGGCATTAACCTCGGCTCCTTCCCGGAGCTGGTACCTGTACCTGGATATCCCGTCTATTACGATCCTCGCGTCGACGGCAACTACTTCTTCTACGATGGGCTGTATTGGTTGTACGAAGGCGACGGCTGGTATTCCAGTGACTGGTACGACGGGCCGTGGCGGTTTGTGACCCCGATGTACGTGCCGTTGTTTGTTCTGCGCATCCCGGTGCGCTACTACCGTCGACCGCCGGCGTACTTCCGCGGCTGGCGTGATGACGAGTCGCCGCGCTGGGGCGAGCACTGGGGCCGCGGCTGGGCGGAGCGCCGGCACGGTTGGGATCACTGGGACCGCCGCAACATGCCGCGAGCAGCGCCGTTGCCGTTGTACCAGCGCGAGTATGCGGGGGACCGCTACCCGCGAGCGCCCGATCAGCAGCGCTCGATCCGGTCCTCCCAGTACCCGTATCGGCCCCATGAGTCGAACACGCGGCAGCAGTGGCAACGGCAGGAGCGATCTGACCGACCGCCTGATGCCGGCTCGATCCGTTCGCGCGAGGGCGGCAGCGATCGTGGCGGGCCGCACGAGCAGGGCACTTCTCGTGGCGATGTGATCAGCCGGCCTGAATACCGATCCGACCGACCGCCGCCGGGCGCCAGACCTGAGTCGGCCGGGCAGGAACGGCGGCAACCGCCGCGGCAGGAACGAATGCCGCAGGAGCGACCCCCGCAGCAGATGCAGCAGGCGCCGCATGAGCAGCGCGCGGCACCGCCGCCGCGTGAGCCGCAGCAGGGCCGCAGGACGCAGGATTTTCGTGACCGCGAGCCTCGCAGCGAGCCGCACGGTGGCGCTCCCCATTAGCCGCCGGCATCGTTGACTGGTAGGGTTTCCCGGGTGGGGTGCCGACGCGCACTCCACCCGGAATTCCTGGGCGACGAGTCGTGGAGGCAGTCAATGTCCGAGCGGGCGTATCTGGTTGCGGAACAATCTGTGGAGATCGAGACGGGCGATGACGTCGGCGTGCGTTGGCGTACGCTCACCAGTGCCGATCGCACGCCTACTGGGCAACTGACGAGTGGCGTCTGCGAGATCGAGCCTGGCGGCAAACTCGATCTGCATCGGCACCCGCCGCTGGAGCTCTATCATTTTCTTGCCGGTAGCGGTGTCGTCACGCTGGGCGACGAGGAGCACAGGGTGGGGCCGGGCGATACGATTTCCATCCCCGGCAATTGTCCGCACGCCATCCGCAACGACGGGACGACGCTGCTGAAGCTCTTCTACGTGTTTCCGGTCGACTCGTTCTCAGAGGTCGTCTACACGAACCTCTGAGGGGTGTGTGCGGGCCGTTGCTTCAGCGTGCCTTGGTGCGGCCGCAGAGGTAGGTCCAGACGAATGCCGAGGCGGCGTTGCTGGTGAGTTCCGCATGGTCGTAAGGTGGGGCGACCTCGCATAGGTCCATGCCGACCCAGTTCAGGTCGTGCCACTCCTCCAGCAGCGTCAGCACCTGTGAACTCGTCATGCCGCCGGGCTCCGGCGTGCCGGTGCCGGGCGCGAACGCCGGATCCAGGCAGTCGATGTCCAGCGACAGGTAGATGGGCACGGGACCGGCAGCCGCAAAGCGATCACGCACGGTCTGCAGGACCTGCGACAGTTGGCCTGCGCTTTCGAGACCGCGCAGATCGCGTGAGGTATAGATCAGGCCGCCGCGATCGGCGACGTAGCGGGCGGTTTCCGGAGCCGCCGACGAGCGAATGCCGACCTGTACGGTCAGGGTCGGGTCGATCAGGCCTTCCACGATCGCCTCGTGTACCCAGGTGCCATGACCCGACGGTTCGCCAAAGTGGTCGGTCCAGGTGTCGCAGTGCGCGTCGAAGTGCACGATTGCGAGCGGCCGTCCGAAGTGCGCGCGGTAGGCGCGCAGCAGCGGCAGCGTGATGGAGTGGTCACCACCCAGCCACACCATGTGGTGGCGCGCGATCAGCGCGGCGACCTGCGGCGCGAGCGCCTCGCGCATGCCGGCGAGCGAAGTATTGGGCAGGGTCAGGTCGCCAGCGTCGGCGAGGATGTCGAGTGGCGTCACGCCCCACAGCGGATGCGTACCGTCGCACAGCATGTGGCTGGCGCGGCGGATCTGGTACGGCCCAAAGCGCGAGCCGGGACGGTTCGTGGTCGAGCCGTCCCAGGGAATGCCGGCGACCACGCACGGCGCGTCCGGACGGGCTGCCAGCGACGGCGCCTTCAGAAAGCCCGCGTGCGTCGTCGAGGTCTGGAACGCGAAAGTGTAGTCGCCCATCGTGAGATTTCCGCTTCAGGTCTGGATGCTGGCTTGCTAGCTCAAGCGTAGCAGATGGCGGTGAGGCGACGGATCAGGGCGCCGCCGGCGGCAGCGTCGCGATCGACGCCGGCCGGGTTGTGCGCAACCGTGCCGCAACGCGTTCGGCTGCAGCCATGACGCGCAGCAGGTTTTCGCCAGCGACCTTCGCGATGTCGGTGTCCGTCCAGCCACGGCGCATGAGTTCCATGAGCAGCGCCGGGTAACGGTCAACACCTGACAGGCCAGTTGGCGTTTCATCGATGCCGTCGAAGTCTGAGCCGATACCGACATGGTCGACGCCGGCGATCTTGCGGATGTGGTCAATGTGGTCCGCGACTTGCTCAAGCGTCGCCGGCGGTACCGGGTGCTTGGCGTCCCAGGCGGCGAGCGCGATCTTGGCGCGATCCGGTTGGCCGATGTAAAGCCCGCCGTAGGGTGGGCTGTTGTAGCGGGCCTGCTCGGCGGCGCGATCGGCATCCCACTCGTTGTGCGCCTGCGAGACGTAGCCGGGGTTGAAGTTGACCATCACCACGCCGTCGTTGGCGGCGAGCAGTCGCAGAATGTCGTCTGGGACGTCGCGCGGATGATCGACCAGTGCACGGGCCGAGGAGTGCGAGTAGATCACCGGCGCTTCGCTGGCGGCGAGGGCAACTTTCATCGCCTCGGGCGAGACGTGGCTGAGGTCAACGAGCATGCCGAGCCGATTCATCTCGCGGACGACTTCTACACCGAAGGGGCTCAGGCCATGGTGCTTCGGGTCGTCCGTCGCAGCGTCCGCCCAGGGGGTATTGGCGGTGTGCGTCAGGGTCATGTAGCGGGCGCCCGCGTCATACATCTGGCGCAGCACGGCGAGCGAGGAATTGATCTGGTGCCCACCTTCGATGCCGATCAGCGAGGCGACCTTGTGCGCCTTGTGGATGCGGCGGATGTCGGCTGCGGTGTAGGCCATTTCCATGTCGTTCGGGTAATGGGCCGTCAGCCGTTTGACGATGTCCATTTCCTCGAGCGTCATCTGCACGGCTTCGAAGCCCTTGACGTCGACGGGGATCCACACGGACCAGAACTGGCCACCTACGCGGCCGGCGCGCAGCCGCGGGATGTCGGTCATCAGCGGCAGCGTGCCGCCGGGGCCGGCGATCTTGGACTGGTCGACCTGCAGGTCGACCGCGCTGACGTCGCTCTTGAAGCGGGCACGGAATTCCCACGGCAGGTCGTTGTGGCCATCGATCAGCGGCGTTGCGGCAAGCACGCGATCGACACGTGCCTGGTAGTCAGCGTCGTTGCCTGCTGCGATGCAGGCTGGCGTACCCGCCAGCAGAGCGAGTGCGGCGACGGATGCCAGGACGGGAAGGGAGGGGATGCGCATATGCGAAACCTCGTGCCGAAAGGATGACAAAAGATAGAGTCGGTCAATCAGCCTGCCGCGCGCAGCCTGCGGTCAGGATCAATCAGCAACCATAGGCCGGCCGCGATCAGGGAAACAATAGTGCCCATGACGAAGGCGCCGTTCCAGGCACCTGCGTCGACCAACACGCCCATCACAAGGTTGGTGAGCACGCCGCCCAGGTTGCCGCCGGTATTGAGCACCCCCGTGGCCGCGGCGGTGTCGGCGCGTGCGACGCGCATTGTTGCCGCCCAGTAGGCGCCCTCGTTGAACTCGATCGCACAAAACGCGATCGTGAGTGCTGCGACCGCGGCGTGTGGCGTGGAGACGTGAGTGGCGACGAGCAGCATCAGGCCCGCAAACGGCATCGTGATGAGAGGCACGAGCCTATAGCCCCAGCGTGCGCCCATCCGGGTCGCGAGCCGATCGGATATCTCGCCGCCTATGCCTGCGCCAACCGCAGCGCCCAGCCACGGAATGGCACCTGACCAGGCGCTGTCGAGGCCTTCGAGGTGGCGCACCTCGACCAGGTAGATGTATGACCAGGTGCTGAGCAGGTAGAACGCGACGTTCATGCATAGGTACGAAACTGCGAGCAACAGTACATCGCGGTTGGTCGTGATGGTCAGCAGGCGGCGCAGGGTCAGTGGTGGTGCGGGCGTACGGTCCGTGCCGCTGAGCTCAGCGATTTCTTCCGGTGTGACGGCGGGGTGCTCTTCGGGCGTATCCCGCCCGTACCAGCCCCACCAGAGGGTCAGCACGATTGCAGGTACAGCGAGCCAGAGCAGTGCGCCTTTCCAGCCGAAGCCTTGCATCAGGAACACGATCAGCGGCGCGGCAATCAGGCCGCCGAGATCCATGCCGGCAGACTGCATGCCGTTGGCGTAGGCCCAGCGCTTTTCCGGGAACCAGGACTGCACCACGGCCGCGAACATCGGGAAGACCGGTCCCTGCGATGCGCCGAGGATGAGTTGCGAGAGGAGCAGCAGAGCGAATAGGACCGCGCCGCCTGCTATCACCGGAGCCACTGGCGTGACTACCATCGCAATCAGCCCGAGGATGCCAACGGCGATGTAGGTCAGCCGCGGTCCCAGTCGTTGGCCCAGGGCTGCGCCCGGTAGTTGGGATAGCGCATACGCAGTCGCGAATGTGCCGGTCAACAGGCCGAACTGGGTGTGGTTGAGGTGCAGGTCCCCCATCATCGGCGCGGCGACGATGCTGAAGCTCGTGCGCTGCAGGTACGAGAGTGTCGCGAAGGAAAACAGGAATCCGAAGATCCACCAGCGGACCCGCACCGGATGGATCGGCAACGGCATCGTCATCCCCTTCACGCGACGGGGCCGACGCGGTGCCCGATTATGGCACTGCGTCGGCGTGGCTGCGTAGCTGTGTCTACAGGCGCAGGCGTCGGCCCGTCGGATCGTAGGGGGGTTCGGACAGGATCCGTGCGGCACGCGGCTGGCCGATGATGTCCACTGTCAGCGGTTGTGGGTGGTCGGCGACGGCGCGCTCCAGATAGGCGAGCGCCAGGCTCATGCCGACATGGTGGCCGTAGGCACCGGAGGTCACGTAGCCGATGCGGCGTCCGTCGGCGTGGATCGGCTCGTAGCCGCTTACGTCCGCTGTTGGCGAGTCGACGGCGAGCAGCACCAGCCGCTCGGACGGCCCCGTCTCGCGCTCGGCCAGGGCGGCGTCGCGACCGATGAAGTCGCCCTTGTCGAAGGCGACGAAACGGTCGAGGCCGCTCTGTGCGGGCGTGTTCGAGGCGCTGAACTCGCACGACCAGATGCCGTAACCCTTCTCGAGTCGCAGGCTGTCCTGCGCGCGCATGCCGACGGGGCGCATGCCGAAGTCCGCGCCGGCCTCCAGCAGGGCGTGCCACAGGGCGCGTTGCTGCGGTGCGGGAACGTTGATCTCGTAACCGAGTTCGCCGGTCAGCGATAGACGCGCGACGACGGCGGTGGTCATGCCTACATCGATCTGCCGGCAGCCCAGGAAGGGCAGGGAGGCGTCCGACACGTCCTCGCGGGTGAGGCGTGCGAGGATGTCGCGCGATCGCGGGCCGGACAGCGAGAAGCCGAGCCAGCTCTCCGACAGGTTTTCCAGCGTGACGCCGGACGGTGGCAGGTGATCGCGGAACCAGCGCAGGTGCCATTCCTGCAGGTAGTAGGAACCGACTAACCAGAAGCGGTCGGCTGCCAGACGCGTCACTGTCAGATCGCCCATCAGTTTGCCGTTGGGGCTGAGCATCGGCGCGAGCCGCAGGCGCCCTACCGGCGGCAGGGTGTTGGCGAGCAGCTGGTCCAGCCAGCTTTCGGCGCCAGGTCCGGTCACCTCGTAGCGGGCGTAGACGCCGGTATCGATCACGCCTGCGGCCTTGCGTGTTGCGGCCACTTCCTGCGCGATGAAGCGGTGTGCGGTGGAGCGGTGCAGCGTCGGCTCGTCGACGAACTCAGGCTCGCCCGGCGCGTAGAACTGCGGGCTCTCCATTCCATAGACTACCCCGAAGCGCGCGCCGGCGGCGGCTTGGGCGTCGTAGCTGGGCGTCGTCTTCAGTGGCCGTCCGGCCGGCAGCTCTTCGTTCGGGTACGCAATCACGAAGCGCCGCTTGTAGAACTGTGCGGTCATGTCGCGCAGGTACTTGTCGTTGGAGGCGAACGCGCCATAGCGGGCGACGTCCATGCCGAAGATGTCGGAGCCGGGGTCGTTCTGCGTGATCCAGTTGGACAGTACCAGGCCGATGGCCCCGCCCTGCGAGAAGCCCGACATGCAGCCGCAGGCGACCCAGTAGTTCGACAGGCCCGGCACTGGACCGACCAGTGGGTTGCCGTCGGGCGTAAACGTGAACGCACCGTTGACCCAGCGGCGGATGCCGGCGCGCTGGAGTGAGGGGAAACGGCTGAAGCCTATATTCAGTTCCGGGCTGATCCGGTCGATGTCCTCCGGGATCAGGTCCATGCCGTAGTCCCAGTCGGCGCCCTCCGTCTTCCAGTGGCGCGGGTCGCGCTCGTAGACGCCCAGCAACACGCCCTTGCGCTCCTGCTGCAGATACGTGAAGCCTTCGAGGTCGGTGACGCAGGGCATCTCGTTGGGGAGCGCCAGCAGTTCCGGCAGGTCCTCGGTGACCAGATAGTGATGCTGCATCGGCGTCAGTGGCAGGTTGATGCCCGCCATGTGTCCGACGCGGCGCGCCCACAGGCCGCCGGCGTTGACCACGTGTTCGGCCACGACCGGGCCGAGCTCAGTGTCTAGGCGCCAGTGGCCGTTGGGCAGCTGCGTTAGTGCCAGCACGCGGTTGCGCAGGATCACGTCGGCTCCGCGCTTCTTCGCCGAAATCGCGAACGCGTGCGTGGTGCCGTGCGGGTCAACGGCGCCTTCGAGCGGATCAAACATGCCGCCGAGCAGGCCGTTCGGGTCGACGATCGGGCAGTCAGCGACGATCTGCTCGGGGGTCGCCAGGTGGGCCTCGATCCCAAGGGTCTGGTAGACGGAGCACTCGCCCTGCAGCCACTCCCAGCGGGCAGGCGTGGTCGCGATGCTGTAGCCGCCAGGCATGTGCATGCCGACGTTCTGACCGCTCTCCGCCTCGATTTCCTTATACAGGCGGATCGTGTATGCCTGCAGTGCGGCGATATGCGGATCGTCGTTGATTGAATGAAATCCCGCGGCTGCATGCCAGGTAGAGCCGGCCGTGAGTTCTGTTCGTTCAATCAGCGCGATATCGGTCCAGCCCTGCTTGGCGAGATGGTAGAGCACGCTGGTGCCGACGATTCCGCCGCCGATCACGACGACTCGATAATGGCTCTTCATGGTCCGTTATTCCTCTTCGATCGCATCGGTGAGCGTGGCGCGTCGCCGTGCCATGTAGTCCAGCAGTGCCTCGTCGCGGGCCGGATCCAGTCCCGGATCCTCGTACTCTGCCAGCATCTTTTTCCACACCTTGTTGGCGCGCTGCTCTGCCGACAGGCTGCCCTCGATCGCCCACTGCTCGTAGGACGAGTAATCGGCGATTTTGGACTGATAGAACGCGTCTTCGAAATTGGCCTGCGTATGGGCACAACCGAGGAAATGCCCGCCGGGGCCTACTTCACGAATGGCATCCAGCGCCTGGCCGCGCTCGCTGATGTCCATGCCGGACGCCAACGCCTGCATCATCGCAAGCTGGTCGGCATCCATCACGAACTTCTCGTAGCCGGACACGAGCCCGCCTTCGAGCCAACCCGCGGCGTGAGTGACAAGGTTGACGCCCGCGAGCAGCGTAGGCAGCAGCGTGTTGGCGCTTTCGTAGCCGGCCTGTGCGTCGGCGATCTTCGAGGAGCACAGGGAACCGCCGCTGCGGCAGGGCACGCCGAGGCGCCGTGCCAGCTGCGCGGTCGCGAAGATCATCTGGGTGGCTTCAGGCGTACCGAACGTCGGCGCGCCGGTGCGCATCGAAATGGCTCCCACGAATGAGCCCATGATGACGGGCGAGCCCGGTCTCACTAACTGTGTGAGTGCCATGCCCGCGAGGGTCTCGGCGAGGATCTCGGACATGCACCCGGCGGTGGTCACCGGGCCCATCGCGCCTGCGAGCACGGCGGGGACAATGATCGTTCCTTGGTTGGCGCCGGCGAACACGCGCAGCGCTCCCAACATGCGGCCGTCAAAGGTCAGCGGTGAGTTGGAATTGATGTTGCCGAGGACCACCGCGTTCTGCTCAAGAAAATCCGCGCCGAATAGCAGGCGCGCCATGTCTACCGCGTCGGCAGCGTGTCCCGGAGTCTCAGGTGTCGCCTCGCAGCCCTGGTCGCTGTAGCGAAAAAACGCGTACTGCACGTCGAGGTGCCGCTTGCCGGCCGGGATGTCCATCGGCTCGACGGTGCTGCCGCCGGAGAAGTGGATCGCGGGGGCCATGTGGGCGAGCTTGATGAAGTTGTGCAGGTCCTCCAGGGTCCCGTAGCGCCGACCACGATCGAGGTCCGTCACGAAGGGCGGTCCGCCGACTGGCGAGAATACCGTCGCGTCGCCGCCGAAGCGGACGGTTCGCTCGGGATTGCGGGCGTGGAGCATGAATTCCCGCGGCGCGGTGCGCAGCAGCGAACGGGCAAGTCCGCGCGGAATGCGGACGCGCTCACCGATGACGTCGGCACCTGCCTCCCGCCACAGTCGCAGGGACTCAGGGTCGCGCCGAAACTCGATGCCGATCTCCTCGAGAATCGTCTCGGCGTTTGCCTCGATGATCTCTACCGCCTCGGAGCTGAGCAGTTCCACGGTCGGCAGCTTGCGGCGGATATAGGGGAGCTTGACGGCTTTGCGCTGCTCGCGCGCGGCACGGCGGGTTTCGCGCGAGACCGCACGGTGCGGGCGTCCGGGTGCGGATGGATCGCTCAAGACTTTTCTCCCGCCCGCCGAGGGTCGGCACGCGGACGCGCGACGACGGTCGCCCTAGCGGGCGGTAAGGTTTTATAGCACGCAACTTTTATTTATAACAAGTGTCATTTAATGCAATATCCGCCCTTCGCCGGCTATAATTGTCGCTACCGGATGCTGGCCGAGTCGGCTCGGTCACGCGAGGATCGAGATGCCTAAAATTGTCGATCACGCGCGCCGCCGCGAGGAGATCGCCGCGTTGACTGTCCGGGTTATACGGACGGAAGGCTCGGCGAGCGCCACGATCCGTCGCATCGCGACGGAAGGGGGCTTCAGCATTGGCGTGCTGGGTCACTACTTCAAGGACAAGGACGATCTTGTCGCGTTCGCGTTCCAGTGGATGGCGACACAGTCGTTCAAGGAGCTCGATGTGGCGGTCGCCGCTGCCGAACCTGGCTTGGCCCGCCTCCGTGCCGCAATGGGTTTCATGGTGCCGGCACCGGGCGAGCCGAGCTTCATTGCGGTCTGGCTAAGTCTTTGGGACGGTGCCCTAAAGAACCCCGCCCTTGCCCGGGTGCATCGTGCCTACTACGCGCGCTGGCGGCGCCATCTGCGGCGCTACGTTCGGGAAGCAGTCGTTCAGGGCGAAATCGCCCCGCTTGAGTCGAGCGACAACGCGGTCGATCTGCTGAGTGCCGTCATCGACGGGCTATGGATCGGTGTGACTTTTGAGCCTGGCCGTTACCCGTTGCGCCGCCGGCGAGAACTGGTCTCGCGGGCTCTGCGCGACGTGCTTGGCGCCGATTGAATTCGCGCAGGTCTGATTGCGTGATGTCGTGATTTCGCGGCCTTTGGCTGCGGTGTATGCTCCCCCACCTTCTCAATCGCAGCCGCCTTGGGGCCTGACGCGTGAACCTGTGATCCAATCTCACCGTAATCGACACCTGCCAGGGACCACCACGCTATGACAGGGCCCACTCCCCACTATTCGGCGCTCGCGCTGTTGCGCGCGCGGCTCGCAGGAGGCGGCTTCTGGCGCCCCCTGTGGACAGGCCGGCTCCTCAAGCAAGCCTACGACGTCGTCGTGGTCGGCGCCGGTGGCCACGGCCTGGCGACTGCCTTCCATCTCGCCCGTGACCATGGCCTGAAGGTGGCGGTGCTGGAGAAACGCCTGGTCGGCTACGGCAACGTAGGTCGTAACACGACGATCGTCCGTTCCAACTATCTGCTGCCTGAAAACCATTACTTCTACGAAGACTCGCTGCGTCGCTGGGAGACGCTGTCGAAAGACCTCAATTACAACGTGATGTATAGCCCGCGCGGCGTCGTGGACTTGGCGCTGTCGGATGGCGACATGATCGGCGCGGCGCGGCGCGGCAATGCAATGCGGCTCGCCGGCATCGACTGCGAAATGATGGATCGCGCGGCGCTCGATCGCTTCTGTCCGGAGCTGGTAGCAAGCCGTGATCGGCGCTTTCCGATCTTTGGCGCGCTGGTTCAGCATCGTGGCGGCACGGTTCGCCATGATGCGGTCGCCTGGGGCTACGCTCGCGCGGCGACGGCGCTTGGGGTCGACATTATCGAGGATTGCGAGGTTACGGGGTTGCGCACCGCGGCGGGCGTCGCTACTGGTGTTGAAACCGTAAAGGGCTACGTGCAGGCGAACCGAGTGCTGTTTGCCACTGCAGGCCACACTGGCATGATCGGCACGATGCTTGGCGTGACGCTGCCGATCGAGACCCACCTGCTGCAGGCGATGGTTACCGAGCCGATCAAGCCGATGCTGAATACGGTATTGGTGTACGTGCATCCAGGCCATGGTGAGACCTATCTGCTGCAGTCCGACAAGGGGGGCCTCGTGATGGGAGGCTATCTTGACGGCTTCCCCTCCTACACCCGTGAAGGGCAGTGGTCGCGCATGGAGGATGTCGTGCAGGGCGCGATTGCCATGTTGCCGCAGGCGGCCGGCGTCAAGATTGTGCGTCAATGGGCGGGCATCAACGACATGACGATGGACGGCAGTCCGATCATCGACCGTCTGCGCTACGACAACGTCTTTCTGAACGCAGGCTGGTGCTACGGGGGATTCAAGACCATCCCAGCATCCGGAGCTGCGTGCGCGAAGCTTGTGGCGAGTGGTACTGCTCCTGACTTGATCAAGGCCTACAGACTGTCGCGCTTCGAGACCGGGCATATGCTCGACGAGCGTGGTGGCGGCCCGTTCCCGGTGCGCCTATGACCCGCCTGACTTGTCCGTTCTGTGGTCCCCGCGAGCTGCGGGAGTTCGAGTTTCATAAGACGTTGCCGGAACCGGGCAGTACGCCGTATGCGCGCGTCTACGAGCGCGTGAACCGTCTCGACGATAGCCTCGAGCACTGGCAGCACGTACAAGGCTGCCGCGGCTGGTTGCTGGTACGGCGCAATCCTTCCAGCGGCGCCGTGCTTGAGACGGTCATTCTCGGCGGAGGTGCCCAGTGAACGGCACGCAACGTCGCGGCACGCGGCTTACGGACACCTCGCTGCGCTTTACCTTCGACGGCCGCGAGTACTGCGGGCAGGTCGGTGATACCGCCGCCTCTGCGCTGCTGGCGAGTGGTGTGCGCGCGATGGGGCGGAGCGTCAAGTACCGCCGGCTGCGCGGCGTGCTGGCGGCGGGGCCGGAGGAGCCGAATGCGTTGTTCACGGTGGGTACGAGTCCGGCCGTCATCCCGAACGTCTACGCGCCGCAGCTGGAGCTGCGCGATGGCATGGTCCTCAAGAGCCAGAATCGCTGGCCATCGCTGAAGTACGACGTCGCCTCGCTGCTGCAGGTCGGTAGTGGCTTCTTCGGCGCCGGCTTCTACTACAAGACGTTCATCTGGCCGTCCTGGCACCGTTGGGAGGCGACGATTCGTGCGCTCGCAGGCCTCGGCGAGGCGCCGGGTACGTGCGAGCTGCCACCCCCGGCTGTTGAGCACTTCAGTTGCGATGTGCTGGTCGCCGGCGCTGGCGCCGCTGGACTTGCGGCAGCCCGCGCGGCCGCGCGGGCCGGGGCCCGGGTCGTACTGTGCGAGCGTGAGCCGGTCTGCGGCGGCGAACTTGAATTTGAGTTCGCCACGATCGAAGGCCGCCCGGCACTCGCGTGGGTGGATGCGACGCTCGTGGAGCTTGCCTCTCTCGGTGTGCGGGTACTGACTGACACGACGCTGGTCGGTGGCACTGGCGGAGAGTACGTCGCTCATCACGAGCCAGGTGGTGTCCCGGGCGCCAACAGCGTCTACAAGATCCGCCCAGTCGCATTCGTGATCGCGATGGGTGCGGTCGAGAGGCCGATCGCGTTTATCAATAACGATTTGCCTGGTGTCATGCTGCTCGGCGCTGCCGAGCGCTTCCTCGCGCGGTACGGTGTGATGGTCGGTAGCAACCTCGTGCTGTTCGCCAACCACGATCGTGTCTACGCTGCGGCTACCAGGCTTGCATCCGCGGGGATGCGCGTGTGCGCGGTCGTGGACATTCGCGACTCCGGCGCGCTCGGCGCTGAGGCCACTGCACAGCGGGCGACGCTCGCCCAGGGCGGCACCGAGTGCCTGCTCGGGTATGCAGTCATTTCCGCAGCGGGGGGTAGTCACGTCCGGCGCGCGATCGTCGCGCCGTTGGCGTCACCGTCGGCGACGCGAGTGATTGCCTGCGATGTGGTACTCGTCAGTGGTGGTTGGGGCCCGTCCGCGCATGCCGGCCTGCAGGAAGGTGGCACCACGCGTTACGAAGAGGGCCTGGCGGCGTTTGTGGCGATGGATCAGCCCGAGGGGCGTGAGAACGCTGGAGCTGCCAACGGCTTGCTCGAGCTTCCGCGGGTGCTCATCGATGGTGCCGGTGCCGGCACTCGTGGCGCTCGCCGCGCAGGTGCTGATGGTGATCCGGGCGCGACCCCTATCGCCAGCGGTGATCCAGCCCCGCGGCTCGTGCCGTTCTGGCGCTCGCCGGCAGATCGTGCTGGCGAAAAGCGGCAGTTCATCGATTACCAGAACGACGTCAACGTCGCCGATTTGCGCGCGACGCTGGAGGAAGGCTTCGTCGACATCGAGCACGTCAAGCGCTACACGGCGCTGGGCTTCGGGACCGACCAGGGACGCATCGGTGGCCTGCTCGGAGCGGCGATCCTCGCTGAGCTGCGTGGTGAACCGCTAAAGGATGTGGGTACGAGCCGACTGCGCCCGCCGTACCATTCGGTGACGATGAGCTCACTGGCCGGGCTGCGGGTTGGAGCTCGGCTGCGTCCGATGCGCCGTACACCGCTGCATGACTGGCATCTCGCCAATGGCGGCGTGCTCGAGCCGATGGATTTGTGGATGCGGACGCGCTACTACCGGCAGAACGGCCCGGCTGTATTCGAGGCAGGCATCGCCGAGGCCCAACGGGTACGGACCAGTGGCGGGATCGTCGACGGCTCGACGCTCGGCAAGATCGAGGTCGCAGGTCCCAACGCGGCTGTCTTTCTCGATTCGCTGTACCTGAACAAGGCGAGCACCATCAAGGTCGGCCGATCGAAGTACATGGTTAACTTGCGCGAGGACGGCATGGTCCTTGACGACGGCATTGTACTGCGTCTTGCCGACGACCGATTCATCGCGACGACCAGTTCGGGTCACGGCGGCCACATGCTGTCGCACTTCGAGCACTACCGCGACACTGAATGGAGTGGTCGCGGCGTTACGGTTACTGACGTCACCGAGAGCTGGGGCGTGATCGTGGTTGCCGGCCCGCAGAGTCGTACGGTGCTGCATAGCGTGCTGGGCGCCGCGTGGCAACCCGTGCTCGATACGCTCACGCACATGGCCTTCGCGCGTGGGGCGTTCGGTGGGCAGGATCTCACGGTGCTGCGTGCCAGCTTCTCCGGTGAGCTCGCCTTCGAGCTTCACTGTCGTCCTTCGATAACCGTTGCGCTATGGGAAGCATTGATTGCGGCGGGCTTCAAGCCATATGGTCTGGAGGCTCTCGATATCCTGCGCGTAGAAAAGGGCTATCTGGTCAGCTCCGAGCTAAACGGCGAGACGACGCCATTCGACCTGTGCATGGATGGCCTGGTGAAGCTCGGCAATCCCTGTGTCGGCCGTGACCTGCTTGACCGTCCGGCATTCCATGAGTCAGACCGTCCGCGGCTGGTCGGAGTGCGTGCGCTCGACGGCAAGGCGATTTTCTACGGCGGCGCCCAGCTGACCACCGCCGAGCAGCCGAACCGACCCTGCGGGTACGTGACCTCCAGTGTCTACAGTCCGACACTCGGAGAATGGGTTGGGCTCGCGCTGGTAAGCCGCAAGCAACCCGAGGGCGCGGTGCTCGACTGTCGCGACCCGGTGCGCATCGGTGACTGCAGGGTGCGGCTTACTTCGATGGTCCACTACGATCCTACCGGCGAGCGGATGAAGTCATGATGGCCGTCACACAGATTAGCGGCAACGGTATCGAACTTGTCGAGCGCCCGATTGGGCGTGTTCTTGAGTTCGTTGCGTTTCATTTTCCGCCCGAAGGCGCCTTCGTGGTCGGCTGGCCGGCGGCGCCCGGCGCGGTACGTCATGACACGCTGGGTGGTCCCGGCCTACTGCACTTCGCGCCGGCGCGCTGGCTCGCCCCGTCGCCGTGTGCGGAGATCGCCGCCCTTGTTGCCGCGGCGGAGGAAGCCGCGGGTACGTGTGTGGACGTCACCGGCAAGTGGCGCGAGTTCGCGCTTGGCGGGCCCCGTGCCGGGCGCGTACTCGCGAGTGCCGTGAATGTCGAGGCGGTACTTGAGGGCCGGGAGTGCGCAGCCATCACGATGTTCGACTGTCCGTGCATCCTGGTGCGGGTAACGGATGGCTACCGTATATGGGTACGCAGCAGTTTTGCTACCGATTTCATCGCGGCGGTTCAGAGCCTGCGCCTACCCGCCTGAGCGCCACCTTGCCTCCGTAAATGAGGTTGGGATGGCCGCGAGGGGCGGCGAGGGCCGTCACTCGCGGCGTTGCCAGCGTCACCAAGCCATTTGCCTGATAATGGTCTCCCAGACCCGTTGCGAGAGTTCATGCGCGTTCCCCGCCAGGCCCTGCTAGATGCCCTGCGTGCCTTCAGCGTCGCGGCCCGTCAGCTGAGCTTTAAGGCCGCAGCAGATGCGCTGTTCATCACGCCGTCCGCAGTCAGTCACCGCATCCGCGACCTTGAGAAGCACCTCGGTCAGCAGGTGTTCGTCCGCAAAACGCGCGCGATTGAGTTGACTGAAGCGGGGCGGGCGCTGATTGATGAGATCGATCCATTGCTGGTATCGCTGGATGCCGCGCTCGACCGCGCGGCTAAGCGGACTCGGCGCAGGGTGCTACGGATCGCCGCGCCGCCATTCCTCGCGACGGACTTGCTGATTCCCAGCCTCGCGAGTTTTTGCGGCATGCAGCCGAAGATCGACCTGGACATCAACAGCGGCACGGCGCGCCCGAGCGCTCATACGCCGCAGGCAGACGTCTCGATCGTGATTGCCTCGGCCCCGCCGCCAGATGTTGTTGCCACGAAGTTGCTGAGTCCGCGGTTCGTTGCCGCTACGTCAATGGCGAACTCCTTGGTGGCGCGCGAACTCGGCTCCCGCGTCTTTGAAAAGCAGCGGCGCATTGTCTACCGGCACCGTTCCGACCTTTGGACGCAGTGGTTCACCACAACCGGGTTCCCGGTAACGCGGGCCGGGACGGTGATTCAGGTCGATACCCTGCCAGCGGCGATCAGCGCTGCGGAGCGCGGTCTGGGTATCTCGCTGGTGCCCACTTTCGTTTGCGAGCGCCGTCTGCGGCCCGGTCGACTGGTCCGTATCGCCGATACCGAGGTCGACTCCGGTGACACCTACTATCTGGTCTATCGGCCAGAAGATCGGGCCAGGCCCGAGGTGCGGGCGTTTTTGAGCTGGGCGCTAGCGGAGCTGCGGCGCTGATCTGCCAGCTTGTTCAGGCCGGTCTGGTGGCCTTCAGGTGTCCAGGGCGGAGCTCGCCGCGCTCTACTACGAGCACGAGCTGGCGCCAGTTCCTGACGAAGTGGTCGGCCTTGTCAGCGCCGAGCCGTTCCACCAGCAGTGGGTACATCGGTCCCGCCAGCGAGTCGAGTTCGCGGCGCGCGAGCTCGAGATACCATTTGTTGCGGTCAAACACTTCGATGTCGGTAAAGCCCGCCGCTTGTAGCGCGGCGATGCTCTCCTCCATCGAGGCCATGTTATAGACAATGCCCTCGAGGCGGAAATATTCCGCCATTTCCGGCGAGTAGTCGCCGGAGCCGCCGCGCAGCCAGTCGCTGGCGATGAAGCGGCCGCCTGGCCGCAGGATCCGAAATACATCGCTGAACAAGGCTCGTTTGTCGGGAATCTGGACGATCGAGTCCTTTGAAAAAACGACGTCGAAAGAGGCGTCGGCAACGGGAAGCGGGCCCGGAGCGACGCACAGGCTCGTGATTTGCGCCGACAGGCCAGCGCGCGCAATCCGTTCGTCCAGCTGCCGCAACATGGTCGGGTCAACGTCCACCCCAACCACCGACGCGGCGCCATGTTCCTGTACGAGCAGCTGGTCGACGGCGCCGAGCGCGGCGCCGACGTCCAGAACCCGACAGCCACGGATGTCGCTGCCGGCCAGAAGACGGCGGATTTCCTCGGCCCCGCCGGGCGACAGGAATCCGTCGCCCCACAGTAGTTGCAGCAGTGCCTGCAGCGCGTCGTCGTATTCGCCGACGACGCTGGCCTGATCTGCGGTTGACTCCACTGCGCCGTCTCCCGCGCTCGGGTTGTTACTGGATGTTGCCCAGATAATCGTTCTTGCCGACCTCGATGCCGTTCTGGCGAAGAATCGAGTACACGGCCATGACGTGAAAATAGAAGTTTGGCAGCACGAACTTCGTCACGTAACTGTGGCCCGTGAACTTCATTGTGATCGATGGAAATTGCAGCACGATTTCGCGTGTTTCGGCGCCAACGAACTGCTCTTTCTTGATGCCGTCGATGAAGGCGAGTGTCTTCTGGATACGCGTTTGCAGCTCCGGCAAGGTCGACTCCACGTCGTCGTACTTGGGAAGCTCGATCCCCGCGAGTCGTCCCGCTGCACCCTTAGCGGTATCGCAGGCGATCTGCACCTGCCGCTTCAGCGGGAACATGTCGATGATCATCCGGGCGTCCGCGACCACCTTGCCGTCGAGCTTGTGGGCTTCGGCGTAGGTCGCGGCCTTATCGAGCAGTGTGCCGAGATTGGTGAGGCCAAGCGTGAGTGCAGGAATCGAATAGTCGTACAGGGACGTCGTCATGGTGGCTCCAAGGGCTATTGTTCGGGGCGTTTAGTGTAGGCCGAGTCGGCGGCTCCGGCACAGGCCGATCGGTGCCGGGTCGCGCTTTATGGGGTGGGCGCTCGCGTATAGTGTCGCCGCCCGGGCAAGCCCCGGCCTGTATTGCCCATCAGGTCCGAGGAGACCAACCAGACATGTTGACGTGGAACGACGCTGAGGTCCGTGCGGCCTTCCCGGCCCTGGCGCTGCGGGATGATGGGCTGCCGCGGCTCTACGCTGACGCCCCCGGGGGGACTCAGGTTGCCGGCCAATGTCTGGATCGCATGCGCCAGGCGATGGTGGAGCAGTGCGCTAATGAGGGCGGGCTGTTCCTGACGACTCAGCGCACCAGCGACTGGATGTTGGTTGCGCACCAGGCAGCGGCAGACTTCCTCAACTGTGATCAGGATGAAGTCATATTCGGCCTGAACACGACTTCGCTGCTGTTCCATTTCTCTCACATGCTGTCGCGTGACTGGCAGCCCGGTGATGAGATCGTCCTGTCGCGGATGGATCATGATGCCAACGTCGGCCCGTGGATCATTGCGGCGGAGGAGCGCGGTGTCACTGTCCGTTGGCTGGATGTCGATCCGCAGACATTTCAGTATCGCTACGACACTCTCGATACGCTGATCGGGCCACGCACCCGTCTGGTTGCGTGCAATCACGCCAGCAACTTCCTCGGCACGATCAGCGATGTGGGGCGCATCGTCGCCGCGGGACGGGCAGTCGGCGCCGTGACGGTTGTCGATGCCGTCCAGTCAGCCCCGCATTTTCCTATCGATGTGCGCGCGATCGACTGCGATATCCTCGTCAGTTCGCCATACAAGTACTTCGGGCCGCATGCGGGGCTGTTGTACGTGCGTCAAGACCTCGATCGTCGGCTCAAGCCGCTAAAGATTCGCCCGGCGTCCGATACCATGCCTTACCGGCATGCCCCCGGTACGCCATCTTTTGAGGCGCAGCTCGGCACCTACGGTGCGTTTGAGCACCTCGGCTGGCTCGGTGATCGTTTTGGCGCTCCGACCGGTGATAGTTTGCGAGCGCGGATGGTGGCGGGATTCGCGGCGGCGACCGCGCATGAGACGAAACTCGCGCTGTGCTTCATGGAGGGGCTGGCAGCAATCCCCGAAATCCGGCTCTACGGGATCAGCGATCCCACCCAGGTGCACCTGCGCGTGCCCACATTCAGCATGACAGTCGCTGGCCATAGCGTGGAGGCTGTCACCAGAGTGTTCGCGGCGCAGAACATATATGTCTGGGACGGCTCGTTCTACGCGTACGAATTGGCAGGGCTACTGGGATTGCGCGAACAGGGCGTCGTGCGGATCGGCTTCGCCCACTACAACACGCTCGATGAAGTCGAGACCATACTCGAGGTTCTGCGCGGCGTCGTGCGGACGCCCTGATTTGGCGTTGGCGGTGCGCTGCGCCTAAGCGTCAGCGCAGCCGGCTGGGGTCCAGGTCGCCCTCGGCAAAGCCGGTGTCCATGAGGTAGCCAGGCGCTGGCTGCCCGAGGATGCGGGTGGCGGCGAAATGACCAAGCGCTGCGGCTGTCTGAATGCCATAGCCGCCGATGGCGGCATGCCAGTAGAAGCCAGTTGTGGTGGGCTCGAAGCCCGACACCGGATCCCGGTCGGACGAGAAAGTCCGCAGACCCGCCCATGCGCGCACGACGCGTTGGATCGGAAACTCGATGACTTGCTCGATGCGATCTACCGCCACAGCGACATCCAGGTCGTCGGGCTGCGCATCGCAGGCGGCGCTAGGTTCTTCCTCGGCCAGCGAGCCGAGCAACCGGCCGGCGTCCGGCTTGAAGTAAAAACGCTCGGCGGCGTCAATGATCATCGGCCAGCTAGCGACGTTGGTGCCGGCGGGCGGGTCAAAATTGAACGCGGTGCGGCGATTCGGGGTCAGGCCGAGCGGTGCGATCGCGGCACAAGCCGCGATCTCGTCCGCCCAGGCTCCGGATGCGTTGACGACGATCGTCGCTTTGAACTCAAGGGATGTGCTGCGCGCGCGCCAGAGCGCGCCTTGCCGCTCCAGCGCCAGCAGTTCCTCGCCGGTCGCGACTTTGGCGCCATGGCCGCGTGCGCCGCGCAGGAAGCCCTGCAGGATCGCGTTGACGTCCATGTCCATCGCGCTATTGTCGAGCGCGGCCCAGTCAAAGATACCTGGTCGTAGAACTGGGACGCGTGCCCGTAATTCGTCGGCGGAGAGTCGGATCAGTGGGCTTCCCGTGGCATCGGCCAGCGACTGCAGTTTCTCCAGCGCCTCGCGCTGTGCATCGGTCCCTACCATCATGAATCCGCGCGGGGTCAGCAATGCATCGGCTGCGAAGCCCGCCGGTGGCGAGGTCATGAAGTGACTTGTGGCTGCCGTTAGGCGCCTGATCGTGAGACTGCCGTACTGTGGCGAGAAGAGCGCCGCAGAGCGCCCGGTGCTGTGGTATCCGACGTGTGCCTCCCGTTCCAGCAGCAGCACCCGTGCGTGTGGCGCAAGGTAGTACGCCACCGAGGCGCCCGCCATGCCGCCGCCGATCACGCAGACGTCGAATTCTTCCATGCCCAGATCCAGTCGTAATGTTCCATGGCGGACATTAGCCGCCCGCGCTGATCGGCGCCACCGGGTTGTGTGTCTAGAGCGTTTCGCCAAACATGCTAGCCTCGGCTGGCGCCCATGCCCGACAACGGTTATGAGTCGCGAAATGACAGCTTTTGCGAGGCACGATGAGCCGTTTCCACGACCCCACGAAGTCGCCTGATCGAGCCGATTGCTCACCCGCGAGGCCGCTTAGCCTGCTGCTAGCGGCACTGGGTGGGCTACTGCTGCCACTGGTTGCGCCTGCGACGACGGTGTTGTTCGTAGGTAATAGCTTTTTCTACGGCGAGGGCTCCATCGTCAAGAGTTACCTGCCCGCGACGGTCGCGGACCTGAACGGAACCGGGATGAGTGGGGTGCCCGCGCTGTTCAAGCGCTTCACGCAAGCGGCGGGCCTCGACTTCCAGGTGAGCATGGAGGCCGTTCCTGGGGTCGGGCTCGATCACCACTTCAACGAAAAAAGGCTATTACTCGACCGTTCCTGGGACGAGATCGTGCTCAGCGGTTACAGCACGCTCGATCGGGACCATCCCGGGGACTCATCAATGCTCGCCGACTATGCCGGTCGGCTCGCCAAGCTGTTCCATTGTCGCAACCCCGGCGTCGTCGTCCACCTGAACGCGACGTGGTCGCGTGCCGACCAGACCTACCTTGCGAATGGGCACTGGTACGGACGGCCCGTGTCTGAGATGGCGCTCGACGTACGGGCGGGGAATAACGTGGCGCTGCACGCGTCACCGTACCTGCACGATGTAATCCCGGTAGGCGAGGCGTGGAATCGTGCGTTCGCATCCGGAGTGGCAGATGCCAATCCCTATGATGGTATAGCATCCGGTCAGCTGAACCTCTGGGCGCAGGATCAGTACCATGCGAGCACTGAGGGCTACTATCTGGAGGCGCTGGTGATCTTTGGCTTGATCACGAACCAAGACCCTTTAACGCTCGGCCCAGGCGAAAAAGCCGCCGCAGATCTCGGGCTGTCGTCGGCCGTTGCGGTCGCGTTGCAGCGGGTCGCTCACGACGAAATCAAGGCGCAGGCGCCGCCTGCGCCCGCCACGAAGAACGCGCTCCGCGTAGGTGGCGAGTGCCAGCCCGTGGCGCGTTGACGCGGAGAGAAGTTTTGTCCGGAGTAGAGCGGCGGCTGGACGGAAGCGCTAGAAATCGTCCTGCGGAGGGCGGTAGATGCCAGTAGCGAAGCAGCGACTTTTCCGATCTGCTGGGTTGTGCCCGGCCGCGTGGAGCCGCTACGAGACGGTTTCTCGATAGCTGCCTGGGGGGACTGCGGCGTCTTGGCGCTGTCCCCGCGACGATGAATAGCAGCCCGAACGACGTCACTGGGGAGTTCCATCGATGCGTATCTTCTGCAGACTGAGCTGTTTGTGCCTGTTGGCCGCGTTGGCCACGAGCGTGGGCGCCGCGGTGCCCACGGTGCGTGCCGACCTGCTGTTCGTGAATGGCAATGTCCGCACGCTCGACCCCGCCCGCCCCCAGGCGAGCGCGGTCGCGGTTGCTGCCGGGCGGATACTGCGCGTCGGGACTGACGCAGAGGTGCGGGTGATGGCCGGCAGCGACGCGCGGATCGTCGACCTGCACGGACACACGCTGCTGCCGGGTCTTGGTGATACGCATGTTCACCCTGCGATCGGCGAGTACTTCAACCGGCGCCTGTGCAATGTCGCTGGCTACACGCTCGAGGAAAACTTCACCCGGCTCGCCCGCTGCGCGGCGACGGCACCCGCCGGCGACTGGGTAGTGGCCTACGGCTGGTACTTCACTGACAATCCGCATTTGAGCGAAGTGAGCCTCGCGCAGCTCGACGCTGCGGTGCCAGAGCGAAAGCTGCTGCTTATCGCGCGCGACTCGCACACCGTGTGGGTCAATTCAAAGACGCTCGCCGCTTACGGCATCACGGCTGACACCGCAGATCCTGACGGCGGCAGTATTGGGCGTGATCCAGTCACCAAGGCGCCCAATGGCGTATTGCGTGATGCTGCCGCGTGGCGCGTATTGCTCGACGTGCAGCATCACTCTGCCTATTCGGTATCGACGGCAGAACTGTTTCTAACGGCAATTCCGTATCTCAATTCGCTCGGCATAACTTCGCTGTTCGAAGCGCTCGGTGACGATGACATCGAGGCGGCGTACCAGGCGCTGGATCGCGCCGGGCAGCTGTCCATGCATGTTTCTATAGGTTTCGCCGTTGCGCCCGACACCTACCGAAAAATGATTCCTAAGATAGCCGGCAAGCGTGCCCACCAGACGCCACACGTGACGGTGAACTTCGTCAAGGTGATAGCCGACGGCAATGGCGAAGACAACCTCGCCAACATCCTGCCGGGTAAGGGCCGGCCGCCCATGGCAACGCACGGCTATTACACCCAGCCCCAGATGAACGAGCTGGTGCGCCTTGCCGAAGCCAATGGACTGAGCGTATACGTGCACGTTATAGGCGATGGTACTGCGCGCCAAGTCATAGATGCGGTTGCCGAAGCGCGCAGGCACGGCCCTTGTCCGCGCTGCCGCCACACGCTGACACACCTGCAGTGGATCGATCCGGCAGATATGGTTCGAATGAAAGAGTTGCACATGATCGCAAACCTACAGGAAGGCTGGCTTGCGCCGCGTGCGATCGGTGGTCCCGCTGGTTACGATTATCTCAAGGACACGGCCAGTGGGCCGATGGGGCCGACTTTGGCGGCGGCGATGTATCCGTTCCGCAGCCTTCATGAGGCGGGAGTTCCCATAGCCGCTGGCAGCGACTGGTTTTACACCGACGAGAATCCATGGAACGACATGGAGGTAGGCGCAACGTCGCGCGACCCGGGTGATGCGGCCTCGACGCCGATGGTTCCCGCCCAGACGCTTGATGTTGCGACGCTGCTCGCCGCGCGGACTCGGGTCGCGGCCTACCAGCTGTTCCTGGAGCAGAGCACCGGCACGATCGCGGTGGGCAAGCGGGCGGATCTTGTGGTCGTTGACCGCGATGTGCTCGCGGTGCCGCCTTCTACATTGCACGAGACACGGGTGCTGATGACGGTGTTCAATGGTCGGGTGGTCCACGAGCTTCCGGCGGCCCACTAGTCGCGACTAGTGGGCTCCCCGGACGGAGGAGGATCGATGACTCTCACCGGCGCTGAAATCGTCCGCAAGACGCTCGAGTCGCTCGGTGTCCGCTACACCTTCGGCATTCCCGGTGTGCACAACACCGAGATCTACGATCAGCTCGCGATGTCGACGACGATCACGCCGGTGCTGGTTGCGCACGAAGGTGGTGCAGCCTTCATGGCCGACGCGGTGAGCCGCCTCGGCGAGAGCGTGGGGACGCTGGTGGTGGTGCCCGCCGCTGGACTCACTCACGCAGCTAGCGGCATCGGCGAGGCGTTTCTGGACGGCATCCCCCTGTTGGTCATCTCCGGCGGGGTGCGCCGGGATACGGGTCGCCGCTACCAGCTGCATGATATTGATCAGCACGCGTTGTTGCGGCCAATTACCAAGGGCACCTGGCTCGCTCGTAGCCACGCGGAAATCGCACCGGCTATCCAGGCGGCGTATGCGCTCGCGACGAGCGGCGAGCCGGGGCCGGTCTACGTCGAGGTGCCCGTCGATCTGCAGCTGTTTCGCGGCGATGCTGGCAATTTGCCCGTGCCACTCGCCACGCCTGCTCCCCAAGCGACAGCTATTGATTTGACGCGAGCCGCGGCGCTGCTTGCCGCTGCTCGTGCGCCGGGAATTTTCTGCGGCTGGGGTGCCGTGGGCGCAGGTGTTCAGCTGCAGGCGATTGCAGAGCGCCTCGGCGCACCGGTGGCGACCACGCTGCAGGGTCTGTCTAGCTTTCCGGCAGACCACCCCCTGCACGCGTCCTTTGCGCTGGGCCCGTCAGCAACACCTGCAGGGGTTCATGCCTTTGCTGAGTGTGACTGCCTGCTCGCGGTAGGAACACGCTTCGCGGAGATTCCGACCGGCAGCTACGGCGCGCGTGTTCCGGAGAACTTGGTACACATCGACATTAATCCAGCCGTCATGGGGGCGAACTACCCGGTTGCCGTTGCGCTCGTTGGCGACGCGGCCCAGACGCTTGCAGGCTTGCTCGAGGCGCTGGGTTCAACGCCCGCGTCCGTGCATGAGCGGACGCGACGTGTGGCCCAGTCGATCGCGGCGGATAAGGCGGCGTATCTGGACGAGTGGCGGCGCCATGATTCGGCAGGACGAGTGAATCCAGGCGCGTTCTTTACGGCGTTGCGAGCGGCGCTGCCACGTTCGGCGATTATCGTGGCCGACGATGGTAATCACACGTTCTTGACTGCTGAGCTGATGCCTATCCTGGAGCCCCGCACATTCCTGTCGCCGACTGACTTCAATTGCATGGGTTATTGCGTGCCCGCGACGATTGGCGCGAAGCTCGCGGCACCTGCCTGCACGGTGGTCGGTATCGTTGGCGATGGTGCATTGCGGATGACCGGGCTGGAGTCGCTGACGGCAGTGGGCCGCGGGCTCGGCATCGTCTGGTTCGTGTTCAACGATGGGGAGCTGGCGCAGATCGCGCAGGCACAGCAGATTCCGTTGAATAGAAAGACCTGCTCGGTGCTGGCGCCGCTGGGTGTGGCTGCGCTTGCGTCCGCGGTCGGGGCACAGCACGTCGCTATTGAGAATGACGCCGACGTCGTCGCCGGCATTGCCGCCGCGCTGGCCATTGCGGCGACCGACCGACCGGTATTTGTGGACGTGCGCATCGACTATTCGAAGCGCACGCGTTTCACCGATGGCACCGTGCGCACGACCCTCGCGACGTTTGACGTCGCGACCAAAGCCCGCTTTCTTGGGAGGGCGCTCTGGCGGCGTTTGCGCGGCTGAGCGCCCGGTAGCGCTTCAGTCGGCCGAGTAAACTGTCCGCCCGCCGACGACCGTCTCCAGCACGCGGACGTTGGCTATGTCCTCGGCAGGGATCTGGGTCGGGTCGCGGTCGAGCACGATAAGGTCGGCGAACTTGCCAGGCTCCAGAGACCCGGTTTCCTGATCCTGGTGAAGGGCACGCGCGGCCACGATGGTCGCTGCGCGCAATGCCTGTAGCCGCGAGAGGCCAGGGTCGATGCCGAGTCTGCCGGTGTAGCCCGACTCCGGGGTATTGGTACGCGTGACCGCGACTTTTAGTGCGAACCATTCGTTCAGCGTATCGACCGGCCAGTCGCTGCCGAATGCCACGGGCGCGCCGGCGGCCTGCAGCAAGCCTGCCGGCTCGACGATCGAAGCGCGGTCGGGCCCGAAGTAGTCGCGCAACTGCTCGACGGTATCCGGTGCGGGCTTCTCCCACTGGAAAGAAAGCACTGGGAACGTGGCCAGGGTCTTGTAGCGCGGGAAGTCTGCGCGCGCGACGCTCTCGTCGTGGGCGATTGCTGGCCGGATGTCCTTGTGAGGCACGGCCTTGCGCATCGCGGCGATGCCGTCGAGGCCGGCGCGCACCGCGAGGTCGCCATCGGCGTGCATGTGCGGGTCGATACCGGCGCGGGCGAGGCGCGTGAGGATATCCGCCAGCACCGGGGCTGCGTGATAGACGGCCGGTCCATTGTCGGTTCCCGGCTGCCAGTGCGGCATCGCGGCGGTGCCGGTGTTGACCCAGTACGGCTCGATCATCGCGCCGGTGAACGCGGGACCAGAAATTACGCCGTCCAGATAGAGCTTGGCGTTGCGCACCGTCATGTGCGGGGTCGTTTCGAGCGGGGCGCGGTCGAAGCGGTGGCGTGCGTCCACGACGCGCGCCACCGCAGCGGCGGGGTTCGCGTCGTCAGTCGTGTCGATGTGCATCGCGAAATGCAGACGCGCAGTAAACTCCCCGCCGCGATCGAGCACCGCGAATGCATCCAGTGTCGCCAACTGTGCATCGGCATCCAGTGCGGAAGTCACGCCCTGCTTGGCCAACGCCGCGAGCGCCGCACGGGCAGCGGCGATGTTCTGGGCGGGGCTGGGTGTTGGTAGCAGCGGCTCGAATGGCACGAATGCCGCGTCCTCCAGCAGGCCGTTAGGCTCGCCGCTCGCATCACGGTCGAATTTTCCGCCGGCAGGGTCAGGCGTTGCGTGGGTGATGCCCGCGAGTGCGAGCGCCCGGCCGTTGGCGAGCACGGTATGGCCGAACGAGTCATGCACCAGGATCGGGCGCTTGGTGCGCAGGCCGTCGATTGTGGAGTGGCTGATGGCGACGCCCGCCGGCAGCATGCCCTGCTGGAACCAGCTGACGACCTCCATCCAGCTGTCCGGCTCGCGGTCTTGCTCGGCGTCCAGGCAGGCCTGAATGCGGGCCTGGAACTGTGGCACCGTGAGGCGCTCGTAGTTCAGGTTGCACCTGAGCAGGCGTGCACCCCCCTCCAGGGGGTGCATGTGGGCGTCGATCAGGCCGGGCATCGCGAACCGTCCATGCAGGTCTACGATCCGCGTTGTCGGGCCAATGAGGGGCTCTACCTTGACTGAGGAGCCCGCATAGATGATGCGGCCGGCGCGGATAGCGACCGCCTCGTGTACATGGTCGGCCTTGTCAGCCGTATAGATACGACCGTTGCGGTAAACCGTGTCCGCGGTGCCGCCGGCGTTCGGCGCGGCGTGTGCGAGGCGGGCTTGGCCCAGCAGTAGCAGGAGGGGGATCAGGGCCAGGGGCAGCAGATGGCGCATGTGAATTCCTCAGCAGCAGAGCAATCGTCCAAAGCGGTGCCTGCGCATAATGTCAGGCGCGCGGCCGGATGGGCAGCATTTACAGCGCTCTTCGCTCCTGGCCGGCCTTGACGGCGTGTGCGGCCGGGGGAGCGCGTGACGCGGCGAGTCGTGCCGGTTCCTGAGGGCCGGCCTTATACTGGTGGGGGTCATGGTGCACGTTTGGGGGGAGGGAACTCCCTGGGGGGCTCCTTGAGGTCAATCAGGCCAGGAATGGTCGCCCGCTGGCTGTTACGCGACGCGCCTGCGCTCGTGCTGGCGGCTGCCGTGTTCGCGACGTGGGCCGAGGAGCCCGAGCAGGCCCTGCCGAAGGTTTCTCCGGGCAACGTCGGGGAGATCGTCGTTGAGGCCCCTGAGCCGCGCTACGTGGCGCCGACGCTGCGTGACCGCATTGGCCGGATTTGGGCACCGGTGCTGATCAATGATCAGGGTCCGTTTCGGCTCGTGCTCGATACCGGTGCCACCAGTTCGGCCGTCTCGGCCAAGGTTGCCGCGACACTGGGGCTCCCGCCCGAAGCGAATTCGTCGGTTAATTTGCGCGGTGTGACCGGCACGCGTGTGGTGCCTACGATCAAGGTCGACAGCATCGTCGTGGGCGACCTGGAATTGCACTCCAAGCGCGTACCGATCATCTACGACGCACTGGGCGGCGCCGACGGCATCCTCGGCACCGAAGGCCTGCAGGACAAGCGTCTTTTCATCGACTTTCGCCATGACAAGATCCGGATCTCGCGCTCGCATGCTGATCCGCCGCAGCCAGGTTTCCTGACCGTGCCGGTACAGATCGTCGGCGGGTTGCTGCTGGTTGCGGACGTCAAGATCGGCGCCGTGCATGCCAAGGCGATCATCGATACGGGCGGCCAGGGGACGCTTGCTAACGAGGCATTTCGCGATGCGTTGGTCCGTCACCTGAAGTCGGCGGACATCGCCGCCGACGAGGTGACAGGCGCGACGATGGACGTGCAGCGTGGCGATCGGGTCATCACGCCGCCGATCGAGCTTGGGGGGGTCACCATCCGCGGCGCGCACTTCACCGCGGGCGACTTGTACATCTTTCAGCACTGGAAGATGACCAAGGAACCTGCCGTGTTGATCGGTATGGACGTGCTCGGTCGGCTCGACACGCTGATCATCGACTACAAGCGGCGTGAGTTGCAGGTGAAGCTGCGCGATGACTGAAACCGGGGCGTTATAGCACGCGTTCACCGCTCGCTAGGCGTTGAGCGCCGGCCTCAGCGGCAGCTAGCAGTCGCGGCCTGCAGCTCCACTATCCGCGCGGATCTGCTACGCGCGCTCGGCTGCGTTCCTGGTCGATCAGTGTGCGCTTGCGATCCAGGCCCCAGCGGTAGCCGCCCAGACCGCCGTCGCCACGCAGTACGCGGTGGCAGGGGATGAGCACGGCGATCCGGTTCGCGCCGCAGGCAGACGCCGCCGCGCGAACGGCCTTCGGTGTGCCGATGGCCTGCGCAAGTTCCGTGTAGCTGATGACTTCGCCCGGCGCGAGTCCCAGCAGGAAGCGCCAGACGCGCACCTGAAACGCCGTGCCGCGCAGGTCCAGGGGAATGTCCGGCCGTGGTATGTGGCCGTGGAGGTGCGCGGCAAGTGCCTGCATCCACGCGTCGAGTGCTGCGGCACCGTGCTGCGGCGACGGCTCCAGCGTCGCGGCAGGAAATTCCGCGCCTAGCTTGGCGAGGAGCGTGGCGGTGGATTCGCCGAATTCCGCGAAACACACGCCTTTGCTGGTTGCTGCCATCATCAATGGCCCGAGGCTCGTTTGGCGGCAGGCATAGCTAATGGTTTCGTGTGCCCCGCCGGCGCGGTAGGCCGAGGGACTCATGCCGAGGTTCCGGGCCGCCTCGCCGTAGACGCGACTGCCAGATGAGTAGCCGGCCGAGGCGATCGCCGCGAGTACGGAATCGCCGCTGCGCAGCTCCTGGCGCAGGTGTGCCAGCCGTAGTCCGTCCTGGTAACTGCGTGGGCTGACGCCGAAGTGGGCTTTGAAGACGCGTTGGAAGTGCGTCGGGGAAAGCGACGCCAGCGCCGCGAGTCGCGCTAACGGCAAAGGCTCCGCTGCGTTTGCCGCGATGTGCCTGGCGACGGCTTCCAGCCGCACCGCCAACGGGTCGCGTGAATCCAGAGGCTTGCAGCGCTTGCAGGCGCGGAACCCTGCCGCTGTCGCTGCGGCGGTCGAGTCGAAGAGCTCCACGCCGGAGCGTCGCGCCGGGCGCGCGGCGCACGACGGCCGGCAGAAGACGCGGGTCGACAGCGTGCCGTAGTAAAAGACGCCATCGCAGCTCGCGTCGCGCGTCCTGATCGCCTGCCAGCGCTGTGCGTCGGTAGTCATCGGCTGCCGGAGGGTGCGGAAGAGCGACATTGTAGTCCCCGGTGGAAGGGCGAGGGGATGCACATTACGGCGATAACCGGGTTTGCCGCGCTCCGGTTCTTGCGGATATCCCCGCTGCCGGGGGGCGACCGGGGTGTGGCTCGTGCCTGCGACGTGCACCCTGCCGTCGGCTGCATTACAGTGGCCAAATCGCTTTCACGAGGGGATGCATGATGACGCTGTCACGCCGGGATTTTGTGTCGGGCATCGCGCTGGGTGCGCTGGGAACGGCGGGCGCGTCAGCCGCGTCGGCAACCGAAGCCCTTCCCAAGCAACTCATGCAGGCGAAGTCCAAGCCGATCATCGTCTCGGCCGGTAACGGCTACGAGCACCTGGAGGGCGCGTACCAGTTCCTGAAGGGCGGCGGCGACACGCTGGAAGCGGCCATCAAGGTCGTCAGCGGCCCCGAGGACGACCCTGAAGACGACAGCGTAGGCTACGGCGGGCTGCCGAACGAGGAGGGTGTCGTCGAGCTCGATGCCTCCTGCATGCACGGCCCGACCCGTCGGGCCGGCAGCGCGGGCGGCGTGCGCAACATTCGCAGCATGGCCCAGCTCGCGCGCGAGATCATGCTGCATTCGGGTCATGTAATGCTGGTCGGCGAAGGCGCCGAGCGCTTCGCGGTCGCCCGCGGCCTGAAGCGCCAGGATCTGCTGACCGACGAGTCACGCAAGGTCTGGTTGCTGTGGAAGGAGTCTCACGCCGACTGGTGGGGGCCTGGCGTTGCCGATCCGCGCTGGCGCGAACGCTTCCATGACCGCCTGAAGTCAGACGAGGGCGCGGCGTACTACCAACGCCTGCAGGCGGTCGCCCAGGACCTCGGAATCGATCCTGCGGTACGCCAGGCGGCGATCCACAAGGTGATGTTCCCGCCGACTGGCACGATTCACTGTTCGGCGCTTGCCGCGAACGGCGACATGTCCGGTTGCACGACCACCAGTGGCCTTGCCTGGAAGATTCCGGGCCGCCTCGGGGACTCGCCGATCATAGGTGCCGGCTGCTACACCGATCAGGATGTAGGTTCCGCCGGCGCTACCGGCAGTGGCGAGGAGAACATCCGCGTCGCCGGTGCCCACACCATTATCGAGAACATGCGCCGGGGCATGACGCCGTTTGAGGCGGGCATGGATGCGTTGAAGCGCATCGTGCGCAACTACAACGGTGACAAGGGTCGCCTGTTGTATGTCGACATGACCTATTACATCCTGCGCAAGGATGGTGCCTACGCGGGCGTCTCGCTGTGGACCGGCTACGAGCCGGGCAAGCCGCATACGATTGCGGTGCACGACGGCACGCGGCGCCTCGAGAAGACCGTCAGCCTGTTCGAGGGCGCGTCGCAGGAGTGGCCGCCGATCGTCGCGCCGTCGAAGGTGGACCTGTGAGAGCTCGGCGCTTGATGGGCTGGGCGCTGCTTGCCGCGTGCATGGCCACCACCGCCGTTGTGGCCGAGGGGGCTCCTGCCGTCGAACGGTCGACGGTCGTGCTTGCTGCGGCGCTGATAGACGGAGTCGCCGCGAAGGCCAGGACGGGCGTTGCGGTCGTCGTCCGTGGCGGACGCATTGTGGCGATTCGCGATCGGGGATCGCCCGACCTGCCGCGTGACGCGCAGGTGCTAGATCTTGGCGATGCGACGCTGCTGCCGGGGCTGATCGATACCCATACGCACATCTTCCTGCAGGGCGAAGTGCCGGCGGAGGGGGGCTACGACGCGCAGCTGCTCAAGCACCCGCTGGCGTTTAGGGTCGCTCGCGCGACCGTCGCGGTCCGCCGTGCGCTCGAGCAGGGCTTCACGACGATTCGTGATGTCGAGACCGAGGGTGCCGGCTACGGCGACGTCGGTATCAAGCAGGCGATCGAGGCGGGCATCATTCCCGGTCCTCATATGCTGGTGTCAACCGTGTCGATCTCCACGACCGGGGGCTATCCGCTGGAGGACTATGCGCCAGAGGTTTCAGTGCCTAAGGGCGCGCAGCTGATTGATGGTCCTGTCGAGGCACGCAAGGCCGCGCGCGAGCAACTCGATCACGGTGCGGATTGGATCAAGGTCTACATGACCCATCGCTCGTGGCTCGATGCTGCGGGTAATCTTGTTTCGCAGCCGACGCTGACGGTCGAGGAGCTGCGCGCGATCGTCGACGAGACCCACGGCTGGGGCCGCAAAGTTGCCTGCCACGCTTATAACGGCATCGGGCTGCAGCGGGCCCTTGATGGTGGCTGCGATACGCTTGAGCACGGACTCGAGCTTAGCGATGCGCAGATCCAGCAGATGCTGCGGCAGGGGACGTGGTACGTGCCCACGGTGGCGGTGTATTTCAAGGACTGGGACCCCGCCGACACGGCCAGCGGCCAGCGTGATCGCAAGCGCACGGCGACACACGAAGTTTCCTTCCGCAAAGCGCTCAAGGCCGGCGTCAAGATTGCCTTCGGCACCGACGTCGGCGGATTTCCCTGGAGTGAGTCGATCGCGCAGGAGTTCGCGTACTACGTCGAGTACGGCATGACGCCGATGCAGGCCATCCAGACTGCAACGACGCGGGCCGCCGAGCTGCTGGGCAAGGCTGGCCAGATTGGGAGCATCGCTGAAGGCGCCGGTGCGGACCTGATGGCGGTCCGTGGTGATCCTCTGAAGGATATTCACCAGCTGGAGACGCCGGTGTTCGTGATGAAGGATGGGCGGGTGTTTCGCAACGACACGGGAGCTGCGCGTTGAACGCCGCGGTGCCGTCCACAAAGTCGATGGGGAAGCTGGCGTTGACGAGCCTCGCCGGGGCCAGCATCGAATGGTTTGACTTCTATCTGTATGGTGCCGCGGCGGCGTTGGTGTTTCCGACCCTGTACTTCCCGAAAACGATGCCGGCGGCGATCGCGCTGTTGGCCTCATTCAGTACCGTTGCGGTTGGCTTCCTTGCTCGCCCGGTTGGAGCGATTCTCTTCGGGCACTTCGGCGATCGGGCGGGCCGCAAGGCGGCGCTTACGGCGGCGTTGGTGTTGATGGGGGTGTCCTCGGCCCTGGTCGGTTGCCTGCCGTCCTATGCGTCCATCGGGGTCGCGGCGCCGACCTTGTTGGTCGTACTGCGCTTTATGCAGGGATTGGCAATTGGCGGCCAGTGGGGCGGGGCGATGCTGCTGGTCGTGGAGAGTGCGCCGCCGGAGAAGCGTGGCTTCTACGGCAGTTTCGCGCAGGTCGGCGCGCCGGCAGGCGTGGTGCTCGCGAACCTCGCATTCCTCGTCGTGGGTGCCACGATGAGCCACGAGGCGTTCCTGACGTGGGGCTGGCGGATTCCGTTCCTGCTCAGCCTGGGCCTCGTTGCGCTGGCCTGGTATGTGCATCGGCGCGTCGAAGAGACTGAGGCCTTCCGGCAGATGAAGGCCGAACGCGAGGACTCGATACAGCGGGCGGCCAGCGGCACGGCGCAGCGCGAGGGCGTCGAGGCGCCCAGTGGCCGCTCGCCGATCATCGATGCGTTCGTCACGCACCCCAAGCAGATCTTCCTTGCTGCGGGGGCCTTCATTGCCGTGCAGGTTTCGTTCTATATCGCCATCACGTTCGTGATGGCGTATGGCACCAGTAAGGAGATTGGGCTTGGGCTGCCGCAGTCGACGCTGCTCACGGCGGTCATGATTTCCAGTGGCGTAATGGCGCCGACACTGATTTGGTTTGGCAAGCTTTCGGATCAGTTCGGCCGCCGCCGGGTATTCGTGACGGGCGCCGTGCTCACCGGGCTGTGGGCATTTGCTTTCTTCCCGTTGATAGAAACCCGCTCGCCAGTGCTGATCACGCTTGCGATCATGACGGCGGTGACGCTGAACGGGCTGATGTATGGCCCGCAAGCGGCGCTATTCGGCGAGATGTTCCGTACCCGGGTGCGCTATTCCGGTGCGTCGCTTGGCTACCAGATTGGTTCCATGTTCGGCGGCGGGCTCGCGCCGGTGGCAGCGATGGAGATCCTGCGGCGTACCCACAGCACCTTCGGCATTTCGCTCTACATGGCAGGGGCGAGCATTGTGACTATCGTCTCAATGATGCTGCTCGGTGACAAGCGCGTGGGCGATCTCAGCGAGGCGGGTCGCTAGCGGGATTCCACCCACTGAATTGGCTGTACGCGGCGTACGACGAGGCCGAAGGCGAAAGCACCGAGTAGCGTGACCCCCGCTGCGATCGCGAACGCGGTGCCAAAGTGACCGGTACGATCTACGACGACGCCGGTGACGAGCGGCGCGGTGACACCTGCCATGTTGGCGACCAGGTTCTGCACCCCCATCCACTGCCCGGCGGCGCGCGGCCCTGCGAGTGTTTGCGAGATTGCACCTAGCGGCGCGCTCTGCATGCCGAAGAACAGCCCCGCTACGAGCAGTAGCGCGATCGCGAGGCTGGGGCCTGCGACGATGCAGGCCGCCATCGTCGCCGCGACGCCGCAATGACCGGCGATGATGGTCGTCTTGAAGACGCGATCGGGATGCGCCCCGCTGCGGACGAGGCGGTCGCAGACCCAGCCGACAGTGGGGGCGACGACGGCCTGTACGCCATACACCAGCGCGCCCACGGTGGCCATGTGCGGGAGGCTCAGGCCGTGGACGCGCACCAGCCACATCGGTAGCCAGCTGAGCATGAAGTAGTAGGCATAGTTGCCACTGAAGTGCCCAAGGCTGGTGCCCCACAAAGAACGCTCGCGCAGCAGCATCGGGTAGCCGATTGGAGCGTCTGTCCCGAGGGTACTGCTGACTTCTCCATGCGCCGTTGCCGCGCGCCATGGAATCAGCCAGAGCAGTGAAGCGAGGCCGAAGACAATGAATGCCCATCGCCAGCCGTAGCTGGCGATGAACAGTCCGCCGATCAGCGTGCCGGCCGTAGGACCGAGCGATTGGCCTACCGCGACCATGCCGTTAGCGCGGCCACGGGCGCCCACCGGCACGTGCTGCGCGAGAATGGTGGCGTTACAGGGATAGGCAACGCTCTCGCCGAGTCCGAGCAGGATGCGTAGCGCGAGAATCGTCGTGAACGAGGTCGCCAGTCCCGTCAGCGTCGTCGCCAGTGCCCACAAGGCGAGGCCGCCGCCAAGTACGAGTCGTAGGTCATAACGCTGCGCCATCCAGCCGGCGATCGGCTGCATCGGGGCGTAAGACCAGAAGAACGCCGAGAACAACAGGCCAAGCTGGGTGTTGGACAGGGCCAGCTCGCTCTGCATGACAGAGCTTGCGGTCGCGAGGTTGCCCCGGTCAAAGTAGTTAATAAAGATCGCCGCGGCCAGCAGTAGGACGATGCGGCGCGGGTAGACGGCGGCGGGGGTGCTCGGCATGAGGGCGGGCGCGCCTGGGCCGGGCAGCGGCCTGGTTGGTCTAGTGTGCCGCAGCTGTTGCCGGCGCGATCGTCGGTAGCGGGGCAGCGGCGTTAATATCGATCACTATCTTCCAGGCGCCGTCTATGCGCCGCCATACCTCGACGTAGCCGCCGCGCTCCATAAGCGGTCCGCCCTTGCCGTCGTCGATCGTGTAGGTGCCGGAGACGTAGGCCACGTCGCCCGCGCCGACGTTCTGGATCGAGAGGATATGTGCCTTGGCCCCGCTCTTGATCATCGCCTCGATGGCAGCCGCGATCGCGGCAGTGCCCTTCGCAGTCTCGCTGCCAGACATCATCAGCTCAGCGTCGGCGGCGTACAGGGCCGTCACCGCAGCGCCATCGCCCTTGTTGAAATTGACCTCCCACGAATGCTTCAGTGCAGGCGGCACGCCGGGACTGGTCGAGGTGGGCGCGCAGGATGCGATCAGTAGCCAGACAAGCAAGGTGCAGAGGATCCGGAGGTATGGCCGTGTCATGGGAGGTCCTTAGGTCTCTTAGTGGGCAGCGGCATGCTCAGCATCGTACGCTTGCCATGCCTGCTCGATCAGGTAGCCGTGCAATGCGTCAACTTGATTAGGCTTGAGTACGTCGTCCCAGCGGGCCATGCCCTTGGCGCGGTAGGCGCCGTTGAGCACGATCTCGTTGAAGATGTGGTGTGTCTCAGGTGCGAGGCGGCGTAGATCAGGCAGCAGGCCGCGCCCCATCGCGTGGCAGCGGGCGCAGAAGCGGCTGTAAAGAACCTCGCCCTCGGCAACCTGCTGCGCCGTGGCCGAGCGGGCGGGCGGCTGGGCGAATGGCGAATCCGCAACCACGGAAGGCTTCGGTACCGGGCCGCCACCTAGCTTGAAGGCGACGATACGGCCGGCGTTGCCGTACTTGTAGGCGGCAGTGATGGTGGGAAACGGCGCGTAAAGGACGCCGCCGCCGTAGCCGGCCATGATGGCGACGTACTGTTCGCCGTTCACCTTATAGGTCATCGGTGCTGCCATCATCGAGGTGCCGACGTCGATTGTCTTGAGCAGCTTGCCGGAGTCTGCCGCGTAGACAGACAGAGTACCGGCCGCGTCACCGCGGAAGACGAGGTTGCCAGCGCTCGCCATGACGCCGCCGTCCCAGGGGGTGGCGGTCTGCTGCTCCCACACTATCTTGCCGCTGACGGGATCGACTGCGCGCAGCACCCCGCGTGAGCGCAATGGCCCAGGGGCCGCGGTGCCCAGTGAGGCGAGCGGCGGCAGTTTGCCAAAAAGCGCGGCGAGGCCTGTCGGGTCGTAGTCCTCAGTGGCGAAGAACGCGAGGTTGAAGTTACCCTCGATCAGGCCTGCGCGCAGGTTCTGCGTGTTTACGTAGACCATGGGCATGTCGATGACAGGAATGTAAGTCAGGCCTGTCTTGCGGCTGAAAGCCATCGGCTGCCAATTGTGTGCGCCGGTGGCACCCGGGAACACGACCTTCGGTGAGTGCGTCCAGTCGGCGCCCGCGGCAGGGATCGGCCGATGTGTCTTTGGGTCGATGCCGCCCGTCCAGTTGACGGCAGCGTACGGTGCAGCCGAGAGGAACTCGCCCGTGGCGCGATCAAGCACGTAGAGAAAGCCATTCTTGCTCGCTTGCAGCAGCACGCGCCGCAGCTGGCCACCGATCGGCAGCTCCGTGAGCACGAGCTTCGCGGTCGTGTCGTAGTCCCAGCCTTCGCCGGGAATCTCCTGGTAGTACCAGGCGAGGGTGCCGCTATCGGCGTGCACTGCGATGATCGAGGCGGCGTACAGTTCGTCGTGATCTCCCTTGCTGGTGTCGACGACGTCGTAGGGGGAGGTGTTGCCGGTGCCGAAGTAGACGAGCTTCAGCTCCGGGTCGTACGACAGGCCGTCCCAGACCGATCCGCCCGCGCCGAATTCCCAGCGGTAGTTCTTGTCCCAGGTCTTTAGCGCGGCCTCTAGGTGCGGCTGGTCCTGAGGGCCGAGGCGCGGGTCACGCGGCACCGTGTAGAAGCGCCAGCGGAATTCTCCGCTGCGCAGGTCAAAAGCCGAGACCGAGCCACGTGCGCCGGCAAAGTCGCCACCGCCATTACCGATCACGACCATCTCGCCGGCAAGCACCGGTGCGCCGGTAATGAAGTAGTGGAAGTCGCCAGGGCCACGGCCCGGGAGTGTGTCTACTTTCCAGATGCGCTGTCCGGTTCTGGCGTCGATTGCATGCAGATAGCCGTCCAGCGAGGCTACGTACACGCGGCCGCTCCGTACTACCACACCGCGGTTGACCGCGTCGCAGCAGGCGTAGCGGCCCCACTGGCCGTCAACGCCCGGATCATAGTTCCACAGCTCGCGTCCGGTCGCCGCGTCGAGCGCGTAGACCCGTCCCCAGTTGCCGGAGGTGTACATGACGCCGTCGACCACGACTGGCGTCGCCTCCAGGCCACGCTTGGTGCCTAGCGCGTGCTCCCATGCGAAGCCAAGCCGCTGCACGGTAGCGTCGTTGATGTCCTGCAAGGGGGAGTAGTAACTGCCGCCTGTGTCACGGCCAGGTGAGAGCCACTGTTCCGGCTCGCGATCGGACGCGACGAGTCTAGCCTCGTCTACCTCGCCGAAATGGGTAGCGCCTGCGCCGGGTGACGGCGCCGTGCCCTTCGAGCAGCTTGCGAGCAGCAGCACGGCGGCCGATAGCAGGATCTGCCTGGGAGTCATCGGAAATCCTCGGCGGCGAGAAAGGGCGGTGCGCGCTGCAGTGGCCCGGAGCAAGCAGTTGCCCGGCGGTCAACGACCGCCGGGCAGGCCAGCTCAGAATGATTTTCGTACGTCGATGCCGATGGTGCGTGGCTGGTTGGTGACGATGCGCGGGCGGCCTGGCATCTCGACCGCGATCGAGCGGTTATCGGCGAGATTTGCGTGTTCGTTGGTCAGGTTCTTTGCTACCAGCGAGACATCCCAGCTTTCGAACGTCACGCTGATCTTGCCGTCGACGATTGAGTACGGTGCGCGCACGCGCGGGTTGAACGGGTCGTTGTTTGCGCTCTTGCTGCTGCCCATGTAGGCGTAGCCGATGTTGTACAGCGCCGAGTACTTCGCGTTCAGCGAGTGCGTGTACGTCAGTGAAAGGTTGCCAGTCCAGTCCGGCACCTGATAGACGCGATCGCCGACCTGCTGCGGCGACACGGCGCCCCCGGAACTGGCCTGAGTGATGACCGCCTTCTGGAAGCCGATTCCCCCTGAAACATCGAGGCCACGTACTGGACGGGCATGCACCTCAAGTTCCGCACCCTGACTCTTCGCTGCGCCGACGTTGGCGCGGAACTGGAAGCCGCAGGGCAGCAGGATCTGCTGCTGCAGATCCTTCCAGTCGATGAAGAACACGGCTCCATCCACGGTGAGCCGGTTGTCGAGCCATGAGGTCTTCGAGCCGACCTCATAGTTCCACAGGCTGTCTGCTTTGTAGCGGTGCGCCTGGGTCTGCGTGACGCCGATGGCCTCAAGGTTGACGTCGCAGCCCAGCGCGGTGGGCACCGAGGGGGTGATGCCGCCCGGGCGGAAGCCCTTCGCCGCAGTCGCATAGACCATGGCGTTCGGGGTCACCTTGTAGTCGACCTGTACCTTAGGGTTGACACCAACGTTGGTCAGCGTGGTCGGCGGGTCGATCAGGTCGACACCTGCGGCTGCCCCCGCCTCAATACCCGAGCTGGTGGTCTTGATTTCGTACCAGCGCGCGCCGGCAGTGATTTTGAGCTTGTCGGTCGCCTGGTACGAGACTTCACCAAACAGCGCGGGTTCGCGGATCGTCGAGGGATAGTTCTGATAGAAGAACAGATCGGAGCCGTAGCCGGAAATCGCGTTGAGACCAGCGACATAATTTGGCGGGTAGTAGCCCGGGTTGAACTGTCCGTTGGACTCGGACAGGTAGGCGCCGACGACGAACTGTACCGGGCCCTTGAGTGCCGACGCGAAACGCAGTTCCTGCACAAAGCGATGCAGAGGCTTGATCTCGGTGATCTGTGAGGCCACCGGCGGGTCCAGACCGAACAGGAACGACACGACGTCCGACTGGTCTTCGCGCTCGACGATCAGGCGGTCGAAGTAGGACGTTGACGATACAAGCTCGCCGAAGCCGGTGTCGTACTTGATGTTCAGTGCATACAGCGTCCAGCGATCGCTGCCGCCTTCAGCAATGTCAAACAGGCGTGTCTGCATGAAATTGTTTGGCGTCAGGTTGGTGGCCGTGCCGTCCGCCAGAGCGAAGCCGTTGTAGGCGCTTTCCTGATGTAGCAGGCGGCCGGTCACCGATAGTGCGTCGGTCGGCTTCCACAGCAGCGATAGGTCTCCGCCGCTGGTTTCGTTGCGGCCGATGTTGTGCAGCGTCGTGTAGTCCGAGCCGCCCGGTACTGTCGGCCATCGACGCGAGAAGTAGCCCGCCTCACGGTCGTAGAAGCCATTCGCGCGCAGCGCGAGCTTGTTCTGGATGATGGGCAGGTTGATCGTGGCCTCACCAATCCAGTTTGGGTCATTCGTGCCGCTGGTGGTGGAGGCGCCCGTATGCAGCGACGCGGAGAACGAGGTGAGGTCGGGCTGCTTGCTGATCATGCGCACCGTGCCGCCCATCGAGCGGGCGCCATACAAAGTACCTTGTGGGCCGCGTAAGACCTCGATGCGCTCGACGTCGAGAATGTGCGGATTGAGAGAATCCGGCAGCGGCGTTTCGTCGAGATAGAAGCCGGTAGTATTGTCGCCGCTGACGCCGCGAATGGAGATCGTACGCGAGTTCGCCGAGCCGTCGCCGGTGGCGCCGAAGCCGAGGTTTGGCACGCTCGTCGCATAGTCAAAGAACCCCTTGATGGCGCGCGTATCCAGATCGGCCGCACTGAACGCCGTGATCGATAGCGGTACGTTCTGCAGGCTTTCGCTACGCTTCTGCGCTGTCACGACGACCTCTTGTAGTTCGCCGGACGAGTCCACGGCAGCTATCGCTGCTGTTGGGCACAGGACGACTAAGGACATTAGCGCGGCCTGGGCACACGGCGTGTTCTTCATAGAAAGAGTTCCAAGAGGGCGTGGACGGGTGAATGGCTGGTAATTAGGCACGACCCCGGGCGGGGCTGTCAAAGCCGGCTCTGCCGTGGGATGCCCCAATAGCTTTTTGATCATTTAGACCGCGGCAATGCCATCGGTGGCCCTATAAACTGTAAGGGCCGGAGCTACTTGCTGGCTTGCGGTCAATCGACGCCAGGAGCGCAATTCATGCAGATCCGTACCGCGGCAATCATTCTGGGCGCGTGTCTTGGGCTGGTGCTGCCGCGCCTTGCTGATGCGTCGCCTGTTACCCATTCCTGGCAAGCTTTGCCTGCCACGCCGGCTTTGCCGGTACCCGTCCGCAGCGGCCTTGCGGTGGTGCGTGATGTGAGTCTGTACTACGCCCAGTTCGGCGCCGGCCGGCCGGTCGTCCTGTTGCACGGGGGGCTCGGCAATTCGGAGTACTGGGGGCACCTGGTGCCCGCCCTGGTTGCCGCGCACTTCTCGGTGACGGTTATTGACAGTCGAGGGCATGGCCGCAGCTCACGGTCGGTTGAACCATTTGGGTACGGCGGCATGGCTGACGATGTGCTCGCGGTACTCGATCAGCTCGGGTTGCAACAGGTCGACCTCGTTGGCTGGAGCGACGGCGGCATCATCGGCCTCGATATCTCCATGCGGCACCCCGAACGCCTGCGGCGCATGGTGCTTTATGGCGCCAATAGCGATCCCGGCGGCGTCTATCCGAATGTTGAGAAGAAGCCGGTGTTCGCAGCCTACATAGAGCGGGCTGCCCGCGACTATGAACGCCTGTCGCCGACGCCACGTGAGTTCGATTCGTTTGTGGCGCAGATCCAGGTGATGTGGGCCGCGGAACCTCGCTACACGCGCGCGCAGCTGGCGCAGATCTCGACGCCAACGCTGGTCTGCGACGGGCTGCATGAGGAAGCGATCCGCGGCTCACACACGCGCTACCTCGCGCGGACGATTCCTGGTGCCAAGCTACTGCTGCTTCCAGGGGCGAGTCACTTTGGCATGCTGCAGACGCCGGCGGCATTCAACCGCGCGGTGCTTGGCTTCCTCGACGTGCCTTGACCCAGCCGATGGGGCTAGTCGGCGACTGGCTCCGCAACTTCGCGCTGCGCGCGTAGGAAGCCACGCTTGCCGCCTGCGAAGAAATCCAGGAACCGGCGCGCTTCGTCAGAGGCGTAGGTACCGCTGGCTAACGCCGCTGCGGCGAGTTCCCGCGGGTTACCCGCAGAACGGCATACCTCACGGTAGGCGCGCTTGATCTCACTAACCACCGCCGTCTTGAAGCCGCGGCGGCGCAGTCCAACGACGTTCAGGCCAATCAGCTCGTCGCGCTCGGTCGCCATCGTGAACGGCGGGATGTCGCGTGTGATTCGGGCGAGCCCGCCCACCATCGCGCTCTCGCCGATCCGGCAGAACTGGTGCATTGCGGCGGAGCCGCCAACGAATGCCCGTTCGCCGATAGAGACGTGGCCGGCCAGCAGCACCGAGTTGGCCAGGATGACCCGATCGCCAAGGCGGCCGTCGTGGGCGACATGGCTGCCAGCCATCAGGTAGCAGTCGGCGCCGAGCTCGGTGGCGCCGTCGGCCTTGGTGGCACGGTTGATCGTGACGTGCTCGCGCAGTACGGTGCGTGCGCCCACTAGGACGAAGCTCGCGATGGTCGTATCGAAGCCCAGGTCCTGCGGGTCGCCGCCAATTACCGCGAACGGATGCACGACGACGCCGTCGCCGAGAGTGCAGTGCCGCGTGACGATTGCGTGGGCGTGAATCACGCAGTCGACCCCCAGCGTGGCGCCGTCCTCGATGATTGCGGTCGGATGGATGCTCATGGCGGGTCGTGTCCGTGGTTCGTAGCAGGCGTCATCGTAGCGCGCCGGGCCGATAACGGCACCTGCGGGACTTTCCCGGTCTCCTGTGCCGGCTTGGGCTACGATGCGCCGGGACTACGTGGAGCGCGCGATGAAGCAGGCAGGCCAGGACATCGTGATCGTCGGCGGCGGCGTGATGGGCTCGGCGCTCGCTTACTGGCTGACCCATCTGCAGCCAGGGCTCGCCGTCACGGTGGTGGAGCGCGACCCGATGTACCGGGAAGCCTCGTCGGCCTTGTCAGCGGCGTCGATCCGCCAGCAGTTCACCACTGCGGTCAACATCCGAATTTCTCAGTGGAGTCTCGAATTCCTGCGTCGCAGTGCTGAGGCTCTGGCGGTCGATGACGACCGCCCTGACGTGGGTTTCCACGAGGGCGGCTACCTCTATCTGGCAGGTGCTGCGGCCGCGCCGGTGCTGCGGGAGGCGAACCGAATCCAGCTTGAGCATGGCGCCGACGTGGCGCTGCTGGACCCAGCTGCGCTCGTTGCGCGCTTTCCGTGGCTGGAGGTTGGCGACATCGAGCTGGGCTCATTGGGGCTCAGCGGCGAGGGCTGGTTCGACGGCTACAGGCTGCTGACGTCGTTCGCCCGCAAGGCACGCAGCCAGGGCGTGCGCTACCTGCGCGGTGAGGTGGTCGGGATGGAGCGGGTGGGCAATCGCGTCACGGCGGTGCTGCTGGCCGATGGCGCCCGTCTGCCTTGTGACGTGGCGGTCAACGCCGCGGGACCCTGGGCGCGGCGGGTCGCCGGCTTCGCGGGCATAGACCTGCCGGTCCGGGCGCGTCGCCGGACCGTGTTCGTGATCTCCTGTCCGACGCCGCTGCCGCGGTTCCCGTTGCTTATCGACACCAGCGGACTGTGGATCCGGCCGGAAGGGTCGTGTTTCATTGGCGGCGTCGTGCCTGCCGATGACGCGGATGACTTGCCGCTGGAGCCGGATATCGGACCCTTCGAAACCGAGTTCTGGCCGGCGCTGGCAGCACGGGTACCGGCGTTCGAGGAGGCGAGGCTCGAGCGCGCGTGGGCCGGCTACTACGAGATGAGTACGTTTGATCACAACGCGATCGTAGGTCCGCACCCTGAGGTTTCGAACCTGCACTTCATGAATGGCTTTTCGGGTCACGGCATCCAGCAAGCCGCTGCCGTGGGGCGGGCACTGGCCGAGCGCATCACGCTGGGGCGTTACGTGTCCGTGGATCTGACGCCGCTGATGTTCGAGCGGGTGCTCGAAGGGCGGCCGTTGCTCGAGTTGAACGTTATCGGCTAGTCGGACGCAGCCGGTTTAAGTCGCGGCCGCCTTGCGTGGAGCGAGCTGCCGGCACATCGCTCGACGCAGTGTGCTGCTGCTGGCGGCAACGAAAGTGGACGCCTGTAGCAGGTTGTCCTCGCTTCCAGAGAAGTCGCTGACCGAGCCACCGGCTTCGCGTACGCAGACGACCAGCGCCGCGATGTCCCAGGCGCTCATCCTGGGGTCGACCGCCGCATCGAGTTCCCCTCGGCACAGCAGCGCGTACTGGACGCAGTCACCGACCAGACGGACGCGGCCGATGCTGCCGATCAGCTTGGAGATCTGCCAGGGGCCTGGCGGTCGGAACAGGTCGGTCTGCTTGTAACTGGTCAGTCCGGTGTTCGCCTTCGCGTATGGCCGCGGCGGCGCGACATGTACCTGCCGTGGGCGACCGCTGTCGGGCTGCAACCAGCAGCCGTGGCCAACCGCCGCGTAGGTCGTTTCGCCCATCGCCGGCAGGTGGATGCAGCCGAACACGGGCTTGCCGTCGATTAGCAGCGATAGCATCGATCCATAGGTGCCGAGGCCGAGTACATAGGAGGCGGTGCCGTCGATCGGATCGATCAGCCACGAGCGGCCGCGTTGCGCGACGCTGCCACCGTATTCCTCACCGAGTATTGAGTCGTCGGGCCAGGCGGCCCCGAGACTCTTGCGCAGCAGGCGCTCAGCCGCACGATCGGCCGTGGTGACCTCACTGCCGTCGAGCTTGTGCTGGATCGCTATGCGGCGCTGACGCCTGATCGTCAGCTCGCCTGCCGCCTTCACAGCAGGCATGACGACGGACAGCAGCTGACGGAACTGCGTGCTGGACAGGGAGGGCGATTTGCGGGCTTTCATGGCGTAAATCTACCACTGCTGATGCGTGCCCGGCGTGAGAGAACGTCGGCTGGCCGGCATGGTCAGGCCAGGTCGAAGAAAAGCACCTCGGCGCCTTGCGTGGTCTTGAGCTCCAACGGGGCGTGCTCCTCTGCGATTGCCACGCCATCGCCCGCTTGCAGTGGACGGCCCTGCAGGGTGGCTGCCCCCTGTACCACGTGCAGCCAGCCGTAGCGTCCCGGTGGCACGGCCACTCGCAGCATGGCGTCGGGACTTAGCGTCGAGGCGTAGAGACGGACGTCCTGATGGAGGGTCAGGGCGCCGTCGCTGCCCTGACGATCAGCGACGAGCCGCAGCTGGTTTGAACGCTCCACCGCGCTGAATGCCTTCTGCTCGTAACCCGGCTCGAGGCCGGCTCGCTCCGGCAGGATCCAGATCTGTAGGAAGTGCACCGGTTCGGTCTTGCTGGCGTTGTACTCGCTGTGGCGGATGCCGGTGCCGGCGGTCATGCGCTGTACCTCGCCAGGCCTGATCACGGAGCCCGTACCTATGCTGTCCTTGTGCTCGAGGCCGCCTGCGACGACGTAGGAGATGATCTCCATGTCGCGGTGAGGGTGCGTGCCGAAGCCTGACCCAGCTGCCACCCGGTCGTCGTTAATAACCCGCAGTGTCCGAAACCCCATGTGGTTGGGGTCGTGGTATTCGCCGAATGAGAAGCTGTGCCAGCTATTCAGCCAGCCGGCATCGGTGTGACCACGCTCGGCGGCTTTGCGTATGAAGATCATGGCAGGCTCCTGATCGAGGCATCGAATTGGGGTGTTAAGGATACCGGGGGTTTGAGTCAGTAGGTGCGAACCTCAGGTTCTCCTGTCCGGACGAGCCGCACGGGCGGCGTGCTAGCATCCGACGGCCGTACACGGAGGTACCTCATGCGATTTCTGAAATTTATCGTTGCCGCCTTGTTGGTCGCCGCAATGCCGCTGCGCGCTGCCGAAACCGATTACGACAAGGTCGAGATCAAGGTCGCCAAGGTCGCCGGTAGCGTCTATCTGCTGCAAGGCACAGGCGGCAACATGGCCGCCTCCATCGGTGTCGACGGTATCGTGCTCGTCGATGATGAGTTCGCGCCGCTCGCACCGAAGATCGCCGCCGCGCTGAAGTCGCTTGGCATCACCGATAAACCGGTCAGCTACGTGATCAACACGCATTTTCACTTCGATCACGCCGGCGGCAACCTGCCGCTGGCGAACGCAGGCTCGACGATCATCGCCCACGACAATGTCCGCGCGAGGCTCGCCAGCGGCAGCGACATGGGTACTGGTGGTGCGGTCCATCTCACCATGCCGGCCGCGTCTCCCGGCGCGCTTCCGATCATCACGTTCGACCACGACGTCTCGGTGCACCTGAATGGCGAGGATGTGCGGGCGTTGCATTTTCCCGCGGGCCACACTGATGGCGACTCCGTTATCTTCTTCCCCAAAGCGAACGTCGTGCACATGGGTGACGATTACGTGCGCTATGGGTTCCCCTTCATAGACATCGAGGCTGGTGGTAGCTTGCAGGGCATGATCAAGGCCTGTGAAGGGGTGATCGAGCAGGTCCCGGCGGACGCTAAAATCATCCCCGGTCACGGCGAGCTGTCGACGATCGCGGATCTGCGTGAGTACGTGCAGATGCTCAAGGATACGCGCGACGTCGTTGCACGAGCACTGAAGGTGGGCAAGACCCTGCAGCAGATGCAGAAGGGCCAGTTGCTCGCACGCTGGAACGAGCGTTACTCGGGCTCCTTTATCTCCACCGACACGTACCTGGAGACAGCCGTTTACTCGCTGCAACACCACGGCCACACAGCGTTCATCCAGCACAACTGAGAGCGAGGCTCAGGCGGGGGGGCGATGCTTCGGTAGCGGGATGAACGTGTTGTCGTCTGCGACGCTGGTCATGCGACCTGCCGCCCAGCTGTCAGCCGCCTCCAGCAGCCTCTGCTTGCGGCTCGAGACGAAGTTCCACCACAAGTGGCGAGGTCCGTCTAGCGGGTCGCCACCAATGACGATAAGCCTGGTTGCCCGGGTCGCGTCGATGCGCGCCGGTTGCTCGGCGTCGAGTATGGCCAGTACCCGCTGCGGCACACCGCGGCCGTCGACTGAGACGTCTGCATCGATCGGGTAGATGGCGATCTCGCCGGCGAGCGGTGGCAGATTCAGCGAGGCGCCGGCAGCGAGCGCAAGATCCAGATATAGCGTTGGGGACGCGACCTGGACCGGCGACTGCAGGCCGAAGGCGCTGCCTACCAGGACGCGACCCGTGTAGCCATCGCCGCCGATCTGCGGCAGCTCGGCCGCAGGCGTGTGCGAGAAGGCAGGTGCGGTTTCTTCGAGCGCCAACGGTAGTGCGGCCCACAACTGCAGTCCGTGCAGTAGGTATGAGCGACCCACCAGATCCGCGGGGCGGCGTTCCGAGTGCACGATGCCGCGGCCGGCGGTCATCCAGTTGATCGCGCCCGGCTCTATGCATTGCTCATAGCCGAGACTATCGCGGTGCATGAACGCGCCGTCGTAAAGGTAGGTGACGGTGGCCAGGCCGATGTGCGGATGCGGGCGCACGTCGAGGTCCATGGCGGGCGTGACCTGTAGCGGACCGAAGTGGTCGAAGAAGACGAACGGTCCTATCGACTGGCGTGCCAGTGCCGGCAGCAGTCGGCGTATGACCAACCCGCCGCCTAGATCCTTGTCATGGCCGCCGATTTCGGTGATGACGGGCATGTGTGGGTCCTAAAGGCCAAGTTCAGACAGGCCTAGATGATCGGCCGGTCGTACGCCCGGCGAGGGCCAGTAGAACTTGCGCTCAGCCTCCGCGATCGGCAGATCGTTGATTGAGGCGAGTCGGCGACGCATGTAGCCCCACTCGTCGAACTCCCAGTTCTCGTTGCCGTAGGAGCGGAACCAGCTGCCTGAATCATCTCGCCATTCGTAGGCGAAGCGCACGGCGATGCGGTTGTCGGTGAACGCCCACAGTTCCTTGATCAGTCGATAGTCGATTTCGCGTGACCACTTGCGCGTAAGAAATGCGGCGATCGCCGCTCTGCCCTGCAGGAACTCTGCCCGGTTGCGCCAGACGCTGTCCTCGCTGTACGCCAGCGCGACCTTGTCCGGATCGCGGCGGTTCCACGCATCTTCTGCCGCTCGCACCTTGGCGCTGGCGGTCTCGCGGTTGAACGGAGGGACGGGCGGGCGCGGGGTGGGGGAGGTCATTTACGGCTCCGGCGAAATTGAATGCTGCGCCGAGCATGCCATAGGAGGATGCCGGTCAGTACAATGTCCGGGCAGGGGGAGTTGGCGGCAGGTTGGATGACCGCTTTTGCCTTCTGCAGGTCAGGAAGAAAAAGTAAGAACCACAAGGGGATGGAACAATGAGCCTTTCGACAGAGTTCAAGGAATTCGCGATGCGCGGCAACGTCGTCGACCTCGCGGTCGGTGTCGTTATCGGTGGCGCCTTCGGCAAGATCGTCTCGTCGCTGGTGGAGGCGATCATCATGCCGGTGATTGGCGTTATCACCTCCGGCAACGATTTCTCAAAGCTGGCCGTGCAGATCGGCACGAACGGCAAGGGTGAGGCGGTGCTGTTGCGCTACGGCGCGTTCGCGCAGTCGATAGTCGACTTCATGATCATCGCTTTTGTGATCTTTGTGGTGATCCGCGCGATCAATCGCCTGAAGCAGCCGGCGCCTGCAGCGGCCCCGGTGGTGGCGCCGTCACCGCCGGCGCAGGAAGTGCTGTTGAGCGAAATTCGGGACCTGTTAGCCCGGAAATGACCGTCAGGGACTGCGGGCAGGTAACTGCCTGCAGTCCGGTCTCGCGGTCAGGCGTGGATAGCGACCGGTACGTTCCGGATGAGCGCTTCCATCTGCAGGTTGCGGCGAATCCAGACCTCGCCGTCGTGCTTCTTCGCGATTTCCAGCGCGACGTGAAATTCACGGACGGCCCCGGCGATTGATTCGGTCGCGGGGACGAAAACCTCATACAGATCTTGGTTGACCATAGTGCTAGCGCCCCTGGCGATTGGCGCAATCCCGATGATCGCTGCCTTCGCGCTTTTGTGTATTTTGGCAAGTTTAGGGACTTGGGCCCTGATGGCAGTGAGAACTGGGTCACAGTTTGGGCGTGCTTTGTCGGCATTTGGCGACGAAAGCGGCCATAGAGCTAGTGAACAGCGCTTTTGGCGCAGCGCACAAATCCCGCACGGGCATCTGCGGCGCTTTCCAGCGGGCGTCTGCCGGCCGGATATATCTTGTTAAAAATCAGCGCTGTGCCCTTCTGGAGGGCCTTGCCGGGGGAGTCGTCGCGGGCGCGTAGGCGCGGTATCCTGCGCGACTTCTCCACTCACTGGCAGGCCTTTCATGCAGCGCATCACTTTGCTCGACGGCGGTACTGGTCGCGAGCTCAAGCGCATCGGCGCTCCGTTTCGCCAGCCGGAGTGGTCGGCGCTCGCACTGATCGAGGCCCCGCAGTTCGTGACCCGCGTGCATGAGGCCTACGTCGAGGCCGGCGCGGATGTGATCACCACCAATAGTTACGCCGTAGTGCCGTTCCATCTCGGCGCCGGGCGGCACGCGGCCGACGGCCTGCGACTCGCCGCGCTGTCCGGCACTCTCGCGCATGACGTTGCCGCGAAGTCACCACGGCCGGTTCTCGTCGCAGGCTCCCTGCCGCCCGTCTGCGGCTCCTACCGCGCTGACCTGTTCGATGCCGCCATCGCCCGGCCGCTGCTGCAGACGATTGTGGACGGCTTGCGGCCTAGCGTTGATCACTGGCAGGGCGAGACTCTCAGTGCGATCGAGGAGGCTGACCTGATCCGCGCCGTGGTGGGCCAGGACGGCAAGCCGCTGTGGCTGTCATTCACGCTCGCCGATGGGCATCTTGCGGCCGAAGCGCCGCGGCTGCGTTCGGGCGAGTCGGTCGAGGACGCCGTACGCGCGGCGGTGCGACTCGGTGCCGCGGCGGTGCTGTTCAACTGCAGCCAACCCGAAGTGATGGGGGCCGCCGTGACAATCGCCCGTGATCTGCTCGCAACGCTCGCGCCAAACTTGCAGATCGGCGTCTACGCGAACGCATTCCCGCCGCAGCGGGCCGACGCTGATGCGAACGCCGATCTGCTCGAGATCCGGGCCGACCTGACGCCCGCTGGCTACCTTGGCTGGGCGCGCGACTGGGTCGCGCGGGGCGCCAGCATCATCGGTGGATGCTGCGGAATTGGACCCGAGCATATTGCCGCATTGCGCGCAGCCCTCTGAGTAAGGTAAACCGGAGTTGCGCACTGGCATTGATGCGCGCCCGCCTGGCCTTGGCGCCGGGTGTCTGGGAATGGCGCGCCATTAGACGGGTTTGTGCGTGAGCGATCTTTTCCCCGCAGGAAGCGCAGAGGGTCCACGCAATGATCGACCTGTTTACCGCGGCGACGCCGAACGGCTGGAAGGTGTCGATTGCACTGGAAGAGATGGGGCTCCCGTACGCGGTTCACACGCTCGACCTATTGAAGGGAGAGCAGAAGCAGGACTGGTACCTGCGGCTGAATCCGAACGGTCGCATCCCGGCGATCGTCGATCGCGGTAATGACGACTTCGCCGTATTCGAGTCCGGTGCGATCCTGGTCTATCTCGCAGAGCGTTCCGGCAGGCTGTTGCCTCACGATCCGAAGGGGCGCTCGCGGGTGCTGCAATGGCTGATGTTTCAGATGTCTGGCATCGGCCCGATGATGGGCCAGGCGAATGTGTTCCTGCGCTCGGCGCCCGACAAGATCCCCTACGCAATCGATCGCTATCAGCGCGAGGTGCGTCGACTGTTTGAGGTGCTCGAGCGGCAGCTTTCGGTGCATGAGTTCATTGCCGGTAACGACTACTCAATCGCCGATATCGCGCACTGGTCGTGGGTCCACGGCTATGAGTGGGCGGGTGTCAGCATCGATGGCTTGCCCCACCTGGCGAAGTGGCTTGCGCGTGTAGCTGCGCGACCGGCCGTGCAGCGTGGCAGGGCGGTTCCGCCGCGCAGCAACGACACGGATGCGCTGCGCTTTGAGGCCGGCAGCAAGCTGCTGGCCTGACAAGACCGAACCTGCCCGGGTGCCTATAGGCCACCCGGGCAGAGTGCGCTTACTGGCCCGTCGGTGCCGCAGCGGCGGTGGCCGCCTTGACGCTGATCAGCTCGACGTCGAATACGAGCGCTGAACCGGGCGGAATCGGCGCCCGGGAGTTCAGGTCGTAACCGAGCTCAGGCGGAATATAGATCGTCCACTTCGCGCCAGGCTTCATCAGGCCCAGCGCTTCCTGCCAGCCCTTGATCACGCCGCCGAGCGGGAAAGTCGCCGGCTGACCGCGCGAGTAGGAGCTGTCGAACTCAGTTCCATCGAGCAGGCGCCCACGGTACTGCACTGTCACCTCGTCGCTCTGCTGCGGCGAAGCGGCCGCGGCGTCGCCGGCCGCGGCGACCTTGTACTGCAGACCGCTCGCCGTCGTCACGACGCCGGGGGCCTTCGCGTTGGCGGCGAGGAATTCTTTCGCTGCCGCGTGGTTGTGGTTGCCGATAGAGTTGTGTAGCTCGGTCATGAATTTCGCGAGCTGCTCCTTGTCCTCGTTCGACGTGCTCTTGCCTGCGAGCGCGTCCTTCAGGCCTTGGCCGAAGGTCTGGATGTCGATTTCATGGGTGACGCCCGCCTTGCGCAGACCTTCACCGACCGAAAGGCCCGCGCTGTAGCTGACCGACGATGCGGCGGCGGGTTTGGCAGCGGCGGGCTTCGCCTTCGCTGCAGGTGCCGCGGCCTTGGCGACGGGCTTTGCATCCGCGGCGTTATCGACGGCCATGGCCGACAGGGCGAACGAGAGGAGTCCTGCGGCGGCCGGCAGGGACAATGCATGCTTGAGCTTCATGGAAAGGATCCATCCGAGCTAGTGTTGGAGGGGTGGGTCCGGCGACGTCACACAAGGTGGCGGACCGGAACCGCGCGCTTAGTGTGTCACATCCCGGATCGGCCAAGCTGGACGCAGGTCCTGTCTAGGGTGTCTTGCCCATCCGAACCGCCGGGACTCCATACTCACCTGCGCACACGACCGACATAATGCGGCCGCGCGCGGCCAGTGGTTACACTGGCTCTCATGCCTGCCGCTACGGGCTCACTTCACGGACGTTTTAGTGACGATCCCCTACCAAGCACTGCAGTCGTTTTCCTCCCACGATGTGTTCAACCCGTGGGCGCAGCCCGATCCGTTGGACCTGGCAGGGTCGCCCGAAGCCGGCCCCACAGCCCGGCTGCATCGGCTGAGCAGGCATTTCGATGTCGATGCCCGGCTCGTGCTGATCGGTGAGGCCGCCGGTTATCAGGGCTGTCATTTCTCAGGTCTCGCGTTCACCAACGAACGCCTGATGCTGGAGGGGAAGATCCCACGCATTACTGTGCCGGGTCGCTTTACGTCCCGGCCGCGCCCCTGGTGCGAGCCCTCCGCGACAGTTGTCTGGGGGGCGCTACACGGTCTGGGCATCGCCGCAAGCACGGTGCTTTGGAACTCATTCGCATGGCACCCGTACAAGTCCGGCAATCCCTATTCGAACCGTGCGCCGACCCGGGATGAGCTCGAGGCCGGCCGCGACGTGCTCGATGGGGTGCTCTCCTCGTTCAAGCAGGCTCGTGTCGTTGCGGTCGGCCAGGTGGCAGGCCGTTCGCTACGGGCGCTGGGTCGGGAGCCGACAGCTGTGCTGCGCCACCCGTCGATGGGAGGCGCAAACGAGTTCCGTCAGGGGCTGCGCGATCTGGTGGTGGAACTGGGCCTCGGCTGAGCGTGCCGTGGTTGCGCCGATCAATCGCAACTGCTCCAATCGGTTGCCGGCATGTGCCGCCGCCTAAGGACTAGGAGCGATCGATGAAGCATCTCCTGATGGTTGCAGTGATGTGCATTTGTGGAGCTGTGAACGCGGCGCAGGCTGCGGAGCCTGACTGCACGGCACGAGCAGCCGAAAAGAAGCTCGCGGGTGCCGCGAAGAATAGTTTCGTCAAGAAGTGCGAGAAGGATGCCGCCGCTGCTGCCGCGGTCGCCGTCCCGTCGCCGGCTGAGATGTGCGCCGCGAAGGCCGCTGATAAGAAGCTCAAGGGTGCGGCGAAGAACAGCTTCGTCAAGAAGTGCGAAAAGGACGCGGCCGCCGCGAAGTAGCTACGGGCTGATCCCCCCGCCAGCAGTGGCGGGGGGATCAGCTGTATTCAAAATAAGGCGCCGCGGCGTTAGCGCGGTGTCCGCCACAACCGTGTCCGCGGGCCAAGCCGGCAGGCTGTCCGTGGTTTCGATCGTCCTGAGGGCTGTATGAAGAACTTGGTTAGGAGCGGACTGGTCGCGTGGTTGGCGTTGTTTGCAGGTGCCGCTGGAAGCGCTAATGCGCCGTTGGCGAGCCCGGCGCCGTCTGCCGAGTCATCCGCTGCCGTCGAGCCGGACAAGGCCGATGCCGGCCGCTTCCAGCCTTTCCATGCGGAGGCCCGTACCAGCACCGGCTCGGTCGTCGTCGGCGGCCAGGCCATCGCCTACCAGGCTGTGGCCGGCACCCTGGTCGTCCATCCGAAGGGTTGGGATGACGTGCCGAAGGATCCCAAGGCCGCAGAGCCGCCTGCCGGCAGCGACCCTGAGGGACGGGCCGCCTCCGCCGAGGCGTCAATGTTCTATGTCGCCTACTTCAAGTCCGGCGGAGGGCCGCGGCCGCTCACGTTCCTGTTCAACGGCGGCCCAGGGTCGGCGACGATGTGGCTGCACATGGGCGCGTTCGGCCCGAAGCGCGTGGTTACCTCTACCGATCAGCACGCCCCGGCCGCGCCGTATGCGCTCATCCCCAATACGGCGAGCCTGCTGGACGTCAGTGACCTTGTGTTTATCGATGCGCCGGGCGCCGGTTTCAGTCGTATCGCTGGTCGTGACGCCGAGAAGGCGTTCTATGGCGTCGACCAGGATGCCTTTGCGTTCGCCGAATTCATCTCGCAATTCCTGACGCGCTATGGACGCTGGAACTCGCCGAAGTACCTGTTCGGCGAGAGTTACGGCACGCCGCGCGCGGCGGTGCTCGTGAACCAGCTTCAATCCGACCGCTCAATCGACTTCAACGGCGTGATTCTGCTGTCGCAGATCCTGAACTTCGACCTCAGCCCCGATCGGCCCAACGGCAATCCCGGCATCGATGCCCCCTATCAGACGGTGCTGCCAACCTACGCTGCGACCGCGTGGTATCACCATAAGCTGCCGGCCGAGCACAAGGAGCTCGAGTCGTTGCTGGGCGAAGTCGAGCGTTTCGCGTTTGGCGACTACGCCGTGGCACTAGCCGCGGGTGCGTCCCTGAAGCCCGCGGAGCGGGCGCGCATCGCTGAGCAGTTGCATCAGTACACGGGCCTGTCAGTCGACTACATTCTCAAGGCGGACCTGCGCATCGACGGCGGTGAGTTTCGTCAGGCCCTGCAGGTGGACGCGGGCATGGCGACCGGCCGGCTAGATTCGCGCTTTTCCGGCCCGACGCTCGATCCACTCAACCAGCGAGCGGAATACGACCCGCAGTCCGCCGCGATCAGCTCGGCCTACGTCTCGCTGTTCAACGACTACGCGCGCAAGGAGCTGCACTACGGCGACGCGAAGACATTCAAGCCCAGCATCGCCACCTATAGGACCTGGAACTTCCAGCACCAGCAGCCAGGCTCGGCGCAGGCGGGCACTGCGCGTCAGGGGTCGAACGTGATGCCAGATCTGGCCAATGCGATGAAGATGAACCCGGCTTTGAAGGTGCAGACGCATGCCGGCTATTTTGACCTTGCAACGCCGTTTTTCCAGGCGGTGTACGAGATGCAGCACCTGCCGATTCCTGCGGCGCTGCAGTCGAACATCGAGTACCAGTTCTACGACTCAGGCCACATGGTCTATGCGAAGGAGTCGTCCCTGAAGCAATTGCATGACAGCGTGGCCTCGTTTATCCGGCGCACGTCGGCGCCGTCAAACTGAGGGCGCTGCGCTCCCTCCCTATTGGAGATGTCTGTGGCCCGCACCCTGATCAGTTCCGGTTCAAGCTTCGAGCGAGAGATAGGCTATTCGCGTGCCGTCGTCGACGGTGAGTGGATCTTCGTTTCGGGTACAACCGGTTTCGACTACAGCTCGATGACGCTTCCCGAGGGGCTGCTCGAGCAGACCGAACAGTGCTTCAGGAACATAGAGGCGGCGCTTGCCCAGGCGGGCGCGAGCCTTGCTGATGTCGTGCGCGTGCACTACATCCTGCCCAATGCCGCCGAGTTTGCCGAGTGCTGGCCGGTGCTGAGGCGCTATTTTGGCGAGATCCGTCCGGCGGCTACGATGTTCGCTGCGGGACTGGCCGATCCAAGGATGCGGATTGAAATCGAAGTGACCGCTCGTCGCTCGCCAGGCTAGGCGTTGGCGCTGCGCTGTGTTTGCAGTACCGCGATTCCTCCTAGGATCAGCAGTGCGCCCAAGCACTGGACCGGCGACAGCCGCTCTCCCAGAAACAGCGCTCCCATGAGCAGCGTGGTCGGTGGTCCGATCGTGCTGATCAGCGCCGCACGCTGCGCGCCGAGGCGACGAACGCCTTCCGTCATCAGCAGCATGGGCAGTACCGTCGCGAATAGAATGAGACCGGCCATCAGTAGCGCGTCCGGGACGCCACCGCGTAGCGTCGAGAGGTGGCCGTGGTGTGCGACGGAAATTCCCACGAGTAGCAGTGTGGCCGAGGTGAGGGCAATCACTGTGAATGGCGCGCTGCCAATGGCGGGGGTCCAGCGTTCGCTCGCCAGATAGTAGAGGGCGAAAGTCAGGGCGCAGCTGAGCACGAGGCCTCCGCCGAAGGCGTTTTCGTGCAATGTCGCGAGGTTTGGCCCACCGACGACCACGAGGATGCCGGCGTAGGTCAGCGCCACTGCCGCTATTACTCGCCTTGACGGCGCCCGCCGTTGGATGAGCGCATGCAGGATCACGACCATCGAGGGGTAGGAGAAAAGCAGTACCCGCTCGATACTAGCCGTCATCAGCGTCAGTGCATAGAAGTTCATTAGCACGCCGGCGCAGTAACACAGTGCGCCGGCGCCAGCCGCCCCAGTCGCGGCGGCGAGTGGGATGCGGCACACCGCAGTTGGACCTGCGCGCCACACGGCCCAGATCCAGACGATAGGCAGTGCGCCGAGCGAGCGTAATGTCAGGACTGACTCGAAGTCCCAGCCTCGAGCGTATAGAAGCTTCGCGAAGATGCCCTTGCTGGCGAAGCCAACCGCCGCCGCCGCCGCGATCATCAGGTCGGCGTGCCGCGGCGGACTGAGCTGCCTCATGCGTGTTAGCGCTGCGGTGCGATGCCGTCTAGGTAACGTGCGACCGTCTCGAGGCCGACGACCTCGGCGTATTTTGCCTGCAGGTCGAACAGGTTGGCCTCATGGGGCTCGCGGGCGCGGTCGCCGACGGCCTCGCGGATGACCGCGGGTACGAAGCCGTGCTGGCAGGCGTCGACCGCGGTCGCGCGCACGCAGCCGCTGGTCGAGACGCCGGCGATCAGCAGGGTGTCGACGCCAAGGGCGGTAAGGGTTGAGGCGAGCGAGGTGGCGAAGAACGCGCTGGCATATTGCTTGGTAATCACCGTTTCGCCGGGGAGCGGCTCCAGGCCTTCGGCGAAGGCGGCATATTCGGGGTTGCGACCCGCCTCAAAGTGGCGCAGCGCCGGGATCTTCTTGATGAATACGCCACCGTCCCGGCCACCTGCCTGATACGCGACGTTGGTGTGTACGATGGGAATAGCAGCGCGGCGGGCCAGCGCTAGCAGTTGCAATGCACCGGCGTGTGCGGCACGGCAGCCGTCCCCGCCAAATAGCGGGGAATCCTCGAGCAGGTAGGCGCGCACCAAGTCGATGACGATCAGCGCTGGGCGCGTGCCAAGTGGCAGCTGCTGCGTGAACCCGCCCCGCGCATAATTGTCCGTCAGCGAGGCGTCGGTCATGTTGCGTTCCCTCAGATGACGCCCGCTGCCTGTAGGGCGGCGTAACGTTCAGGTGCCAGTCCTAGTAGGTTCAAGTATATCTCGTCGTTGTGCTGCCCAAGCTCGGGTGCCGGGGAGCGAATACCCCCGGGCGTCGCTGACAGCTTCGGCGCGACGTTTTGCATCTTCAGCTGGCCGAAAACGGGATGTGGCGTGCTGACGATGGCCTCGCGCGCCTTGAAGTGAGGGTCCTCTAGCATGTCGGGGGCCCGGTAGATCAGGCCTGACGGGACTGCGGTCTCGGGCTTTTCGAGGATCAGGAGCACTTCGCGCGTTGTCATGCTGGCCGTCCATCGGCCGACCCGCTCATCGAGTTCATCCTGACGAGCACCGCGCGCCTGATGTGTCGAGTAGTTGGGGTCGGTGGCGAGCTCCGGCTGGCCCATTGCGAGTGCGAGCCGGCCAAAAACGGTGTCCTGGTTCGCCGCGATGAGCACCAGTCCGTCACGGGTCGGATAGACGTTAGACGGGGCGACGTTCGGGAGGATCGCGCCGGTACGTTCGCGGATGAACTCGCGCTTATCGAAATCGGTGATCAGCGATTCCATCATGTTGAGGACCGCTTCGTAGATGGCCGAATCGACGATCTGGCCGCGGCCGGTCTTCTCGCGGTAATGCAACGCGGAAAGCGCGCCGACGCAAGCAAATGTCGCGGCGAGCGAGTCGCCGATGCTGATGCCCATCCGCGACGGCGGCGTCGACGGGTCGCCAACGACGTAGCGCAGGCCACCCATGGCCTCGCCGATCGCCCCGAAGCCGGGGTCCTTGGCGCGCGGGCCGGTTTGGCCGAAGCCGGAGACGCGGATCATGATTAGGCTGGGGTTGATCGCGGACAGCTCTTCCCAACCCAGGCCCCATTTTTCGAGCGTACCGGGACGGAAGTTTTCGAGCAGGAAGTCGGCTTTGCGCACCAGCTCACGGATCAGCTCCTGACCGGCCGCCTGGCGCAGATCCAGTGTGATCGCCTTCTTATTGCGCCCGACCACAGGCCACCACAGCGAGGGCTCGCCTTCCTTCTGGCGGCCCCAGACGCGCATCGGGTCGCCTTGCTTGGGGGCCTCTATCTTGATGACTTCCGCGCCCAGATCGCCGAGCAGCTGCCCGCAGAAGGGGCCCGCCAGCAGAGTGCCGAGTTCGAGCACGCGCAGGTCGGACAGGGGGCCGTTCTTGAAGGCTGGATCGCTCATTGCAGGTCCTGGGGCAGGCGGTGGGGGCTTGGACGCGACACTATGGATTGTATACAATCGCCGGGCCGATGGGTCAAGGATCCCAGCATGCCGTGATGGGATCTCAAATATTTCGTGTATACAATCGGGCGTCCACCATGGTGACAGAGCCTACGAGGCACGTATAACGTGAGCGACCGATTTCCGAAGTTCGTAGAGATCGTCGAGGTGGGGCCTCGCGATGGCCTGCAGAACGAATCGGCCGTAGTAGGCACCGAGACCAAACTCAAATTCATTGCTGCCGCGGTCGATGCTGGCATTCGCCGCATCGAGGTTGCCAGCTTCGTAAACCCGAAACGCGTTCCGCAGATGGCTGACGCCGAAGACGTCCTTAAGGCGTTGCCGCGTCGCGATGGCGTGCAATACGTTGGACTGGTTCTAAATCGTAAGGGATTTGAACGTGCGCAGGCTGCCGGCTGCACCGAGATCGGTATGGCGGTCGTTGCCAGCGATACATTCAATCAGCGCAATCAGGGCGCTTCTACCGCCGACTCTATTGCGGCCTGGGCTGAGATTGCGCGCGCAGCGCACGCGGCGGGTATCCGGGCGCAGGTGACGGTCTCTGCGGCATTCGGCTGCCCTTTCGAGGGAGATGTGCCGGTCGCCCGGGTCGTCGAGATCGCAGAACGAGTGGCCGAGGCCGGACCGTTTGAAATCGCGATCGCCGACACAATTGGTGTCGGCGTGCCTAGCCAGGTAGGAGAAATCGTCGCCCGCGTGCGCGAGCGCCTACCGCAGATGCCACTGCGCTTCCATTTTCACAACACGCGTAATACCGGGCTTGCAAACGCCTATGCCGCCGTAGAGGCCGGTGTCACTGTGCTTGACGCCAGCATTGGCGGTATTGGGGGCTGCCCGTTCGCGCCAGCGGCCACTGGCAACATCCCTACCGAAGACCTGGTCTATATGCTTAACCGGATGGGAATTGCGACGGGCATCGACCTTGCCTCGCTGATTAATACAGGGCGCTGGCTGCAGGACCAGCTCGGACGGACGATTCCGGGGATGCTTATCAAGGCGGGCGACTTTCACGTCCGGCCGACGACTGTTTAAAAATGGCGCGGGAGTTTCCGCGGACAGCAATCATTCGAAATGACTAATGCAGGTGCGCGCATGAGCTATCGATTGGGCGTAGACGTAGGCGGTACTTTTACCGACCTGCTGCTTGTTAACGAATCCACTGGACAGACATGGACGGCGAAGGTGCCAAGCACCCCGGCCGACCAGTCGGTCGGCGTGCTGAACGGCATTGCGCGTGTCTGCGAGCGCGCGGGCATCGACGCTGAAAAAATTGAGCACGTCATGCACGGCACGACGGTCGCTACCAATACGGTGCTCACTGGCACTGGTGCACGTTGTGGCTTGGTCACGACCAAGGGTTACCGGCAGGTGCTGCAGATCGCCCGGAGCTTTGTGCCTGGCGGCCTCGGTGGCTGGGTGATCTATAACAAGTCGCTGCCGATGGCGCCGCTGTCGTGCACGATTGAAGCTGACGAGCGCGTCGGCGCGAAGGGCGAGATCGTCCGCGGGCTCGATGAGGCGCATCTGCGTCTCCAGCTGCAAAGCCTGAAGGCCCGTAACATCGAGGCTCTGACCGTCTCGCTGATTAACGCGTTCGCGAACGACAAGCATGAACGGCGCATCAAGGTGATCGCTGCTGAAGTGCTGCCCGGCATTCCGGTTTCGCTGTCATCCGAGGTTGTGCCCGAGATGCAGGAGTACGAGCGCACCGTGACGACGGTCGCCAATTCCTACGTTCGGCCGAAGGTGCAGAAATACGTCAACAATCTGCAAACCAAGCTGGGCGAGAAGAGTCGGAACGTAAAGCTGCACATCCTGCGGTCGGATGGTGGTCTTGCCTCGGCGAAATCCTCTGAAGAATATCCGGTCAATCTGCTGATGTCTGGTCCGGCCGGTGGCGTCACAGGCGCGCTCTGGGTCGCCGTGCAGGCGGGCTTCCCCAACCTGCTGACTGTCGATGTGGGAGGCACATCGACGGACGTTGCGCTGATCATGAATGGCGAGCCACGGCTGCGCCGCGAAACAACGATCGGTGACGTCACCGTCCGTGCGTCCTCTGTGGATATTCGTACCGTGGGTGCCGGTGGCGGTTCTATTGCCCACGTCCCTGAATTAACCAAGGCACTGCGCGTCGGGCCGCAATCGGCGGGTGCGGATCCGGGGCCTGCCGCCTATGGACGAGGCGGCACGGAGCCTACGGTCACCGATGCGAACGTCGTGCTCGGCTACATGCCTGAGATGCAGCGGCTCGGTGGGGACATGGAATTGAATCGACCGCTGGCCAACGCGGCGGTTAAGAAAGTCGGCGACGCGCTTGGCAAGAACATCAAGGATGCGGCGCTCGGCATCTACAACATCGTCAATGAGAACATGGTCGGCGCGCTACGGTTGGTGTCGGTGGAACAGGGCCACGATCCCCGCGATTACGCGCTGATCGCGTTCGGTGGCGCCGGTCCACTGCATGCCAACGCTCTGTCGCGCCTGCTTGGATCATGGCCGTCCATCATCCCGCCGGGTCCGGGCGTGCTGTGCGCGCTCGGTGACGCGACTACTGCGGTGCGGGATGAGTCCTCGCGTACGTTCATCCGCAAGTTCGCCGACACCTCGACGAAGGAAGTCCACGAGATCCTCTCGTCTTTGGCTGACGATGCCGCGCGCTCGCTCGAGCGGGAGAAAGTCCCCCGTGCGCAGATGCGTATTGGCTATCAGGTCGATATTCGCTATCAGGGCCAGGGATTGCAGCTGACCGTCGCGGTCGACCTGAAGAGCCTCATCAAAAATGGCCTCGCGGCGATTTCCGTACCGTTCGACGCCGAGCACAAGCGCCTGTTCACCTTCGCGTTGCCACTAGAGCACGAGGTGGTGAACTTGCGGGCTGTCGTGCAGGGCCGCGGCATCACGATCGACCGGCCGGCATTGGCTAAGGGTGGCCCGGATCCAAAGGCCGCTGCGGTCGGCAAGCAGAAGACCTACATGGACGGCAAGGATTACACCGCGATTGTGTATGACCGCGCCAAGCTCAAGGCGGGCAACCGAGTGCCTGGTCCTGCGATCGTTATGGAGATGGATTCGACCACCGTCATTCTGCCCCGGCACCACGGTATCGTGGACAAGGCCGGAAATATTCTGATCTACCCGGACGGCTACAAGGAGAAGGGAGCGGTCACACCCGCAACCCGTTCAAAGCCGAAGGCCAGCCCAAAGGCGGCGGCAAAGACTAAGGGCACACCTAAGTCCAAGCCGGCGTTGAAGGCGAAAGCCCGTTCCAAGGGTCGCAAGTAAGAGCCGCCGGGAGTCATAGCAATGTCAGCCAAGATCATTCAGAGCAACAAGAAGCGGATGAAGAAGGTGAAGGTGGATTCCGTCACCATCGACATCATCGAGAGCGCCCTTCGCAGCGCCCGCTACGAAATGGATACCGTCCTGTTCCGCACCGCGATGTCGCCGGGCATCCGCGAGCAGCATGATGAGTTTCCGATGATCGCGAACCTTGAAGGCAAGATGGTTGTCGGCCAGTTCGGATCGTTTATTAACGCCTTTGTCGACGCCTACGATGGCACGATCGAGGAGGGCGACATCTTCATGACGTCGGATCCTTACTCGGTGAATGGCGCGGTCAGCCACGCCAACGACTGGCTTCTGCTGATGCCGGTTTACAAGGGCGGTCGCCTGATTGCATGGTCAGCGATGTTTGGCCACATGACCGATATTGGTGGCAAGGTGCCAGGGTCCCTGCCAACCGATGCGCGCCAGATCTACGAGGAGGGCATTTGCGTGCCGCCGATCAAGATCTTCAAGGGTGGCCGGTTGCAGGAGGATGTGCTCAAGATCATCCTTCACAACTGCCGTTTGCCAATGTGGAACTTGTCGGATTTCAACGCCATCGTCGCGGCGCTGAAGACCGCGTCCATCCGCTGCATTGAACTGTCTACCCGCTTCGGGGATGACATCTTCTATTCGGCCATGGACGCGATGCTCGAGCGCAACAAGCGGGCCATGCGCGAACTCATCCTGCGCACGGTGCCGGAAAAGAAGCAGTATTTCGAGGACTACGTCTGCGACGACGGTATGGGAATGGGTCCCTACAAGATCGCATGCACGATGTGGCGAGAAGGCGAAAAGTGCATCTTCGACTTCGAGGGTACGGATCCGCAGTCTATCGGCGCCATCAACTTTCTCCTCAATGAGGAGTTGTTCAAGATGTTCGCCGGTGTCTACATGATCATGGTCTTCGATCCACAGATCTTGTTCAACGATGGCTTCTACGACCTGATGGAGGTCAGGATCCCGCAGGGCACCCTGCTCAAGCCGAAAAAGCCCGCTGCGCTGTCTTGTCGGACGCACGCCCTCGGCCGCATTTTCGACATTCTCGGCGGCTTGCTGGGGCAGGGGAATCCTGCGTTCATGTGCGCCGCTGGATTTTCGGACAGTCCCCACATCATGTACTCGGGCTATCGTTCCACGGGCGAGTGGTACCAGTTGTTTCAGATTGGCTTCGGTGGCATCCCGGGCAAGCCGTTTGGTGATGGCCCGGACGGCCACTCCCTGTGGCCGTCGTTTACCAACGTGCCGAACGAGTTCCTTGAGAGCTATTTCCCGCTACGGATCGAAGTTTACGAGACCATCGCCGACTCTGGTGGTCCCGGCAAGAACCGAGGCGGCAACGCGCTGCGGGTCGCCTATCGGTTCCTGGAGCCCGGCGAAATCTCGATTCATGACGATCGCTGGTTGACCTACCCGTGGGGCGTCAACGGCGGCTTGCCGGGGCAGCGCAGTCGCAAGTTGCTGATCCGTGGTGACGGTACGGAGGAGCAGATCCCGGCCAAGTGCGATCGGGTCAAAGTGGAAGCCGGCGACCTGCTGTACTTCGATACCTGGGGCGGTGGTGGTTGCGGTGACCCGCTGGAGCGTGAGCCAGAACGCGTGGCATTCGATGTCGATGCCGGCCTCGTTACGGTGGCTGGTGCCCGGCGCTACGGCGTTGTCGTTAGCGCCGATGCGGTCGTTGACCTCAAGGCCACGACGGCACTGCGGGCCAAGATGGCTAAGCAGCGGGGGCCGGTGAAGCTGTTTGATCGTGGCTTCGAGTCAATCGACGAGTTAAAGGGCCGCTGTCTGGTGGAGACGGCACTTCCGGCACCCCAGCAGCCGAAGTTCAATCGGCGCGGCAAGGCCGCCTGAGCGTTCCGACCAGGGGGCGTCGCTTTCGTTCTCGCCGGCCGCGCACGATCTGCGCGGCCGGCGTTTCGGCGACGCTTCCACAGGATGGTTTCACGGGGAGAAGCGCAGAGTGCGTGCAGTCGATAAGGCCTATGCGGCGATCAAGGACGGCATAGTCGCCGGCCGTTTTGCGCTGGGCAGCCGGATTACTGAGCAGGACGTCGTTGCGGCGGCGGGCGTAAGTCGCACGCCGGCGCGCGAGGCGTTACGACGCCTGCAGGCAGAAGGCCTCGTTGAGCTGACCCCCAACCAAGGTGCGGTCGTCATCGATTGGACGCCGGCGGATACGGATGAGATTTTTGACCTGCGGGCCGTGCTCGAGTCCTATGGCGCGGCGCGGGCAGCGTCACTCGCTACCCCCGCGCAGCTCACGGTGCTGCAGTCCCTGGCCACACAGCAGCAGCGCGAGGCCCACGACCGACGTGACGGGCATCTGGAGCGCATTGCCAGTCTCAATAGTCGCTTCCATTACCAGCTGCAGGAAGCGTCCGCCAGCCCGCGTTTGTGCCGCATTCTGGCCGCGCTCCTGGATGCGTCGTTGATCATGAAGACGTTCAGTCATTACACGCCGGATGATCTCGAGCGCAGTGCAGCGCACCATCTTGAGCTTGTCGAAGCGCTGGAAAAGAACGACGCCGAGTGGGCGGCGTCCGTTATGCGTTCGCACGTACTTGCCGCGAAGCGGTCGCTGGGGCGCAAGTAGTTCGTCGGCGCGAATCCCCGCCGTTCAAATACGCTCTGGGAGTTTTCGTTTAGGCCGCGATTCGCGCGGCCAGCTGCGCGCACCCGTCGGCGCTTGCCTTAGCGTGCGCCTCCCTGGATCGTCGCGACTGCGACGGTCCAGGGAGGCATTCTTTCCAGTTACTTGCCGAACCGGTAGCCGACATCCATGCCGAATGATCGGCCGGTGCCAGAGTTCAGGAACGAACCGCCGAACTCCGGTGCCGGAATCACTTCCGCCAGGTACTGCTTGTTCGACAGGTTGCGGCCCCACGCGGTCAGGTCCCAACGTTCGCCATGCAGACCGATGCGGGCATTGAGCAGCTCGAAGGCATCGCGATAGGTCTTGGAGTAGTCCGCCGGCACTCCGAATACTGACTGCACGGAGTTGTTCTGGACGGCGCTAAACCACGTCTTACCAAGTGCGCTCATGTCCACCCGCGCCGTTAGCGTGACCGCGCTGCTAACCGGCACTGTGAAGTCGACGCCGGCGTCCCCCGTGTACTTAGGCGCGTACGGAACCGCATTGCCTTCCGTGTAGCCACGACCGGTGTACTTGTCGATGCGGCTGTCGACGGTTCCGAAGCCGGCGAACATCGTCACGTACCGATTCGCGCGCCAACGAATGTCACCTTCGACACCCTTGACCGTTGCGTTATCGACGTTGGTGACGACGCGCAGCAGGCCGAACGGACCTGCGAAGAAGTTGAACACCTGCATGTTCTCGATCTTGGTCTGATAGATAGAGCCATTTATGAACAGGCGGCGGTCTAGCAGTTCAGCCTTGAAGCCAACTTCCGCTGCCTTGGAGACTTCCTTCTTGTAGTCGTCGCTGACGCCATTGGCGAACGTCGCCGTGCCGCCGCAGGTGGGTGTGCCGACGCCCAGTGCGTTATATACGACCGCGTTGTTCTGGCCATCGGAGCAGGTGCCGAGCGAGGCGACCGGCAGCGAGGGCTGGCCATCCACCGCTGCGTCGTTGACCACTTCATGCAGGCCACCGAAGTACTGCAGAACAGTCGCTGCGCTGCCAGTGGAGTTAAAGCCGCCGCTGCGGAAGCCGTAGCCGTAGGACGCAAATACCGAGACGTGGTCCGTCGGCTTCCAGTTCAGCGACAGCTTGGGCTGCAGCTGGCTGAATGCCTGCTCGCGGCCGGGGATGCCGGTGGTCGCAAGCGCCGGATCAACCGCGTAGGCGGGGTTGATGTACGGCTGTGACGCGCATTCTGAGTCTTGCGCGAAGCATGGCGTCTGCGCCAGCGCATTGGCGCCAGTTCCGACGTTGTTGCTGACGCTGCGCTTCTCATTGTCGTAGCGCAGTGCCAGGGCAATTTCAACGTTTGGCATTACGTCGTAGGCTATCTGGCCGAACGCCGCCGCGACCTTGCTATGGAAGTCGTCGTCGTACTGCAGATCGGTCGGGTTCGGGCCGGAGGTTGGCACGAATGCCTGTGCGAGAAAGCCGTTGCCGAGGTCCGAGCCTTGCGAGACGACTACGTGACGCTTGATGTCACCGTAGTAGAAACCGCCCTGCCAGCGCAGCGCCTGGCCGCTAGGCGAGGACAGTCGTACCTCGAAGGAGGCATCCTTCTGGTCGCGCTGCTGGTACTGGTAGCCGTCGCAAGTGGTCGGGCTGTAGGCCGGCAGCAGGTTGAAAGCTGGGATCAGATTGCCCTCGCCGTCTTGGCCGAATTGGCCGGCGTAGAATGTGGGCGAGGGCAGCGAGCCACCTGGTTTCGCGGCCAGCGACACCGAGCAGGTGTTCGGACCGAGGCTGGTTGGGACGTTCGAGTACAGGTTGAACGCGGCGCTGGTGCCGTCGGTCAGGAACATGTTCTTCTGGTCGTTGTAGGCGGCGAACGCAGTCAGTGTTCCCACTGCTAGGTTCCAGTCGCCCTTGACCGAGAACTGAGCGTTCTTCTGCTCGTTCTGCGGAATGATGTTGTTGATGTAAGAGAACTGGTGCTCGTTGACGTTCTGGAAAAAGTCCGGGTTGAAGAAGGCGCTGGCAAAGTACGGCAGCGCGAAGGCCGCGTTGAAGTTGATCGCGCCCGCGTTGATCTTCGAGTACTTGGCCTTGACGTCGATGGTGCCGTTTTCGCCAGCCTTGATGATGAAGCGCGGCGCAACACCGACTTCCTTGTAGTAGTCCGCGCAGCCATCGCAGTTCAGCAGGCTGTTGTGAAAGAAGCCGTCCGTCTTTCTATAGAACGCACTGACGCCGGCGTCGACGCCGTCGGTAAGCTTGCCGGCAACGTAGAGGCTGGCCTTGCTGGTCGCCTTGTTGCCAAAACCTACGATCGCGTCGGCCTCAAACTCGTCAGTGGGCTTGCGGGTCGTGATTATCATCGCGCCAGCGACGGCATTTCGGCCATACAGCGCGCCCTGCGGGCCCTTGAGAATTTCGATTTGCTGGATGTTGGCGAACTCCTGGTTGAATCCATTCGGATTCGTCTGGAGCACGCCGTCGATCACTAGCGCGAAATTGGTTTCAGCGTCGCGGCCGGTGTTGATGCCGCGGATGCTGACCTGCATGTCGCCCACTTCGGCGGTCTGCACCTGCGCGACGCCGGGCGTTAGCGCGATGAAGTCCTGGGGGCGCTCGATGCCGGCAGCCTTGATGTCGCTGGCGGTGAAGGCCTGCACGGCGACTGGCACGTCGAGCAACTTTTCCGCGCGCTGGCGTGCGGTAACGATGATCTCGGCGATTTCGTTGATTCCCGCAGCCGAGGCGCTCGGCGTCGGGTCTGCCTGCACCGCTGTGGCGGCCAACGCCGCCCCTACGGCCGCAGCGAGACAGGTCAGAGAGGTGATGCGTTGGCTGGTCATGGGATTCCTCATGAAATAGTGATCGGTCCTGCTCGTCGACGCCGGGGAGGTGCATTCCCGACGACCAGATTTGTGGCCGCCCTAAAGTTGTATACAACGGCAAGGTCGAGCGTAGCACCAGCATCCCTGTCGTCGCAACGCGACGCGCGAGCTCCCTCAGGAAGGCTGCGGCTATGCGGCAGAATTGGCGTCTCGGATAGCCCTGTGGCTAGTTCGGGAGCGGATCCCGGAGGCGGTTTGTTGCAATGCCGCAACAATTGGCAACGAGCCGTTGCGTACTTTTAGTGCGTATCTGGAGGTCAGCGGTCGGCAGGGTCGCGAGGGCGTCTCGGCTCGGTCCCCTTAGACGTGCTTTCCGCTTGGCGGTAGGCGCCTGGGGAGGTGTGTGCCCATTTGCGGAACGCACGGTGAAAGGCGCTCGGCTCCAGGAATCCCAGCTCCAGCGCGATCTCGCCGATGCTCTTGTCGGTGCTGCTCAGGTAGGTGATCGCCAGATCCCGCCGCACCTCGTCCTTGATCGCCTGATAGGACTGCCCCTCGGCTTTGAGCTTGCGCCGCAGGGTCGCGGGCGCGGTGTTCATTTCCCGCGCCATCGTGTCGAGTTCGGGGATTTCGTCAGGTCTTTGTCGCATCCGGCGACGGATGCGGGCGGTCAGGCTCTGCGTGTTCTTGTATTTGAGCAGAATGTTTTCCGGCGCGATGCGCAGGAAATCCTTTGCCGTCCGCTCGCTCTGCACGATCGGCAGGTCTAATAACGAGGCATCGAACAGTAGCTGGGTCAGCGGCTGGCCAAAGCGCAGGGTGCTGCTGAACAGGGCCGCGTATTCCGGGCTGTGCGGCGGGCGCGGATAGGCAAATTCCGCCGCGAGTACCGGAATACGGCGGCCGATCAGCCAGCAGGCGAGCCCGTAGACCATGACCAGCAGGGTCTCGTGGGCGAACACCAGCGGCGGACGGGTCACGGGGCACTGGCGCAGGGTCAACTGTGCCTCGTCCCCAGCTTCGCCAATTTCGACGAGCACATCGTCCAGGTAGACCGACAGGAACCGAGCCGCCCGTTCTAGCCCGGTGCGTAGATTGCTGCAGTGCACCACCGAGCGCACCATCAACGCGAAGCTGCCGCTCTTCATGCGGCGCGAGTCCTGGCCGAAGAACTCGTCGTCCAGGCACTCGATCACCCGCCGCCAGAGGGCCGAGTAGTGCTGGGGGGACACCCGTGCCTGCGGCACCTCAAGCAGCTCCAGCGAGATGCCGGCCTCGTGCAGCAGGGGTTCGGCCTGCAGTCCCCTCGCGCGGACCGCATCGACGACCGAGCGGACGAAATAGATCGAAATCGTGCCCTTTTCGGTCTCGGCACGTGCCTTGGCCCGGCTCAGGGTCTGGGCAGGGGCGGGACGGTGGCTTTTTGGATCACGCATACTGATCGGTAAGGACACCGGGGATCCGGCAAACCTTGTCTATATTAGTGATGTTTCTCAGGTTTCGGGGCATCACCGTCGTGCGACGAGGCGCGCCGAACCCACCGAGCCGCAGGCGCCGGCAGCTGCCGACCCATTCGATCGATCACGCCTCCGGGCGTACATGTTCAGGAGTTTCTCATGGCCAGCACCGCGCACGGTCGTCCTTCGTCCTCCAGCGTCACCCCGGCAATCCAGCCGGAGACCACTCCGCTACGGTTTGTCTCCGCCGCGTCGCTGTTCGACGGCCACGATGCCGCGATCAACGTCATGAGGCGCCTGATCCAGGCCCAGGGCGGCGAGGTGATCCACCTCGGTCACAACCGATCGGTTGAGGACATCGTCCGTGCTGCGCTGCAGGAGGATGCTGACGCGATCGCGCTGTCCTCGTATCAGGGCGGCCACATGGAATTCTTCCGCTACATGGTCGACATGCTGCGTGAGCGGGGCGCCGGCCACATTCGCGTCTTCGGCGGCGGCGGCGGCACGATCACCCCAGAGGAGATCGCCGAGCTGTCCGCCTACGGAGTCGAGCGGATCTATCATCCGAACGACGGCGCCCACCTGGGCCTCGTTGGCATGATTGACGACTTGATGCAGCGCGCACGCGCGCACCGCCAGGACACAGTGATGCCGGCCAGCGTCGGCCTCGACGACGAGTTGTCGATCGGTCGCCTGCTGTCCGCGGTCGAGGAAGGCATCATCCCGGCCGCCGAGATGGCGGCCCTGCGCAAGCGCTGGGAACTCGCTGGCAAGCAGACGCCGGTCATAGGTCTGACGGGTACTGGCGGCGCCGGCAAGTCATCGGTTGTCGATGAACTCGTCCTGCGCTTCCTCAGTGCATTTCCCGAGATGCGAATCGCGGTGCTCGCGGTCGACCCGACGCGCCGCCGTAGCGGCGGCGCGCTGCTTGGCGATCGCATCCGGATGAACTCGCTGCGCTCGCCGCGGCTGTTCATGCGCTCGGTGGCGACTCGCCGCCAGCACGCGGCCACCAACGCCGTGTTGCGCGACTGCATCCTGTGCCTGAAGGGCCAGGGTTATGACCTCGTCATTGTCGAGACCGCAGGCATCGGTCAGTCCGACTCCGAGATCGTCGATCTGGTGGATTTCCCGGTCTACGTGATGACTTCCGACTACGGCGCGGCGAGTCAGCTCGAGAAGATCGACATGATCGACTTCGCTGATCTTGTGGTGCTCAACAAGTACGACCGCCGCGGTGCGCAGGACGCGCTGCGTGATGTGCGCAAGCAGTGGCGGCGCAATCATACGAAGTTCGAGCTCAAGGACGACGACGTTCCTGTCTTTCCGACGATCGCGAGTCAGTTCAACGATCCGGGCGTGACCTGGATGTTCAAGAACCTGTGTCGCCTGCTGACGCAGAAGCTGGGTCTGAACCCTGCGCATTGGACCCCTGAGGTGGACACCTCGATCCGTGAGCCGCGTGAGACGGTACTGATCCCGGGCGCCCGCGTGCGGTACCTTGCGGAGATCGCTGAGCAGGCTCGCAAGATTGCTCGTGATGTCGAGCGCCAGGATACCGAGGCCAACCGCGCGCAGGCCGTCTGGGAAGCGCTGCGCGAGATCGAGGATCCACTGCTGCCCAAGGCGCTCGATCCGTTCGCTGCCGACGCGTTGATGGGGAATGCCGAAAAAGCGGTGCTCACGCTGCGCCAGCGCTACAACGATGTGCTCGGAAGTCTGCCGGTAGAGTCGCTGGAGTTGCTGCGGCGTTGGCCTGAGCGGCTAAAGTCCGTCACCGACGAAACTTACAGCTACGATGTGCGTGGCAAGGCGGTCAAGGGCGACAACTACGTCGAGACGCTCTCGCACCAGAAGATCCCAAAGGTTGCCGCTCCGCACTACCAGAGCTGGGGTGAACTGCTGCGCTTCCTGTTGAAGGAGAACCTGCCGGGTTCGTATCCGTATACCGCGGGCATCTATCCGTATCGCCGCGCCGGCGAAGACCCGATCCGCATGTTTGCGGGCGAAGGTACGCCGGAGCGCACCAATCGACGCTTTCATTACCTCAGTCATGGCCAGCGGGCGACGCGCCTGTCGACGGCCTTCGACTCGGTGACGCTGTATGGAGAGGATCCGGCGCCGCGGCCCGACATCTACGGCAAGGTCGGCAACTCCGGCGTCAGCATCGCGACGCTGGATGACATGAAGAAGCTGTATTCCGGCTTCGACCTGTGCGACCCGGCGACCTCCGTCTCGATGACGATCAATGGGCCTGCGCCGATGATCCTCGCGATGTTCATGAACACCGCGATCGACCAGCAGGTCGAGAAGTACCTGCGGGCGGATGAGGCGCGCTGGGCGAAGGCCCAGCAGCACGTTGATGCGCTGTACTCGGGTCGCTCGCGGCCGCAGTACCACGGCCCGCTGCCGGAGGGTCACAACGGGCTGGGGCTCGGGCTGCTTGGCGTGGTCGGTGACGAGGTCGTCGACCGAGAGACGTACGACAAGATCAAAGTCGAAACGATGGCGATCGTGCGCGGCACTGTGCAGGCGGACATTTTCAAGGAAGATCAGGCGCAGAACACCTGCATCTTCTCGACCGAGTTTGCGCTGCGAATGATGGGCGATGTGCAGCAGGCGTTCGTTGATCGCAGCGTTCGCAACTTCTATTCTGTCTCGATCAGCGGGTATCACATTGCCGAAGCGGGCGCGAACCCGATTTCGCAGTTGGCATTCACGCTTTCGAACGGCTTCACGATTGTCGAGTACTACCTCGCCCGTGGCATGAAGATCGACGACTTTGCGCCGAACCTATCGTTCTTCTTCTCGAACGGAATGGATCCGGAGTACACGGTCATCGGCCGGGTGGCGCGCCGGATCTGGGCGCGGGCGATGAAGGAGCGTTACGGCGGCAGCGCGCGTAGCCAGATGATGAAGTACCACATTCAGACTTCGGGCCGCTCGTTGCACGCGCAGGAGATCCAGTTCAACGACATTCGCACGACGCTGCAGGCGCTGTACGCGTTGTTCGACAACTGCAACTCGCTGCATACGAACGCTTATGACGAGGCGATCACGACCCCGACCGAGGAGTCGGTGCGGCGAGCGGTTGCGATCCAGCTGATCATCAATCGGGAGTTCGGGCTTAATTTCTGCGAGAACCCCTGGCAGGGAAGCTTCATCGTCGACCAGATCACGGATCTGGTCGAGGAGGCGGTCTACAAGGAGTTCGAGGCGATTTCCGAGCGCGGCGGCGTGCTCGGCGCGATGGACACCATGTATCAGCGCGGCAAAATCCAGGATGAGAGCCTGTACTACGAGCACAAGAAGTTCGACGGCTCGCTGCCGCTCATTGGCGTCAATACGTTCCTGCCGAAGGATCACGCTGGCGAAATTACGACCACAATCGAGCTGATTCGTTCGACCGAGGAAGAGAAGCAGCAGCAGATCCGCAACGTGCAGGCGTTCCAGAGTGTTCGCAACGGCCTCGCGGTTGATGGCCTGCTGTCGCTGCAGGCAGCGGCGCGCGCGCGCCGCAACGTCTTCGAGAGCCTGCTCGAGGCCGTCAAGTACTACTCGCTGGGCCAGTTGAGTCACGGCCTGTATGGCGTTGGCGGCGAATACCGCCGCAGCATGTAAGACGCGCGGCGACTAAAGGACATCCCATGTATAGAGCTCCACTGAAGGAAATCCGCTTCGCGCTGCACCGCCTCGTCGGCGACGGGCAGCTTGCGGGCAGTGCCGGTTTTGAGGATTACTCGGTTGAGTACGCCGACACCGTGCTAGATGAGGCAGCAAGCTTTGCGGAGAAGGAACTCGCCCCGCTCAACGCTATTGGCGATCGTAAGGGTGCGGTCTGGACTGCCGAGGGCGTCCTGCCACCGGCCGAGTTCAAGGCGGCCTACGCGAAGTACTCCGAGGCCGGTTGGTCGACGCTGCGTGCGCCAGTTGAGTTCGGTGGCCAGGGCGCACCAACGGTGCTCAACACCGCGGTTGAGGAGATCTGGTCCTCTGCGAATCTCGCGTTCAAGCTCTGCCCGATGCTGACGCGTGGCGCCGTCGAGGCGCTTGTGCATTGCGGCAGCGACGATCAGAAGCTACGGTTCCTGCCGAAGCTCGTTAGCGGCGCGTGGACCGGCACGATGAACCTGACCGAGTCACAGGCCGGCAGTGACCTCGGCGCGATCCGTACGCGTGCGGCACCGGACGGCGATGACTACAGGATCTTTGGCGAGAAGATCTTCATTACTTACGGCGATCATAATTTTACCGAGAACATCGTCCACTTAGTGCTCGCGCGCATCGACGGCGCGCCGGCCGGGACGCGTGGCATCTCGCTATTCATCGTGCCCAAGCGCGTCGTTAACGCTGCCGGCGATGTCGGCGCGGCCAACGATCTGCACTGTTCGGCGATCGAGAGAAAGCTCGGCATTCATGCAAGTCCAACCTGCGTGATGACCTATGGCGGCGGCGGCAGAGGTGCGATCGGACATTTGGTTGGTGAGCCCAACCGTGGCCTTGAGTACATGTTCATCATGATGAACGCGGCTCGCCTATCGGTCGGTCTGGAGGGTTATTCGCTCGCTGAGCGCGCGTATCAGCAGGCGGCGGAATGGGCGCGTACCCGCGTGCAGGGGCGTCCGGCTGGCGGTGGCGTCGCGACGATCATTGGACATGCCGATGTCAAACGGATGCTGCTGACGATGCGCGCGGGTATCAACGCGGCGCGCGCCACGGCGCTGTACGCCGGGCTCCAGCTCGATATTGCGGCGAATGCGACCGATGCTGCGGTGCGTGCTCGTGCCCAGACGCGGGGCGATCTGCTGATCCCGATCGTTAAAGGTTGTGCGACGGAGATGGGCGTGGCGGCGGCCTCACTCGGCGTGCAGGTGCACGGCGGCATGGGGTTCATCGAGGACACCGGTGCTGTGCAGCATCTGCGCGACGTGCGGATCACGACGATTTATGAAGGTACAACGGGAATTCAGGGCATCGACCTTGTCGGCCGCAAGGTCGGCCGCGATAGTGGCGCGGCGATGCATGAGTTGATCGCTGACATGCGAGCAGAGATCGGCGTGTTGGACGCGTCAGTGGAAGTGTCCGTTGCGATGGGGGGTGTTCGCGAGGCGATCGATCTGCTGGCCGGCGCGACCGAGACCGTGCTCAAGGCGTCCGCGAGAGGCTCGCAGTACGCCCAGGCGATAGCAGTGCCTTACCTGCACCTCGCCGGGACGGCGATTGGTGCCTGGATGACGGCCAAGGCCTATGACGCCGCTACCCGCAGCGCGGCCGAAGATCCCGAGTTCTATGCGGCCAAGCGACAGGAGTGCCGGTTCTATCTCGACAATGTCGTGCCGCAGGTGCTGTCGCTGGCTCGAGTCATTGAGCGTGGTGCCGACAGCGTGGTGGACGCAGAGCTTGCCTGAGCCGTCTTGAAATGCAGGTGCCCCGACAAGCGGGGCACCTGGCTCGGGTTACTTGAACTCTGGTTTGCGCTTGCCGAGGAAGGCGCTGATCCCTTCCTTGCCATGCGGCGTGCGCGTCGCGTCGCCGATCGAGCGCGATTCCATCTCCATCTGTGTTTCTAAGCTCGAGTCGAAGCTCGACAGCAGCAGTCTGCGCGCCTGACCAAGCGCCTGCGTGGCACCGGCGGCGAGCGTCGTAGCCAGCTTGTCGGCTTCCGCGGCGAGGTCCGCGTCATCAACCGCGCGGGTGATCAGGCCCAGTGTCGCGGCTTCTTCGGCACCCACACGGCGGTTAGTCAGCACGAGTTCCTGGCTGAGGCGCAGTCCGACCAGTCGGGGCAGCAGCCACGTCGAGCCGCCGTCCGGCGTGAGTCCGATGGCGGTATAGGCCAGCGTCAAGTGCGCCGATTTCGCGGCCAGTACGAGGTCGCCGAGCACCGCCAGGCTGAATCCGGCGCCGGCGGCCGGTCCGTTCAGTGCGCAGACCAGCGGTTTGCACATCCGTGACAGGCGGGATATAGCCACGTGCAGGTAGGCGGTGATCTCCTTCACCAGCGCTGCGGCGTTGTCGCCGGCCTTGGCGAATCCGCCCACATCACCCCCCGCGCAGAACAGTCGGCCGTTGCCGGTGAGCAGCACGCAGCGGATCGACTCGTCCTCGTCACAGGCAATCGCCGCTTCCATCAGAGCTCGCGCCATGGGCACGTCTATCGCATTGCCGACCGTGGGGCGGTTGAGCGTCAGGACGGCGACGGCGCCGCGACGTTCGAACAGGACAAGGGATTCGTCGCTCATCAAAACCTCCACAGATTCACGTTACGCAACTCGGGCTCGCGCGGCAACACGCTGCCGCGTCCGGATATTATCTCGCGGACATTCAGGCAACCTGGCTGAGTTTTGCCAGGTTCATCATCGCCGTATGAAACAGTCGGCGCGCGTGGTTAGGGCCGATCTTCTCGTCGAAGTACGCGACCGTGCGCAGGCCGATGAGCATCGCGTAGGCGAGTTCCGCGGACATTGCGGCGGTGCCTGGACCTGAGGGCGACTTCTCGAACAACTGCTGCAGATAGGTTTTGCAGTATTCGTCCAGCGTGGTCTTCTCGCGCCATAGGCGCTTGTCGTGCACAGCAACGCCGAAGCACTCAAGCATGAAGCCGACCTCGGACTTCTTGACCGCCTTGCCGGCAAAGAACAGGTCTGCGAGCAGGTGGATCTGGCGGTCCGGCGGGGCGGAGCGAAAGCTGTCGAGGCGCTCGATCAGTCGCTGGCCAACATTGGCGAAGTACTGTGCCAGGATCGCGTCGGTGCCATCAAAGTAGTAAAGGAGGTGGCTCGGCGACATGCCAGCCGAGCGGGCGACATCCGCCAGCGTGGTCTTCGCATAGCCGCGCTCGATGACGCAGTCGTGCAGGGCCTGCAGAATCTTGCGGCGGCGGTCTTCGCCGCGCATCCGTGGCGAGATTGGAGTCGGCGCCGACTCCCGAACTGTTGCTTGTTCATCGTCCAATTGCCACCATCCTGCCCGTATTGCTTCGGACTCGATGCCCCCGCGCGGCCACACGGTGGGCGACTATGGATTTCGGACCATGAGCCGCGCCGGCGGCGAATCGCCCGCCCAAGCGCCGCTCCGGCTGCCTTGACAACAGTTCCATTGTGTGGAAACTTTGAACAACATTCAAGCTCCGCTTGCCGCTACACGAGCAGCCCGCAAGGCGCTCAGTACCGGGGGGTACCATCAGTGATTGGGCCGCGCGCTACCGCCGCCGTTCGATGCTCGGCTGCGCCAGCCGGCAGCGTTTTTGCGTTTTGTCGCAGGCAGCTGCGATGACGGGCGGATGTTGGGCGCTGGTGCCGGTTAAAACACGCGGCCTTTGCAAGAGCCGGCTGTCGGATCGGCTGGCGGCCGAGGCTCGCCTGTCGCTGGTCCGTTCGATGCTGGAGCGCTGCCTCGGGGCGCTGCGTGAATCCAGAACCATCGACCGCATTGCGGTCGTGAGTCCCGAGCGGGACACGATTCCATCGGACATTCTGATGCTTGCCGATCCCGGCGGCGGCCTCAACGCCGCGCTTGAGGCGGGGCGCCTCGCGCTGCTTGAGCAGGGCGCGCGCGAGCTGTTGGTGCTGCCGGCGGACCTGCCACTGGTGACCGCTGGCGACATCGATACACTGGTGGATCTAGGCCGGCGTGGCGGCTTCGCCCTCGCAACGGATGCGGCTGGCACGGGTACCAACGCCCTTTACGTGGCGCCCCCTGCGCCGTTTCGTTTTCAGTTCGGGCCAGGCAGCCGTTTCCTGCACATGCAGGAGGCTGTGCGTCTTGGCCTGGGCGCCGAGTTGCTGCGGACCGCCGGGCTGGAGCTGGACGTCGATGGTCCCTCCGACCTCGGCGAGCTGATCGCGCGGGACGACGTGCGTTACCGCGCGCTGCCGCTGCGGACGGCGGAGTTGACCACGGCTGCCGGCGCGCCACCCCTCGGGGGCGCTGCGAGCGGTTGATCCTTCTGTTCACCGTTCGCCATGCGCGAGCGGTGCCTGTACTGCCACTTGCGTGTCGATTCTCTATGAACACAACACTTGCTGATGTCGGATTGATCGGACTGGCCGTGATGGGCGAAAATCTCGCCCTCAACATGGAGAGCAAGGGCTTCAGCGTCGCGGTCTACAACCGCACCGCGAGCAAGGTTCGCGAGTTCATGGCCGGCCGCGGCGCTGGCAAACGTTTCATAGCGGCTGAGAATCTTGCGGCGTTCGCCGCATCGCTGTCGACCCCGCGCAAGATCGTCATGCTGGTCAAGGCGGGCAAGGCCGTTGACGAGTTGATCGACCAGCTCGCGCCGTATCTGGCGCCGGGGGATATCCTGATTGATGGAGGCAATAGCCTCTATACCGACACGGTGCGCAGGACCAAGTACGTCGAAGGCCTCGGCTTCCTTTATGTAGGCTCGGGCGTGTCCGGTGGCGAGGAGGGCGCACTGCTCGGCCCGTCACTGATGCCCGGCGGCAGTCCGGCCGCGTGGCCGCATATAAAGCCGATCTTCCAGGCAATCTGTGCGCGCACGCCCGAAGGCGAGGCCTGCTGCGACTGGATGGGCGAGGACGGCGCCGGCCACTTCGTCAAGATGGTGCATAACGGCATTGAATACGGTGATATGCAGCTGATCTGCGAGATTTACGACCTGATGAAGCGCGGGCTTGGACTTGGCAACGCGCAGATGCATGCGGTGTTCGGTGACTGGAACAAGGGCGTGCTCGACAGCTACCTGATCGAGATCACCCGCGACATCCTCGGCTACCGCGATGAAGACGGCACACCGGTGATCGACCTGATCCTGGACGCGGCTGGCCAGAAAGGCACTGGCAAGTGGACGGTGGGTGCCGCGCTCGATGACGGCATGCCGCTGACGCTGATTGGCGAAGCGGTTTTCGCGCGCTGCCTGTCGGCGCTAAAGACCGAGCGGGTGGCGGCTTCGAAAGTGATAAAGCCTGAATTGCCGCCCTTTCAAGGGGACGTCACTGCGTTTGTCGAGGACCTGCGCCAGGCCCTGTATGCGGCGAAGATCATCAGTTACGCGCAGGGTTACCAGTTGCTGCAAGCGGCGGCTCGCACGCACGGCTGGAACCTGAATTTTGGCGGCATCGCGTTGACCTGGCGGGGTGGCTGCATCATCCGTTCCGCGTTCCTCAGCGATATCAAGAAGGCGTTCGACCGTGATCCGGCGCTTGGAAACCTGTTGCTGGACCCCTTCTTCAGCGACATCATCCAGACCCACCAGGCGTCATGGCGGCGCGTCATCGTCGCGGCCGTCACGCTCGGCATTCCGGTGCCGTGCCTGAGCTCGGCGCTGGCGTACCTGGATGGCTACCGCGCTGATCGGCTGCCGGCGAACTTGCTGCAGGCGCAGCGGGACTACTTCGGTGCGCACAACTATGAGCGCGTGGATCGTCCGCGCGGCGAGATGTTCCATACCAACTGGACCGGTCGCGGCGGCACCACGACTTCGCAGGCCTACGGCGTCTGACGACGCCAGAGCGGACGGATCAGCGGCCGAGTTCGCGCGCGCGCGCGAGCACGAACTCGGCAAGTCGAACGCGGTCGTCGAGCGTCCTCATCAGGGTCTGCGTCGCGAACGCAGGGATGGGCAGATGCGCAGCGTGCTGCGCATCGATTGTGTCTATTACCAGGGCGTCTATGAGCCCGGCGTAATGGGCCGCGATCGCGGTCGCCGAGGACGCAACGCCCAGCTCTGCCATGATCTTCGCGGTCGGGCCCTTGACGGCGGTGTTGCCGATTAACGGACTCACCGCGATCAGCGGCACCCGGCGTTTCTCCAGCGCCGCGCGTAGGTCAGGAACCGCCAGCAGTGGATCGATGCTCAGATAGGGGTTGGATGGGCAGAGCACGATAGCCTCGAGCTCGGGCGCATCGAGCGCCGCCAGCACTTCGGCGGTCGTGTGTGCGGTTGCGGCGCCTTCGAAGCGAATCGCGCGAACGCGCGGTTCGCAGCGGCGACGCACGAAGTATTCCTGAAACGCGAGTTCCCCATCGTCGGTCTCGACCCGCGTTGCGACGGTGCAATCTGTCATTGGCAGAATGCGTGCGCGGATCCCGAATTGGCGACGGACGTCGTCGATGACCTCCGTCAGACGAATACCGCTGCGTAATCGGTGGGTTCGTAGCACGTGCAGTGCCGTGTCTGCGTCGCCGAGCTTGAACCACATGGGCTCGCCCAGCGATTCGAGTGTGCCCATCAGGTCCCAGCTTTCATCGCGCCGGCCCCAGCCCTGCTCGCGGTGCTCACGATCACCGAGGGTGTATAGCGCGGTATCCAGGTCAGGACAGATCCGCAGATGCAGCAAATCGAAGTCGTCGCCGGTGTTGACCACGACTTGCAACGCGTCCGCCGGCAGGGCCCGGTACAGTCCGAGCGAGAGCTTGGCGCCGCCGACGCCGCCAGAAAGCGCTACTACAGTCATTGAAAGTCGGCTCTCCGGGGGTTCTAGGCGGCGCGCCCAAGGGTCGGACGCCATGCGGGGTGCAGGAGTGTCCGACGGATGGCGCTGCCGTTCAAGCCGGCGCGGCGCGTGTTGGCCCGAGTGTGGCCAACAACGCTGCGGCAGCTGCCGGGGCCGCCGCGATCAGCTCGCGAAACCCCGAATAAAATCAGTCATGTCGGTTTCTTTTGGCGAGGTGCAAACGTATACTAAACCCTCGCAATCTTGCCGCCGATCGTTAGTCCGGGACTTTTCCCCTGCTGGCTGGAATCCAAAAAGGCGAGTGCGTTCTGTTAGTTAAGAATTCGCGTCTGCTACGCCTGCGACCTTCGCGCCGGCGGCTGACGCTTGGGGGAGCGGGTAATGACGTTGCTGGGAGCGGAGCTGCTCGCGCTGATCGGGACCTCTGCTGCGCCCCAGACACAGCTCGTCACTCGTCGAGACATCCGTAAATATTCGATCGCGACGGGTCAGCGGCAGCAACGCTATCTAGATGGCGACGAAGCGCCGCCGATGTTCCATGTGGCGCTGTTCTGGCCGGTGCTGCCGTTGTCGGAGCTCGCGGCCAACGGCGTGGCGATCGATCCGCTGTTTCCGGACGTGCCCGGCAAACGGCCCATGGCCGGCGGGCTGAAGATCGATTTCCGCCTGCCGCTGCGGCCTGGTGACGAACTCACGGCAACCCGGACGTTAACTAACATCTACGAGAAGCAGGGCTCCAGCGGCTCGCTGGTGTTCGTCGAGGTCACGATGCGGGTGCACAACCCACAGGGCGAGCTCGTGCTGACCGAAAAGACCACGCGGATCATGAAATGACGGCTGTACCCGATTTGAGTTGCCTCGAGCCCGGGCAGGAACTGCCCGTGCGGGAGTTCAAGGCCGAAACGGTGCAGCTGTTTCTCTACAACGCTGCGTTGTGGAACGCGGACCGGATCCATTTCGACGAGCCTTATACGACGCGCACCGAGACCTATCCGGCGCTGGTGATGGCAGGTCCTTTGCTTGGCGACTGGTTGGCGCAGGCGGCGAACGACTGGGTCGGCGCTGCGGGTCGGCTCTGTTCGTTCGAGTATTCAAATCGCCGTGCTTGCTACGTGGGCGACACGCTTCGTTCCGTCGGCAAGGTGCGCTCCGTCGACGCCGCCACTGGCGAGGTCGTATTGGAGCTGGCGATCCTCAATCAAAAGGACGAGGTGACCACGCCTGGCACCGCTGTCGTACGGATAGGGAGCGTCTGAGCCCATGAGTCGTTCATTGCGCGGTCGTACCGCGATCGTCGGCGCCGCCGACACCGAAGTCGGTGTCATCAAGCACATGGGCGCGACCCAGTTGTGCATCGAGGCGATCCTGAGGGCGCTTGCCGATGCGGGTATAGGCAAGGACGAGGTCGATGGCCTTGTGACCTGCAATTCGATGGCAGAGCCGTACATGTACCACGCGGAAACCATCGCGGAGTACCTGCAGATCTTCCCTAGCTACTGCGTCAGCGTAGGTGCTGGCGGCGGCACTACGTTCACCGCGCTGCACCAGGCGGCGTCCGCGATCGAGAGCGGGCTGTGTCATACGGTCGTGATCGCGATGGCCGATAGCCTGCGCTCCGGCATGACGCGCGAGAAGGCGTTGGCGATGCAGTCGTCGACCGGCCACCCGCAGTTCGAGCGCCCGTACGGTCCGCCGGTCCCCGCCTATTACGCGTTGATCGCCCAGGCGCACATGCACCAATACGGCACGACCTCTGAGCACCTCGCCGCGGTTGCCGTGAGTACGCGTCAGCACGCGATGAGAAACCCGGCCGCGCAGATGCGCACGCCGATCACTGTCGAGGATGTGCTCGCCAGCAGGCTGATCGCGGATCCCCTGCACCTGCTCGACTGTTCGCTCGTTTCCGACGGCGGCGCCGCAATTGTGCTGACCTCGCGTGAGCGGGCGCGCGATTTCAAGCAGCGTCCCGTCTACCTGCTAGGGGTCGGCGAAGGCCATGGCCACGAGCACATCAGCGCGGCCCGCAGTCTTACCACCTCGGCCGCGGTCGACGCCGGTCGCCGCGCCTATGCGATGGCGGGTGTAGGCCCCAAGGACATTGATTTTGCCCAGCTGTACGACTGCTTCACGCCCGTCGTGCTGATCGAGCTTGAGGACCTGGGCTTTTGTGCCAAGGGCGAGGCCGGGCCGTTCGTGGCCGCGGGCCATACAGCGCCCGGCGGTTCGCTGCCGATCAACACCCATGGCGGTCTGTTGTCGCATACCCATCCCGGCAACCCGGGTTCGATGTTCGCGCTGACGGAGACGGTCATGCAGTTGCGCGGTCAGGCCGGTGAGCGGCAGGTTGCCAAGGCGGATCTTGCGCTCGTGCATGCGCAGGGCGGGATCATGTCCAGTCATTGCACGATCGTCCTGGGCGGGGAGGACGCGGCATGAGTGAGCTTCCCATGAAGATGATGCCGGCCGTTTCGCCGGAGACGGCTGAGTACTGGGCGGCCTGTAAACGACGGGAACTCGTCGTGCAGCGCTGCAGCAGCTGCGGCGTGCACCAGTTCTACCCACGGGTGCTTTGCACGGGCTGTTCGGCACGGACCCTGGAGTGGGTGAGGGCGAGCGGCCGCGGCGCCGTAAAGAGCTATACGGTCGTCAGGCGGGCTGTTTCGGAGGCTTACGCCGCTGAGGTACCCTACGTCGTGGCGCTGATTGCGCTCGAAGAGGGCCCGACGATGATGAGCAACGTGGTTGGCTGCGATCCGGAATCTGTCCGAATCGGCATGCCGGTACAGGTTGTGTTCGAGGACTGGTCGGAGACCGTCACGGTCCCGAAGTTCGCTCCGGCCGCCTAGGCGGTCTTCAGCGCGGGCGCGGCATTCGCCGTCGGCCCTTTTCTCACAGATCTCTTCAGAACGAGAAAGGGCGGCCCCGTGGCCGCCCTGATCCAACTCCTAAGCTCGACTAGGGGTGTCCGGCGGCAAGCCGCCGGACACCCTCGAGGGCTTACTTCTTGGTACCGAACTTCACACCGAACTCGCCGGCGACATAGCGCGGCTCGCCGTAGAAGTTGAAGATCCACAGCGGATCGACCGTCTCGCCGGACTGCTTGTAGACCTTGTTGGCGAGGTTGCGACCCAGCACCCGGACGAACCAACGATCATCGGCCGCCTTATAGGTGACCGAGGCGTTGGCCAGCGTCAGCGGATCCGCGTAGCTCTGCGTGAACTTCTGGTACGGCAGCGCGATTGAGTAGAACAGCATGTTCGAGCTGACGTAGCTTGCCGACGCGTCCAGCACGACCTTGCCACCCGAGTTCATCGGGATGGTGTAGTTCGCGCCGAGCGCTGCGGTGATCTTCGGCGCACGGTTGACGTCGAGCTGCGACAGGTCGACGTAGTCGCCAGCTGCGACAGTACCGCTCGAGAACGAGTTGTACTTGGCCTTCTGGTAGCTCGCCGGCAGACGGATCTGCAGGTTGTCGGTGACCTGTGCGACGAGCTCGTGCTCGATGCCATACACGGTCATCTTCGCCGCGTTGCGGAACAGGGTCTCCTCGCCCGGCAGGCCGTTCAGGTTGGTGACCGGGGTCACGACCTGGCGGATGGCGTCTTTGTACTGAACATAGAACACCGCCTCGTTGATGCGCAGGCGACGATCCAGCAGCTCGGTCTTCAGGCCGAACTCGAACGAATCCGCCTTCTCCGGGTTCGTCGGAGTCTTCTCGGAGTTGGAGATTGGGTTGCCCGAGGTGCCGACCTGGTCGTTGTAGCCGCCGGCGCGGAAGCCGTGGCTGAACGTACCGTAGCCGAACATGTCCGGGTTGAACTGGTACGACAAGCTGATGCGGTACGTCGGTACCGACCAGCTGTGGCTGTCGTGGACAACGCCGTACGAGTACTTACCGAAGTCCGCCGCGTTCATCAGGCTGCCGAGCTGCTGCCAGGTGAAGTTGGGGTCAAACTCGCCGGTGGTGCCGAGCTGCTGTACAAATACCTGCTGGCGGCCGGTCCAGTCCTTCTTGTCCTGCGTATAGCGGGCGCCGACGGTCAGGGTCATCTTGTCGGTGAACTTGTAGTTGCCTTCACCGAAGATGGCCGTTGAGCGCTCTGTCTGCGCGTTGCACAGGACCTGCGGGTTGTTGTTGTAGCCGCCTGGGGTCGCGCCCTCTGGCGTCGGCACGCCGAACAGGTCGTACACGCCGAGGATCTGCGCGACGCAGAACGTCGTCTCGTCGTGCTGGACGAATCCGCCGACAACGTAGTTGAACGCACCGTCGTTGTTGGACGCGAAGCGCACTTCTTCCTGCCAGGTCTTGCGGACATCTGAACGGTTCGCGTCGAAGATCGACAGCGGGCCAACGGTGCCGGTGTAGTTCGACGGCAGGCTTGAGTCCTGCTTGCGGTAGCCCTGCACCCAGGTGACCGTACCGGCGTCAAACTTGAAGTCGGTGTTCAGGTAGATGCCGTGTGCATCGACCCGATGTCCCTTCTGCATGTCGATCAGGTAGCCTTCGCGATTCGTCGTGCCACCCTGCTGCAGCGGATCGCCAGGCAGGTTGCCGATAAGGCCGAGCTGCGGGAATACGAAGTAAGGAACGCTGGTGCCCGGACGAAGGTCGCTCGGGGTGCCGTTGACGGCACCCGGGGCCTCCGATCGGTCACGCAGCATTTCGATGGTCAGCTGGGTCTTGATCGAATCGTTGACCTGCCACAGCAGCTTGGCGCGGCCGGTCAGCACGTTGGTGCCGCCGATTCGTTCGCCTGTTCCGTGGTAGGTGCCGGCGGCATTGGCGGCCGTTTGATACAGGTTGGTCGTGGCGTTGTTACGCAGGAAGCCGTCTTCCCGCTCGCTGCTGGCGACGAGCCGAAGGCCAAGCTTGTCGGTGATCAGCGGGATGTTGAGGGCCCCCTGCGCGTTGACCGAGTTGTAGCTGCCCATGAGGGCCTGCGCTTCGGCGCTCTCCTCGGTCAGGCTCGGCGCCTTGGTGTGCACGACGACGGCGCCGCCGGTGGTGTTCTTGCCGAACAGCGTACCCTGCGGGCCGCGCAGCACTTCGAGCTGCTGGATGTCGAAGGCGTCGAGCAACTGCGTCTGGGCGCTGGGCAGCACGAAGTCGTCAACGATTACGCCGACCGGCGCTTCGTTGTAGACGATGATGTCGGTGTTGCCGACGCCGCGCATTGCGAACGAGGCGGCGTTGAAGCCCGGCACCTTCGAGGCCGAGAAGTTCGGGACGTAAGCTGCGATGTCAGCGATCGTCTTCGGGGCCTCGGACTGGATCAGCGCCTCGCTGATGGCCGACACCGCGATCGGGGTGGACTGGAGCTTCGTCTCACGGCGCTCGGCGGTGACGACGATCTCTTCGAGCTGGCCGGCGGAGGTCGCCTGTGCCTGCTGTGCGTGGGCCTGACCGGCCGACAGCGCCATCGCAATGGCAGCGAACAGCGTGGACGTACGCAGGCCCTGCGCGTGCGCGAGTCCGTGTGGTGAACGACGGTTGGCCGCCGGTTTACGAGTGCTCATTTAATACCCCCTTAAAAAAATTGCGCCCGGTTGCGGGGATCGGCCCCTCTTTTGGCCGACCCGCGCGTGGCGGTGGTCTCCCGGATCCTGGCGCGCGACCCCGCGTTTCACGGCGAGTGTTGTCAGCGAACAAGTTCACGAGAACTGCGAACCTACGCGCAGCAACAGAAAAAAACAATACTGATGGTTTTCTTTTGGAGGCTGTTGCAAAAGAGCAACTCATGCTGCACTGCAATATGAGTGTATGCCGGGAAATTCGCGGCCTCATAGCGCAGCAGCGCGTCGCGCAATGGCAACGAAGGAGTGGGGTTTGATGTGCAGCGGGGGCTTTTTACGGCGGCCCGGCTACCGTGCTGTGCGCTCAGGCGTCTCGTAGTTCGTGCAGCTTGTCGGCTAGGTATTTCAGGATGCGCTTGTCGCTCTCACTGCCGCGGTGCGTGAGTGAGCTGACCGCGAGGCCTTCCATGACGTAGCGGGACAGGTCGAGCGCGATGTCGAATTGCTCGTCACGGCCCTGCCATTCCGGGAATACCTCTTTCGCGGTTCGGTACCACTCCGCCTCGAACGCTTCCTGTGTAGGGCGCAGGATGCCAGCCAGCTCAGGATCGGTCCGTGCTGCGACCGAAAGCTCGAAGAACGCCACGAACATCGGGTGGCGGACATGGTCAAAAAACGCGTCGACGCCGAGCGCAACACGATCTTCGGTTGGGGCGGCGACGCGCGACATTGCCCGCCTGAACGCCTTGAGTCGCTTGTTATGAAGGTGTTCGACCGCGCCGCGGATAATGTCCAGTTTGGAAGGGAAGTGGTGCAGCATTGCGCCGCGGGATAGCCCCGCCTTCCTGGAAATTGCGGTAGTGGTTGCGCCGGCATAGCCAAACTCAACGATGCACGCGATGGCGCTCTCGAGGATCGCATTGCGTGTTCCGGCGCTCTTTTGCGCCTGCCAGCCAATTACTTCGACGTCCACGATGTTCTGTGTCCGGCTCGTCATGTTGCAGTGCTTCTTTGCCACTCCGCGGTAGGTCTTATTTAAGGATCTGGCGGGTGCACCTTTAATAATCCGTCCGAGAATGTTGGCGCTGTCCGAAAAAGTCAATGAGCATTGAAACCGGCAGCGCTGACTGTTAGCGTTGGGCCTCAAATGCCGGTGTCGCCCTAAGGCGCCGAGCAGCAAGTCGATCAATACCGGGGGGGCTTAGCATGGGTCGTGTATCAGGCAAGGTGGCGCTTGTGACCGGCGGCGCGACGGGACTGGGTCGGGCCGATGCAATCGCGCTGGTGCGCGAGGGTGCCCGGGTGTTGATCACCGATGTGAACGTGACCGCCGGCGAGGAACTCGCGGCCGAACTCAACCGTGCAACCCCAGGGTGCGCGCACTTCATGCGCCAGGACGTCGCCGATGAGGCGCAATGGATAGCAGCTGTTGCCGAGGTAAAGAGCCGTTTCGGCGGCCTGCACATCCTTGTGAACAATGCAGGTCTTGTCATTATCGGCACGCTCGAGACGACGACGCTGGAGCAGTTTCGTAAGCACCAGTCGGTGATGTCGGAAGGCGTGTTCCTCGGCTGCAAGTACGCGATACCCGTGATGCGGGACAGTGGCGGCGGTTCAATCATCAACATGTCGTCGGTGGCATCCCACCTCGGCTATCCGGTCTATTTCGCGTACTCGGCGGCTAAGGGCGCGGTGCGTTCGATGACCAAGGCCGTTGCGGTTCATTGCCAGATGAACAAGTACAACATTCGCTGCAATTCGATCCACCCTGGCGCGATACATACGGCGATGGTCGAGAATGGCGCCAAGGCACTCGGCCTGACGATCGATGCGTTCGAGCAAATGCCCACGGGCCTCGGTAAGCCCGAGGATGTAGCGAATCTGGTGCTGTTCCTGGCATCCGACGAATCACGGTTTGTAAACGGAACGGAACTGTTGCTGGATAACGCGCTGACGGTGCAGTAGCCGACCGCGGAGAGCTCGCCCAGCGGCGGGCGATTAATTGAAATGTCTGCAGGCGGCGCCGGGGAACCCCGTGGCGCCTGCCATCGAACGAGGAAGTCACGACATGTCGCAGATCGCCTTCGTCTCCCGTATGACCATCAAGGCCGGCCACGAGGCTGATTTCGTCAGCCTGTGCAAGGGCCTTGCCAAGAAAGTTCACGCCAACGAGTCACGCGAGCAGACTCAGTTTTACCAGTTCTTTAAGTTGCGCGAGCCGCGCCGCTATGCGGTGATCGAGATGTTCTCCGGAGAGGCAGCGGAACACGCCCACATGAACTCTCCCTGGCTTGGCGAGGCTGGGCCGGGGATCATGGCTTGCCTTGATGGCGAATACGTCCGCGAGTACCTGGATCCGTTCGAGGTCTGAAACAGAAATCGGCGCTACACCTAGCCCGATCGGGAGACTGCGATGGCTGCTAAGAAGAAGGTGCCGGCGCGTGCGTCGCGTGCCGCCGTGACTCGTTCCGCCAAGAAAAAGACCGTGGTGAAGGCCAAGGTAGTGAAGCGCGCCGCAAAGGCGCCGCCAAAGCGGGCGGCCGCGGTGAAGCCACCCAAGCCGCAGAAGGAATCTCTGGCGGCACTGAGGATCTCGGTCACGACGATCGGTGATCTGCTGCTCACGGCAGCGGACCGGTATCCTGACTCGGATGCGCTAATTTTCGAGAGCCAGAAGCTGTCGTACCGTCTGCTTGCGGAGCGGGCGATGCGACACGCGCGGTCGCTGCAGGCATTGGGTGTCAAGCCCCGTGACCATGTAGGCCTGCTGCTGCCATCGAGTGTGGATTTCGTCGAGTTCCTATTCGCGATCGCGTTGTGCGGCGCGGTCACCGTGCCGGTAAATGCCCGCTACCGCTCGCATGAGCTGGCATACGTTATCGAGAACGGCGATCTGGTCACGCTGATCACGACCTCCGAGGTCCCCGAGCAGATCGACTTCGTGTCGCGGCTGCACACGGCGCTCCCCGGCCTTGCCGCGCAGAAGACGCCGTTGCAGCTAACGCTTGCGCAGGCGCCGCGCCTGCGCAACATCGTGCTGCTGGGTCGCAAGCCGCAGCTCGGCTTTGTGGGTCAAAAGGAGTTCGCGGCGCTTGGCAAAAGTGTGCCGGCCGATTCCGTGCACCGCACGCGTCTCGGCACCCGAGTGCGCGACGTGGGCCTCATGCTTTACACATCGGGCACCACGGCGAACCCTAAGGGTTGCCTGATTACGCACGAGGCGATGGTTCGCAACAGCATCGCTTTGGGGCGCCACCGCTATCAGCTAACGCATGCTGACCGCTTCTGGTCGCCGCTGCCGCTTTTCCACATTGCAGCGATCCTGCCATTGCTGGCGGCCTTCGACGTCGGAGCGGCCTATCTGACGGCCGGCTTCTTCGAGGCAGGCAAGGCGTTGGAGATGCTGGAGAACGAAAAGGTCACCGCGACCTATCCGTGCTTCGTCGCAATCATGTCAGACCTGATTTATCACCCGAATTTCAAAAAGACGAACCTGTCGCGGGTACGTCTGATGAATTCCAGTTTCGCGCTCCAGCCTCCGGGCATCAAGGATGTGATGCTGAAGGCATTGCCGAATGCGATTCAGGTAGGCACGTTCGGGATGACAGAGACAGCCGGCACCGTCAGCACCAGCATGCTGACCGATACGCTCAAGGCGCGAGTTACCGGCCTTGGCAAGCCGCTGCCGGGTCTTGAAGTTCGCATTGTAGATGCCGAAACCGGCGTCGTGCTCGGACCGGATGCGCGCGGCGAGGTGCTGGTGCGCGGCTACAGTACGCTTGAGGGTTACTACAAGGACCCGGTCAAGACTGCCGCGGCGCTCGATGCCGATGGCTGGTACCACACTGGTGACGTTGGTTCGATGGATGCCGACGGCGTCATGATGTTCCACGGCCGCACCAAGGACATGCTCAAGGTCGGCGGCGAGAACGTCGCCGCCGCCGAGATCGAAGCCTGTCTGCAGCGTCACCCAGCCGTGAAGCTTGCCCAGGTCGTTGGTATCCCGGATGTCCGCCTTGTCGAGGTCGCGGCGGCGTTCGTCGAACTCAAGCCTGACGGCAAGGTTACCGCCGAAGTTCTAATCGCTCACTGTAAGGCGGAGATCGCAGGGTTCAAGGTTCCGCGGCACGTCCGCTTCGTCACTGAATGGCCGCTCTCGACCAGCAAGGTGCAGAAGTTCAAGCTGCGTGAACAACTGATCGCGGAACTATCGCTCTAACGCGGCGCCTGCTCTGTTGGAAGGGGGCACGAGCTAGCTCGTGCCCCTCTTGCCATAAGAGTCGATCCGCTAGAAGGAGCGTGGCAGGCCAAGACCCTCGGCGATCATGTTGCGGGCCATCTCGTTGCTGACCGGGCCGATCATCAGCAGGCGCGCATCGCGCCAGTAGCGCTGCATGTCGGTTTCGGCCGAATAGCCCATCCCGCCAAGGATCGAAATACCCAGATCGGCGGACTTCACCGCGTACTCGGACACCAGCACCTTGGTCATGGATGCTTCCTGCGCGCACGGCTTGCCGGTCGCCTGCAGCCACGCGGTGTTGAAAAGCATCAGTTCAGACTGCTTCTGCATCATCGCGATTTCCGCGACGTAGTGCTGCAGTGCCTGAAACTCGCCGATCAGCTTACCGAATGCTCGTCGCTGCTTCATGTACGACACGGCGTCTTCAAGAATGCCGTCGATCATGCCCAGGCACATGGCTGAGTTCATGATCCTCTCGCTGTTGAGCGTGCTGGTGGTGTCCTTCCACGCCTTGCCTGCCTCACCGAGCAGTAGGTCGTCAGGCACGTACACCTTGTCTAGATAGACGGAGCAGGAGTTGAGCGCACGCATGCCGAGCTTGTCGAGTGGCGTGATCGTTATGCCGGCGCTGGTGCGAGGGACAAAGAACAACGACACGCCGTCGCTGCGCTTCTTGATTTCGCGACTGGAGCGGGCCATCAGTAGCAGGTAGTCGGCGGTATCTGCCGTGGTGCTCCAGATTTTCTCGCCGCTGATTATCCAGCCACCATCGACCTTGTCAGCGGTGGTGCGCATCGCGCCGAGCACGTCAGTGCCGCCGCCCGGTTCGGTGAAGGCCATGGCGGTTCGGAGACGACCCGCCGCCATCTCGGGCAGGAATCTTTGCTTCTGTGCGTCTGTGCCATGCAGGGCAATAGACCGAGTGCCGGAGAATGCCGTGATGCCCCAGATCCAGCCGAGACCGGCCGCCGTGCGGGCAACCTCGCGGATGAACACAGCCTGCATCAGGATGTCACCACCAAGACCACCGTACTCTTCCGAAACGCCAAGCCCGGTGAAGCCCGCATCGACGAACTTCTGCCATAGCTCGGTCGGATATTCGTGTTCGCGCCGTTCAAGCGCGCGACACCAGTCCTTCGGCAGTTCCTTGTCGACCCACTTTCGGGCCGAGTCCCGGAACATGAGCGTGTCTTCGTCGAGTGAAAAATCCATGTCGTTCCCTTTATCCGTATCTAGGCGGGGTAGCGGGTTCGCTTGCCCCGCCGTAGCGCAACCTCATTGAGTGCGGATGCGTCCGGTTAGTTATCGCGCGTGATAACCATCACGTCGTGGATTCCTTTGCAAACCTCAACGTCGTCCTGATTCTTGACCAGGATTTCGAGCTTCACTATTCCCCGTCCAGGCTTCGAGGAGAGGCGCTTCTCTAGCGGCGTAACGTGGGCGTAGACCGTATCGCCGATCTTTACCGGCTTCGAAAACGACCAAGTCATGCTGATCAGGCCGATTACGGTGCCGTCGAACAGCTTCATCTGGGCCATCAAGCCAACAGCGACGGAAAGCGTCAGCGTGCCGTGTGCTATCCGCGTTCCGAACGGAGTGGTTTGCGCGAAGTGCTCGTCGACATGTATAGGCGTCCAGTCGCCGATCAGGCCGGCATAGAGCGTGATGTCGCCCTCGCCGATAGTACGGCCACGCGTATGCAGTGTGTCCCCTACGACGAACTCTTCGAAGTGAAGTGCCATGGTGCCTAGTGGATCTCGGTGGGCTTATCGGATTCGACGAGCTGCGTGACACGAAGGCGGAGCGCGGGCTTGTCGATTTTTGTTGAGCTCATCGGCCATTCGGTGAGGAAGAAGGCGCGCCGTGGAAGCTTGAAGCTCGCCAGCTTGCCAACACAGAATTCGAGGATGTCCTGCTCCGTTGCCGTCCGGCCAGGCGCTAGTTCTACGAACACGACCGGCACTTCGACCAGGCGGGGATCTGCCATGCCGATCACGGCGCAGCCGTTAACTGCCGGGTGGTCGCCGACGACCGTCTCGACCTCGAGGGCGCCGACGTTCTCGCCGCCAACCTTCAGGACATCCTTGAGCCGGCCATGGAACATGATCGAGCCGCCGGTATCGAGGCTGCCGAGATCGCCTGTGCGCAGCCAGCCGTCCATGAACGACGAGGCCGTCTTTTCCGCATCGCGGTAGTAGCCGCGACACGAAGTCGGCCCGCGCAGCAGCACCTCGCCGATTTCGCCCAGCGGCCGGTCGTTGCCGCTTTCGTCGATGATGCGTACGGCGACTCCCGGTAACGGGCGACCGAGGCGGCCCAATCGATCAGCAGCTTCATCGTGAGGCGAGTGAGTGCAGGCCGCGCCGACGGTCTCGGTCATGCCGTAAGTGCCAATCTGGACGGCAAGAGGCATTCGTTTGGCGAGTAGCTCGGCGATCCACGACGGCTGCAGAGCGAGGTTGCTGATGACCAGACGCACGGCGCTGAGGTCGAAGCTTTCGAAGTGTGGGTGCTGCAAAAGATCCGTGATGATCGTTTGGAACAGGACGTAGCAGATCGTCGCTCTCTCGGCTGCCATCAGCGCGAGTCCCGCCCCTGGTTCGATCCGTGGCATCGACAGGAATGCACCGCCGACGGAGGCGATTGCGATAAATGGCGAAATCCCGCCAACGTGAAACATGGGAACGGGCGACCAGATGCGGTCGTTCGCAGTCATGTTGTAGCGGCCGGCCATGAGCTGGCCTTGCGTCAGCAGGGCAGCGTGGCTCAGCAGGCAACCCTTGGGTCGGGATGTTGAGCCCGACGTGTACAAGATGATGCCAGTGTCGCTGGGTTTCGCCGTAAGACGGCGTGCCTCGAGCTCTGTAGCCAAGCCGGGCGGTGCTGAAATCTCGCTGGCGCGCAGCAGCCCCGGTTCAACGGCGTTATCCAGTGCGACGACGCTACGCAGCTTTGGCGCAGCTAACAGCGCCAGGCGGCAAGAGTCTGCCTGCGTGGCAAGGTCAGGAAAGGCCTCGCGCAGGCGTTCAGTGAAGGATGGGTGGCCCTCGGCCTCGCAGGTAGTGACGATTGCGACGAGGTCCGCATCCGCCACGGTGGCGGCGATTTCCGGGCCGCGATAGCGGGAGTTCAGCGGCACTGACACAGCGCCAGCAAGCGCGACGCCGAACAGCACCTGCATGAATTCCGTGCTGTTCGGTAGCAGTAGGCCGACATGCTCGCCTGGACGCACGCCCAGCGCGACGAATCGCAGGGCCCAGACCGTCGCGCCCGAGAGTAGTTGCGAGTAGCTGATCCGGCTGCCGGCAAGGACTACGGCATCAGCGTCTGGATGCGAGGCGGTCGCCTGGCAAATGAAGTCGGCAAGCGTGCTCGGACCTGACCCGACAGTCACGCCTCGATCCTCTTGGATCCGGTTAAATTTCCCACTGACATGACGCTGGCGGGCCTATTGCGAAGCGCACAATTCTACCTGTTTCAAGCTGAAATCGGCGTAGTTCCATGGAAAAATTGGTCAATCGATCAATTAAAAGCCAACCGATTCCAAGGTCGTCGCAGCACTGCGTTATCCGATAAACCTGCCGAGCCGCGGTCGCTAGCAAGCTATAGGGGCGTGTACAGGACGCTATCCTGACGTAGGCGCAGGTGGGGCGGGGCTGTCTTGGGGCGCCCGTCGGGGCGCTCTTGAGCGCCCACGCGGTGTAGTTCCGGCCGTGTCGGACTCTCCGTAGGCAGTTTTGTGGGCGCTGTCGGGCGGGCTTGCCTAAGGTGCCCGCTTCTTGGTCTTGGCTCGCGGCTTGGCTGCTGTCTGCGAAGACTTCTTGGCGGCTTTCCTCGGTCGGCTTGTCGCCACTGGTGCGCGACCTTTCGTCGTTGACGGCGCCGCTGCTGGCCACGGACCGTCGCCCGCGAGCGCGTACATGCCCGCTGTGGCAAACGGAACGAGCCGTGCGAGGTGCTCGTCGTAATCCCCGGACCTGCACAGGCCGTGAGACTGCAGGTCGAGGATCCCGGTCTCCGCGATCATCCTTTGGACGATCGACTGGATCCAGTAGAACGCGGTGTACATGTTCGCGTCCTGGAGGGTCGGCAGGGATGCCTTGAGCGCAGCGCAGTAGCGCCTTACGACGGGCCCATACGCGCTATTGAGAGGCTTCAGCGCCGGCTGGTTAACTGGCGACATGGCGCTGCGCGCGACCAGCTGAAGGTAATTTTTCCAGCCGGTGTCTTGCATCTTTGCAAGTTCAAACGTGCCGCTGCAGAAGGCGTAGATGCTGCGCTCGACGGATGGAATCCCGGTAGGGGAGGCAAGCACCTCGCGTTCCAGAGCCGCCAGCACGCGTGCTGCATGCGCTTCGCCACGGCGCGCAATGATGTGCCGAAACAGCTCCTGCTTCGGTCCGAAGTGGTAGCTGACGAGCGCAACCTCGACCTTCGCTGCGCTGGCGATGTCACGCAGGGAGGCCCCTTCGTAGCCGTGTTCGGCGAAGAGTCGTTCGGAGGCATCCAGGATGCGCAGCTTCGTCGGGTGGCGTTCCGCGCTCGGGGAGGTGCGTGTCTTCATGGTCAAAGCGCATTTCTGAGTGTCTCGGCGCAATATATCCGATTGAGCCGGCGTTTCCGCCCTGTGAAAATTCCTAGCAGCAGCGGATGGTGCGTTGCGGCGCACATTTCCCGGTTTGCGCTGGAATTCCGCCGCGTGGAGTCTGGGGCCTCTTGCGTCTGGTCAATTCACCTATGCCGCGGATTGGTGCCAAAGGGCTTCAGCAAGGGCTAGGGCGTTCAGCTACGTAGCGAGCCATATCGGACGGTGCAATACTAGCTGCGCAAAATGCGGCGACTGGCCGCGTACTCATTAACGGAGCGACTACATGGCCGACAAGCAAACCATCACCGAAATCCTGGGAAAGATGGGCTGGGCGTTTGATAACAACAAACTTGATTACTACGAGACTGTTTACGCGGACGATGCGCGCTTCACCGTTTCGATGTTCGGTATGGGACAAGTCGCCGATTACCAGTCGAAAGCGACGATCATGGATCTCTACACCACTACCAAGACGTCGCAGAACGATCATCGGCGGCACGTGATCTCGAATATCTTCTTTACCGAAGATACGGCGACCACCGCCACTGTCGTGTCATATATGACGCTATTCCTCAAGGGCGCGGAGGGAATGAAGCTCCTTTCTACCGGTGAATACACCGACAAGTTCGCGCTAATTGGCGGCGCATGGAAACTTGTCCACCGGGACCTGATGCTTGACGCGGCCTACTAGGGCGGCTGCGGGTCGGTGTCGCCGCTAACGGCGATACCGACCTTTGGTCCTGTTTGTGCAGAGCCGGCCTGAGGCGTCGAGCGCCGCTTCGGGCAGGCACTCTGACAGCGTCGAATGTGAGGACACTGCCGCGCTCATTCGGTGTGACTCTCAACACGCACTTCGAGTCATCGATCGCCTGGCGGATTGCGAGCGCGGGTCACCCCCCCCCCGTGCGCGGTCTAGCTCTTTCTTTTGTGCCGCGTGGTTTTCGGCGGCCGCAGGCGGGTAGATTGCATGCACGGGAGCCTCTGCTAGGCTATTCCCGAGGGGTGCATGATGGGCGACAAGCAACGAAGCGAAGGACTTGAGACGCGCCTGCGGCGGCTCGAGGACCGGATTGAGATCAACGACCTGATCGCTCGCTATGGGCTGGTCATGGACAATCGTGACATGGCGGGTATGCCGGGCCTGTTCACGCACGACGTGGTCATTTCATCGACTGATGGTGGCATGAGTGCGGCTGGCCGCGAGGCTGCCGTAGAGATGTACCGGCGCCGTATCAAGGGCCTTGGGCCTAGCAACCATTTCACGCATGACCGCATCGTCACCTTCGATGAGGGCAGCGCCGATGTAGCGCGGGGAATTGTCCTGTCGCACTCGGAGATGAATCTCCGCGGGGCGGCCATGCTGGCCGCCATTCGCTATGCCGATATGTACCGGCGGGAGGAGGGCTGCTGGCGCTTTGCGTCACGGGCATTGTCGTTCCTGTATTTCCTACGGGCGGATGAGTTCGCCGAGGCGATGGGCCCTGGCGTGGCGGGCCGCAACCGCGTCTATGGCGACCGTCGGCCCGCGGATTGGCCAGAGGGGCTGCAGTCCTGGAAGGATTTCTATGGCGAGTGAGGGCCGTAGGGCTTCACTCTTCTTGATCGATCGCGCCGCGTGACGGGCTTCATCGTCCGTACATTCGCTGTGCCGGGTGGCCTGACACTTTCTGGCGACGTCGGCGGCGTTGAAGGCGCCCCCACGGTTGTCCTGATGCACGGTGGCGGCCAGACGCGACGTTCTTGGCACGGCGCGTCCCGCGAGTTCGCGAGAGCTGGCTACCGAGTCATCAATCTGGATGCCCGCGGGCACGGCGACAGTGACTGGCCGACGGACGGTCGTTATAGCCTCGAGGCGTTGGCGGCAGACGTGCGTGCGGTTCTCGGTCCGCCTGGCGGGCCGGTCGCGCTGGTCGGGGCATCGATGGGCGGTGTCACAGCGCTGCAGATAGCTGCCGCCGGCCATTCGCCCGACGTCGCGGCCATCATCATGGTCGACATTGTGCCGCGTGTGGAGCAGGAGGGAAGTGACCGCATCCAGGCTTTCATGCGCGCCCATCCCGGTGGGTTTGCCACTGTCGACGAGGCGGCGGACGCTGTGGCGGCTTACTACCCGCAACGGCCGCGTCCGAAGGATTCCAGCGGACTGCAGTCCAACCTGCGCCGTCGACAGGACGGTCGCTTGTATTGGCATTGGGACCCGCGCCTGATTGATGGCCCCCATGCGCTCGAGCCGCCGGATTTCAGCGATCCGCTGCTTGAAGCGTCGCCGGCTGTAAAGATACCTGTCCTGGTCGTGCGCGGCCTGCGTAGTGATGTTGTCAGTGACGCCGGTATCGAAGAGTTCCGCGGCGTCATCCCGCATCTGGAGGTCTGCAATGTTGCCCACGCCGGACACATGGTCGCCGGCGACCGCAATGACGCGTTCAACGCTGGCGCGCTAGAGTTTCTTAGCCGCCACCTGCCGGCTGGCCGCGTTTGAGCCGCCACCCATCCATCCCTGGCGCGCCGCGAGCGCGCCTTATGCCCCCAGAGAGCCCATGAACGCATCCGCCAGCCCCTGCAGTGTCCGTAGCGGGGAGGGCGCGTACGCGTGGATCGTGGCTGTATTGCTGGCAACGGCGTATGCGGTGGCGTTCATCGACCGGCAGGTGCTCAACCTGCTGGTGGATCCAATCAAGAAGTCGTTGGTCTTCTCGGATACTCAATTCAGCCTGTTGCAGGGCCTCGCGTTCGTCGCGGCCTATGCCGCCATGGGGGTCGTCTTCGGTCGCCTTGCTGACCAACACAACCGCCGCAACCTGCTCGTGGCCGGCACCGTGATCTGGTGTGCGTTTACCGTCGGCTGCGGTCTGGCGACGGGGTTCTGGAGCTTCTTTGGCGCCCGCGCTGGGATTGGTGCGGCTGAGGCCTGCTTGCTGCCGGCCAGCTGGTCATTGCTGTCCGACTACTTCTCGCGTGAGCGTCTCCCGCGTGCGATGAGCCTGTTCCTAATGGGGCCATTCGTCGGCGGCGGATTTGCGCTGATCTTCGGCGGGCTGCTGTTCCGCCATCTGGTCGCGTCCGCACCCGGCGGCATCTTTACCGGTCTGGAAGCCTGGCGCCTGACGTTCTTCGCGGTTGGTGCGCCGGGCGTGATCATCGCGCTGATCGTCTGGCTTGCCGTACGCGAGCCGCCGCGACTGGGCGAGGCGGCTGCCCCGGCCCAGTCGTACACGCTGCGCGAAGGAGTTGCCTACATCGTTGGTGAAAGAGCGTTTTACGGCAGTTTCTTCGGCGGCCTGTCGCTGCTGATCGTCGGTCTGTTCGCGCTGCCGGCGTGGACTCCAGCCTTTCTGATGCGAGCACATGGCGGCAGTCCTGCCTCGGTCGGCCTGCAGTACGGTACGGCAACGCTGATCGCTGGCTGCTCGGGAGTTCTGCTCGGTCCTTGGATCGCGCGTCTGCTCGCACGTCGCTATCCGCTCGACGCGCCAGTACGAACGGCAATGTTCGCGGGACTTTGTGCGGCGCCGGCCTGCCTGTTCCTGCCGTTCGCGCCGAACTACTGGAGCGCGTTGCTCGCATCGGCAACCGCCAGTTGCTGCCTCAACTTCACCCTGCCGGTAGCCGCGGCCGCACTGCAGGTGTCGACGCCGAACCGGCTGCGCGGGCTGATGACCTCGACCTACGCGTTCGTGCTGACCGCAACCGGGATGGGCATTGCGCCGACCTTGATTGCGCTGGTGACCGATCGGGTGTTTGGTGACCCCGCGCGCGTCGGCGCGGCACTGGGATGGATCACGGGCCTGTCAGCGCTGGCGTCGCTGCCGCTACTTGCCATCGCGGCACGCCACTACGCCGCCCGGTTGCAGGCGGCGCGTGGCGGTGCGGAGTCTTAACGACGCTGGTCGAACCGGCGGCCGAGCATGGCGCCGGCGATATTGACCTTCTGGATGTCGATCGCGCCGCCCGCGATGCCCCAGCCCCACGCATCGCGCATCCGCCGCTCCGCGGGGTACTGCTTCGAATAGCCGTACGCACCCATCAGCTGCATCGCGTTGCCGGTGACGGTGCGGGCGATCTCGTTAGCGAAGCACTTGGCAACTGACGAATCCAGCGGGCTGGGCAGTCCGTGTTCGGCGTTCGAGGCGGCGCGATGGATCAGCAGGCGGGCGGCCTCCACCTGCATCTGCATCTCGGCGAGCTTCAGCTGCACGCCCTGGAACTCCATGATCGGCTTGCCGAACTGCTTGCGCTCGCGGACGTACTCAAGCACGTCAGCCAGGGCGCCGGATGCCTGCGCCAGCGCCATCGTTGCGTTGCCGCAGCGCTCCAGGTCGAACGCCTCCATCAGCTTCTTGAAGCCGCCAGCCGGCACGACCACGTGATGCGCGGGAATACGGACGTTGTCGAAGTAGACGTCCGACGACGGCACGCCACGGAAGCCCATCAAGGCCTCCGGGGCGCCGAAGCTGAGGCCCGGCGAGCCGTTCTCGACGTATACCGCGCCGATGCCGGCGGCGCCCGGGGCATCGGAGATGCGGCAGTAGACGACGTAGCCGTCGGCATGGCCACCGCCGGAGCACCAGCGCTTGTTGCCGTTGACAATGACATGGTCACCGACGATCTCGGCGCGGGTCTGCAGGTCGGTCAGAGCAGTGCCTGCCTGTGGCTCTGACATCGCGACAGCGACCACGGCTTCGCCGCGGCACACTGCGGGGACGACCGCCTCGACCAGCTTCGGCTGGCCAAATTTCTCAATGGCACGTACTGGCCCGACGCACGACTCGAACACGGGAAAGGCGACTGCGGCGGAGATTTGCGCAAACTCCTCGAGCACCAGCAGTGCCTCGAGGTTCCCCAGTCCAAGTCCACCGAGTCTCTCAGGGATGTTGATGCCGAGAAAGCCCAGTTCAGCGTACTTCTTGATCAGGGCATGCGACGGCGGATTGCCGGTCTTCTCTATGTCTTCCGCGAGCGCCGGCAGTTCAGCGCGGGCGAAGCGGCGCGCGGTGTCGACCAGCTCGCGCTGCTCGCTCGTCAATTGAAAGTCCATGATGCGAAGTCCTCGTCTCGTCGTGTTCGGGTCTAAATTGAACCTGACTCAGGCCGTAGGGCCCAGCCGGTAGAAATCCATTGCGGTCTCGCGTAGCAGCCGGGCGCGATCGGTGGGTGAGTAACGGGCGGTGACCCGTTTGAAGGCGTTCCAGAGTACGCCATACGAGCAGGAGGCCCGGTCCATCGGGAAATTGCTTTCGAGCATGCAGCGGGAAGGGCCAAAGAGCTCGACGCATGCGTCGACGTACGGCAGCATTGCGGACGCGAGTTCCTCGGAGCTCGGCGGGGCGGGGCGCTTGTGCCAGCCAAAGCCAGCAGAGGTCATGGTCAGGCCCCCAAGCTTGATGAAGACGTTCGGGCAGCGGGCGACCTGCGCCAGTCGCGCGCGCCAATCGGCGAGAACCTCTGCGTGGCGTCCCGCGTAGGGCCCCACCCCGAGTGGGCCCCCCATGTGATCGAGGACGATGCGTGCTGCGGGGAAGTCCCGCGCTAGCGCGGCAAGCTCGTCGAACTGCGGGTGGTAGAGCCAGGCGTCGAATGCAAGATCCAGGCCGACGAGGCAGGCAAAACCTTCACGAAAGCGTCGTTCTGCCATCAGACCCGGTGTCGGATGGGTGTGCGAGGCGCGAATCTGGTCACTGGCGTCCCAGGCCGTTGCGTAGCGGACTGCACGCACACGGGAACTTGCCGCGAGGTGGGCCGTCAGCACCTCGTCCACCGCGGCGCCAAGGGTCAGGTCCGCGAAGGCGACGATGCCGGCAGCGATTCGCGGTACCGCCGGATCGGCATCAGTCATGCCCACGGTCTGTTCGATCCACTCCGTCTCGCCCACCGGGCGAAGTTCCTTCGGGCCGTCGCTGCGGTAGTGCTGTACGCACTCGACGAACACGCTGTGAGTCAGGCGGTGTCCGCCGAGTTCTCCGAGAAACTCGTCCGTCAGGTAGATACTCCCTGGGTGCTCCCACAGATGGTGGTGCGGGTCGCAGATCGGCAGCTCTGGCTCAAGCGCAGGCTCCGTCGTCAGAGCGCGCCAGGCGTTGCTCACGGGGTTGCCTCACTTGCTGCCGGTCTGGCGCGCGCCAGCATTTCCTCGCGGAACACTGAGCGCGCGCGCTTGGGGCTCAGGCTCTCGTCAAAGTACGAAGCGGTGCGCAGGCCTACCAGCAATGCGTAGGCGACCTCTGCGGAATTGCGCGCCTCGATCTTGTTCGATGCGGTGGGTTCGAAAAGTTCCTGCAGGTAGGTCTTGCAGAACTGGTCTACGCCGATCTTTTCGCGCTGCAGTTCCTTGTCGTGAACGGCGACGCCGAAGCATTCGAGCATGAAGCCGATTTCCGACTTGTCCTCACTGGAGCCGCCGAAGAACAGCTCCGCGAGCAGGTCGATCTTTCGGTCCGCCGGCTCGTGCCTGAAACTGCCCATTCGCAGGATTATCCGCTCGATAATGTAGGAGAAATAATGCTGCAGGATCGAGTCAAGGCCTGGGAAATAGTACAGCAGGTGGCTGGGTGACATGTCGGCGGTACGCGCGACGTCGGCAAGCGTCGTTTTCGAGTAGCCCTGCTCGATGACGCACGCATGAAGCGCCTTGAAGATCGCTCGCCGGCGCTCGCCGGCACGTCCTGCCTGATGCACGTTTGGGTTCCTGATGCTGCGCTAATGTCCCGCTGCCGTCCGTGCGGCCTTTAGAGCTTCGACGACTCGCCGCCGTCAATGACGAAGACGGCGCCGGTGACGAAGTTCGACTTCGGTGAGGCCAGGTAACACACCATCGGCCCAATCTCCTCGTCTACACCCATCCGCTTCGCGGGGATCTTGCGAATCCGGCGCTCAAGCATTTCGGGCGAGTCGAGAACGGCCTGCTGGGCGCTCGTCTCGAATGCCCCCGGGGCGATCGCGTTGACCTGCACACCCTTGCTCGCCCATTCGCCGGCCAGAGCCTTGGTGAACTGCAGCAACGCACCCTTCGAGGCGGAGTACGCGACCAGGGTTGGCTTGCCGAGGATGCCGGAGGTTGAGGCGATGTTGATGATCTTGCCGGAGCGGGCCGGAATCATGTGGCGACCGGCGGCACGCGCGAGCACGGCAGGCGCTGCGACGTTGACGGTGAACACTTCGTGCCAGACGCTCTCCGCCTGGTCCAGGAATGCACCGGCAGGTGCGATGCCGGCGTTGTTTACGACGATATCCAGCCGACCGAACGCTGCGACAGCCTCGTCCGCGAGCGCGCCGACAGCGGCGAGGTCACGCATGTCGCAGGTGCGACCGCGGATCATGTCGGGGGCGGTGGCCTCCAGTTCGCGCAATTCCTGCTCAGAGCGTGCTGCAGCCAGAACGCGGACGCCCTGTTCCACCAGTGCCACGGCCATTGCGCGACCGAGACCGCGACTTGCCCCGGTGACTATCGCGACCTTGCCGGTGAGTTGCAGGTCCATCATCGGACTTCCTCCGTCAGCTGCTTGGCGATGCCCAGACGCAGGACTTCGGAGGCGCCCTCGTAGATGCGCATCGGCCGGGCCTGGCGGTACAGGCGTTCGATCTTCGAGTTCCGGATCAGGCCGAAGCGGCCCATCATCTGGACGCAGCGATCGACGATCTTCGAGGCCGCTTCGGTTGCAGCCAGCTTTGCCATTGAGGAATGCGGCAAAGCGGCGGCGGGGTCGGCGACGGCGTAGGTCGCCGCGCGGTAGGTCAGCAGTTGCGCCATTTCGACTTCGGTCCAGCAATCGGCAAGCATCTGCGCGACCGGGCCGAGCTTGGCGAGGGGACGCCCGAACTGGACGCGCGTGCGCGTATGGCGCACTGCCTCCTCGAGCGCGGCACGGGCAAGTCCGCAGGCGGCGCCGGCCACCGAGACCCGGAACACCGCCAGTGTCGCCAGCACGAGATCCATTCCCCGGCCGGGGGTGCCGAGGCGGGCACTCGCCGGCAGGGTGACGTTGTGGAAGACCATTTCGCCCAGTACGTGCGGCGCCATGATCACAGGCGTTGGCGAAATCGATACGCCCTTGGTGTCCGCAGGGACGAGCACTACCGAGTAGGCTCCGGCTTCCTTCGCAAAGACGATGTAGAAGTCCGCCGCACCCGCGTTCGAGATGAAGGACTTTGAGCCGTGCAGGCGCAGGCCGCCGTCCGCGGTTTCGGTGAGCTCAGTCGCGACCCGCTTCAGGTCGGAGCCAACGTCTTCCTCGGTGAGCGCCAGCGCCGCAAGCGCCTCGCCGCGGGCGACTTTGGGCAGCCACGTGTTGCGCTGCTCCTCCGAGCCGCCAACCGAGATCGCATAGCTGCCGATGCCTTGCAGCGCGAACAGCGAGTCGAGGTGCGAGGAGGTGGCCATCAGAATTTCGCGCACCAGGCAGATCGCGAGCGGGTCCGGCTGCTCGTGCCGGCCGCCATAGGCCGCCGGCACCATCAGTGCGGCCAGTCCGCTCTTGCGCAGTGCAGCAAGCACGCCAGGATGCACTTCGCTCATCTCGTCGGCGGTCGCCGCAATAGGCTCCACGGCCCGGGCAAGTTCACGGGCCTCCGCCTGGATGGCCTTGTAGGCGGGTTCAAGTTCGAAATTCATGCGGACGTCCCTTGGATATTGTCAGGCGAGAGCTGCAGTAAGGCCCGGTTTTACGGGGTCTTCTTCTTGCGGCCGTCGAACTGTGCCTTGCGCTTTTCCATGAACGCCGTGGCACCTTCAATCATGTCCTTTGAGCCGATAGCCTGCACCAGCATTCCGAGCCCCGACTGGTACGAGTCGCGGAGCTTGTTCCACCAGACGTTCGAGCTGATCTTGGCAATTTCCAGATAGCGGGGACTCATGCCTAGCAGTTCGTCCGCCCACTTGGTTACTTCCGCCTCGAGCTGATCGGCCGGCACTACCCGGTTGATCCAGCCCATTTCCAAGGCTTCCTTGGCGGGGTAGCGGCGGCACATGAATGCCACTTCCTTGGCGCGCTTCTCGCCAATGTTCATTGCCAGGAAGTTGGTGCCGCCGAGCACCGGCGCGCTGCCGACACGCACGCCGGTCTGGCCGAAGGTGGCGTTCTCTGCCGCAATAGCCAGGTCACAGGCTACAACGAGTTCGTTTCCACCGCCGGCGGCGGCGCCATTGACTGCCGCGATCACCGGGCGCGGGCTCATGCGGATGGCCTCGTACAGGTGCAGTGAGCCGTAGAACATGCTGCGCAGTGCTTCCGCGTCGGGATTACTCAGATTGGCGAGGTAGCCGCCGGCGCAGAATGCCTTGCCGGTTCCGGTGATGACAATTACACCGGCGTCGACGGATCCTTCGATTGCGGCGATCAGCTCCTTAGCCATCGACGCGTCGTATGAGTTCATCCGGTCCGGACGGTTAAGGCGAATCCACGACACCTCGCCACGGCGCTCGACCACTACATCAGCCATCATTGCCCCCTGCGCTTTTAATTGCGGTTTCTTGAGAATTCATAGGTGCCTGCGCCACGGCGTTACCGGCCTGCGGCGCTTGACATTCCCCGTAGTCTGTGGAAAATTTGAACAAAGTTCAAGGCTTGCTTGATAACAGCAAGTAACCATTGTTGAGGGGGGTGGTCTGGTGGCTGGTAGCGGCCG
>CAIYLH010000060.1 GCA_903927005.1 uncultured Pseudomonadota bacterium
ATTGCTTGCTTCGGGGTCACCATGGCAGCGCATGCAGTTGAAATCGAGGACATCGTCACATGCCTGCTTTTGCTAATTCCGTCATAGGCTTATCAGCGCCCGCGCCCAAAACGTTGGGACAGGCCTGACGCGACGTGAATACTTCGCCTTGGCGCAGGAGAACATCCGGCTGGACAGAAATATCAGGTCGAGGCCGGAATCTTTAACCAGATCTCGTTGCGCCGAAGAAACCAGGGCGTGAACGGCGGGTTGTAGCGCGAGTAAATGGGTTCGCCGGTCCATTTGACACCCGCCTTCCCCATCGCTCCCTCCAACTCAGCCAAGTGCTTGTTGTAGTTGGCATCCGACCAGAAGCCCGAAAAACGGATGACGGCCACCCGCATCGATGGCACCTCCCGCAAGGTAATGCGCTGGTCGATGGGCTCAGGGGCGGTGAGCAGAGTCACGCCTTTCGGCAAGACGAACTGGACAAGATACCCGCCTGGTGCAGCGCTTTGCGTCACCGGAGCGGTCATCTCTAGCCGGACCGGCACGGCGGTTTGCGTGACGGGTGCCGTCATCGCAAGTTTCCGTTCGCCTTTGTTCTTGCCAAAAATATAGCCGGCAAGAATCGGGAATGCTTTGTTTCCCGCCGCCGCGGCAGATTCGGCAACCAGTACCTCAGCCACTACATAGGGAGCGTATTGGCGTACTTCGACGTCACCTATCTTTTGTGTGACGACGTACGCAGGCTCTTCAATGGCGTGGGTTGTCATGGGTGCGGCGATTAGTGTGACTAACAAAGACAGGGAAAATTTTGTCGATCGCATAGTCGGAGGGTCCTGGCTCGTCTGACAGCAGTCTCTCACGCGCAGCGTCCCAAAGCAGGAGCTGATTAACCCCCGCGCTTCCAGTCGTGCAGGGCCCTATATACCTGCGCCAGATGCCGTCCCGCAACGACGAGTGACTGCCTGGCGATCCGTAGATTTTCTCGGCAACGGTGATGCCGTGCGGATGTGCGGTCAGTGGAGCGCAGGGGCCAGGACTTACCTACGACAACTGTGACGGGACAACGCGTGTCCGGTGTACCGGAGGCAATTTCACCATTTGGTTGGTGATGTCGAGGTTTAACTTGCGCCAAGTGGCAGATAGAACTGGCGCGTATCTGCGTCGCACAGACGAAAGCCGTATTTTCGATAGAACGCTTCGGCAGCGGCATCCTTGGCCTCAACGACGACAGCGAAAACGCCGAGGGTGCCTCGGGCCTGCAGGATTCGCTTGATGGCGTTCTGCAGAAGTAGTTCGCCGATCCCTTGCCGGCGTGCAGAGGCCGCGCCTGCCAAGCGTCCAATGCGCACCGCCGGGATAGGGTAAGCCGGCAATCCCTTGCGATCGGCTTCCGTCAGCGTCTCGAACGACACTGTCGCGGCGCTCAACGTGTAGTAGCCGAGAATTCGTTCGGGTTGATCGGGATCGACCAACACGAACGTTGTCGCGATGCCTTTGGTGCGATGCTGTGCTGCGAGGCTTCTGAGATACCGATTGAGTACCTCCACCCCGCAGTCAAAACCGGCGCGGTCGTGGCGCCGGGTGTCGAGTTCTTCGACCGAGAGGGCCACCTCAGACGCCCAGCACGTCGCCTTTCTTCAGCGCACGTCTTAACGCCAGGTTCGGGGCAAACGGCTTCGCGAGTGCAGCCAGGAAGCGTCGCGATTCGTCCGGCGAGAGTGTCACCGCCGACTCCGCAGCCACCGTCCGGTCGGCCTCCCGCAGTACCGCCGTGCGTACGAAGGTGGCGAGCGGCAGTCCGGCCAGAGCGGCCGCGCGATCAAGCCGCTCCCGGTCTCGGGCCGACAGGCGAAGATCGAGGCGTGCCGTGGCGGTCATGGGTGGACTCCAATTTCATGGCTGTACGGTATTATGCCGTACAACCTGCGGAAACGCCAGAATCAGGCCGGGTCGGGGTCGAGCCCCCTCCGGCGCCCTCCTTGCGACGGCCGGTCTGGTCACTCACCCTCGGCTCACCGACGGTCCGCGGCGGCCATAGCTTCCCCGAATCGATACGCGCGATAACTGACCTTGTCAAACCTCAGGTACGCGCGGCGTGCGCCGGCGCGCTTGGCGCACGTCGCTCACCACAGGCGGCGAGTACGCTGGCGATCGTCAGCATGACGTACCACGCCAAACGAACGCGCGGGCGCGGCCGTGCAGCGTTGTCGAAGCTCGATTTTTTGCCAAACTGCACGGTCCACATTCTCTCTAGCGCTTTCCAGATCGCCAGGTGCCGGCTGGCTGGCGCAATTAAAATCGCAGAGGCACGCATCGGCACGGGTGGGCCAGCGCCTCGGCCCCAAGGAGACACCCGTGGATTGCGGCGCGACCACCGGATCAGGCGGCGGCCCGTTCGGACCTTCCCGGCCGATGCGGTCTAGGGTCGTCGGGTATTGGGTCCGCGATCTACTCCATGGTCTCGGGCCGCTACATTGGATGCTACCCGTTCACTTGTGGATTCAACATATGTTGTATTTCGACGGCGCGCTCAGGAGACAAGGTGCCGCGTTGTACCGCCAAGGGAACGGTGCGTAGCGCGAGTTCACGGTACAGCCGCCCGGCGGAGGACGAGCGCGCATCGAGCGCTCCCAAATGTTTCGCGATGGTGCCGACGTCACCGCGAGCCACACAGCCACCCATCCCGTTAGCGAGTCCGCCATCGAGTACCGCGGCCACGGTGCCGCGCAGCAGCGGCACCATCGCCCGCAAGGCCTCCGTTTCGCTGGCGCCTAGGCTCTGCCACAGCCGAACACTTTCATCAAGCAGCGCGATCAAGAATGGACCCACGTAGTACGTGGAGGCGTGATAAAGCGGCCGCATGCCCGGCGCCAATGCGAATGGCACGCAACCTAGAAGTTTTGCGATGGATTCGAGTTCAGTTTGGAGTGGCTGATCGGCTTCGATTCCGATGGTGCACCCTGGCAATGTCTCGAGCGCGACGTCGGGGTTAGCAAACATCTGAATGGGATGGAACCCGCCCGTTGCGGCACTTTCGGCCTTTGCTGAATCCAGGGCGGAAATGTCCGTGACGCCACTGCAGTGAATGACTCGATGATGCGATCTCCAAGGCAGCGCATCGCAGACAGGACCAATCGCATCGTCGCTGACCGTCAGGAATATTGTGTCACACACGTCCAGAACGGCCTGTGGTTGTGACATCGGTTGCGCGGTCGGTGTGCGCCGATGCAGCAATTGCGCCGCTTCTTGATTTCGACTGTAGACCGCGATGACCGGTAGGTTCGCCTGCACGAACGCCTGGGACAGCGTCCGCGCTACGCGACCCGCGCCCACAAAGCCGATGCCTAAAAGCGGTCTACCTCTCATGGGACTCCCTCGGATACGAGATATTGTTGCTAGGTATCGATACCCCGTATCCATCCCGCGTCAGTGAGCCGCCAGGTATTTCTCGAACCACGCTACCGTGCGTTCGAGAGAATCTATTTGGTTCTCTCGCTTTGAAAATCCGTGGCCTTCGTCCGGATAATAGTGCACTTCGACAGTGTTCCCCTTCTTGCCAAGGAATTCCACGATCTGCTCGCTCTCTTCCTTCGGCACACGGAGGTCGTTCTCACCCTGAAGGACGAGCAGCGGAGCGCGCGTCTGGCCGAGATACGTCAGGGGACTTACACGGGCGTACACGTCTTTGTCATGTACCGGATCGCCGATCAGGCTGGCCTGATAGTGGCGCAGCTGCGGAGAGCCGCGTTCGTACATGGATGTCCAGTTGACGATACCGTAGTACTCGACTCCCGCCGCCCAGAGGTCAGGGGTCTTCGCGATCGCCATCAGCGTCATATATCCGCCGTAGGATCCGCCGGTGATACCAATTTTTGTGGCCCTGACATAGCCCGTTGCCACTAGAAATCTAGCTCCGGCCACCTCGTCCTCGAGGTCGCCGCCGCCGAGGTCGCCCTTGTTGGCATCCATAAACGCTCGGCCGTAGCCCGTGGAGCCACGCGGGTTTGGGGCCAGCACGACGTAGCCGCGTGAAGCGAGAGCGATCGGGTCCCGATCGAACGAATCCCTGGTCTGCCAGGTGGGGCCGCCGTGCGGATAGAGGATCCCTGCCGCCTGCCCGTCGCGCTTGAGGTTGTACGGCATCCACAGCACTGCGCTGATCATCGTGCCGTCGACGCTACGATAGTGGACGATCTGTGACTGCGGCAGACCGCGGGACGACAGGCTGGCCATGTGGGTTACCGGCTGCGATTTGCCGGTGGCGATTTCAAATATTCGATGTTCCAAGGGCTCACTGCCAGAGCTGTGCGGGAACAGCAGCCGTTTCCCGTCAGGGGAGAAGGCCGGAACCTTCCCAGAGGAGTCGCTGTTGATACCGGTGGGGAACGGTAGTTCCGTCACCTTGTGCGTCTTTACCGCGTAGGAAATGATGGTGTCGCGCCCGTCGACGTTACTGATTGCTAACAGCGTGCGGCCATCCGGTGAGAACTGGCCGGATCTCTGCTCCCAGGGATTGGGCTTGACCAGTGCAAGCTGGCCGGAACGGGCGTCCAGTATCGCCGCCTGGCGGTCGCCGGCGCCGGTCTCGGTGGTCACACCGATCAGGCGGCCATCGGGGGACCAGTCGCTCGCGACGTTATACGCGTGGGTCTCGTCCGGGGTCAGCCGCTTGAAAGCGCCACTCGCAACGTTGACACGATAGACCGCGCTGTGCGCCTGTCCTACATCTCCGCGATTGGCCAACAGGATCCGGCCGTCCTTCGAGAAGGCGACCGGAATCCATATCATCGTGGGTTCCTTCTCGTGCGTCAGCAGGCGCATCTTGTGTGTCGCGAGATCGAGAACGCCGAGATCAGTTGCGGGCTCGGTCTTCGCGCGCGACGAGTATGCGAGCAGTATGCCGTCCGGCGATACGACGGGATTCGTCTCGCTCGCGTCATCCGTCGCGGTCAGATTGACGACAGCTCCGCCGGTCGCGGGAATGGCAAAAAGATCGAATATCTCTCGGCCCCCATGGTCGGACTCGAACACCAGCCACTTGCCATCGGGTGTGACAACCGGGGAAACCTGTCGGTCTTCGGAATGCGACAGCGCGGTCGCCCCGCCGCTGCCGTCGACCGGCTGGCGCCAGAGGTTCATCCTGCCGCCCTGGTTGCTGGCGTAGATGACTGCCGTGCCATCCGCACTCCACACGGCGGAGTTACTGTCGGCGGTCTTGAAAAGGTCAGCGATGGGAACGGCGGACGCACCCGCTAGCACGTTCGATGTCACGCTCGTGGGCACCGTGATCTCCCGTGGGGGACCATTGGTAACCGGCGCTGCCGTGGCGACGGTCGCGGCGAACAGCAACACGATGCTCATAGGATATCGAACCATGATTTCGCCCCTCGATTTGACTCGTGTGAGTTCGGTTACTGGCAGCTACTCAGCAGTTGACTGCTTCACTAGCCCAATTCTGCGATGCGCCTCGCGATCGAAGCGGCTCATGATCTCGCCCGTATCGTAATCAATAA
>CAIYLH010000061.1 GCA_903927005.1 uncultured Pseudomonadota bacterium
CCGCTCTTGCGCAGTGCAGCAAGCACGCCAGGATGCACTTCGCTCATCTCGTCGGCGGTCGCCGCAATAGGCTCCACGGCCCGGGCAAGTTCACGAGCCTCGGCCTGGATGGCCTTGTAGGCAGGTTCAAGTTCGAAATTCATGCGGACGTCCCTTCGATATTGTCAGGCGAGAGCTGCAGTAAGGCCCTGTTTTACGGGGTCTTCTTCTTGCGACCCTCGAACTGTGCCTTGCGCTTTTCCATGAACGCCGTGGCACCTTCAATCATGTCCTTTGAGCCGATTGCCTGCACCAGCATTGCGAGTCCCGACTGGTACGAGTCGCGAGCCTGGTTCCACCAGACGTTCGAGCTGATCTTGGCGATTTCCAGATAGCGGGGACTCATGCCTAGCAGCTCGTCCGCCCACTTGGTCACTTCCGCCTCGAGCTGGTCGGCGGGCACTACCCGGTTGATCCAGCCCATTTCCAAGGCTTCCTTGGCGGGGTAGCGGCGGCACATGAATGCCACTTCCTTGGCGCGCTTCTCGCCGATGCTCATCGACAGAAAGTTGGTGCCGCCGAGTACTGGGGCGCTGCCGATACGCACGCCGGTCTGGCCGAAGGTGGCGTTCTCGGCCGCAATAGCCATGTCGCAGGCGATCACCAGCTCGTTCCCGCCGCCGGCGGCGGCGCCATTGACCGCTGCGATTACCGGGCGCGGGCTCATGCGGATGGCCTCGTACAGGTGCAGCGAGCCGTAGAACATGCTGCGCAGTGCTTCCGCGTCGGGATTGCTCAGATTGGCGAGGTAGCCGCCGGCGCAGAATGCCTTGCCGGTGCCGGTGATGACAATCACACCGGCGTCGACGGATCCTTCGATTGCCGCGATCAGCTCCTTAGCCATCGACGCGTCGTACGAGTTCATCCGTTCAGGACGGTTAAGGCGAATCCACGACACTTCGCCGCGGCGCTCGACCACTACATCAGCCATCACTGCCCCCTGCACTTTTAATTGCGGTTTCTTGAGAATTCATAGGTGCCCGCGCCACGGCCTCACTGGCCTGCGGCGCTTGACATTCCCCGTAGTCTGTGGAAAATTTGAACAAAGTTCAAGGCTTGCTTGATAACAGCAAGTAACCATTGTTGAGGGGGGTGGTCTGGTGGCTGGTAGCGGCCGCGGACCACGGTTGAAGATGACGAATTTTTCGACATACCTCGCCGAGGTCGCTGGCGCGCACTGTTATGTTGCAGTGCGGCAAAGCTCGGTGATCGATGCGAGTCGCCCTCTTTGCGCCGGGAAACTCGTTGTGCCATGTGGCTGTCACAGGCGCGCCGTGGAATCCCTACAATAGTCTTGCCCCGGACCCTGACCCTTGTATTCACGGAGATCAAAGAGATGAGCGAAAGCAAAGAAATGGTGTTCGATCCGACGAAGCTCGAGACGCTGAACGTCGCCACGGACTATCCGATGGAGCAGGACGAGTTCGAGAAGCTCTTCAAGTACAACGCGTACTGCGAGATGGGCCACATCAACAAGAAGGGCTATCCCATCGTCACGCCGATGTTCTACGTCGTCATCGACGGGTACATCTACATCAGCAGCATCAAGAAGCACCGCGCGAAGGTGATGGACCTCGAGGAAAATCCCAAGATGTCGGTCACCATCCATAATGATGGATGCAACCTGAAGCGCCAGAAGGCGATTCTGGTCATCGGCAACGCCGAAGTGATCTACGAAGACGAGCTGATGCGCCGCGTTCACTGGGCGATTCTCGACAAGTACTGGTCGGAAGTCGTCAGCGAAGAGCAGCGTGCGGCTGCCTTTGCCGCCGTACATACGCCGATGCGCGCGATCATCAAGGTTGTGCCGAACAAGGTGATGTCGTGGGACTTCGGCAAGATGGTCCAGGCCTACGAGAAGGGCGTCTGGTTCAACGAGGCTTACGTCTGCTCAAAGCAGTACGACAAGTAAGAAGTTTCTGATTCGAGACCCGATCGGGATAACTGCGAGGAGCCTTCAATGGGGCGTTGGGACGACAAGACGATTCGTGCGGCACGAAAGTGGGAAAGCTGGAAGATGGAGGAATACCCTCTCCATGACCGGGTGCTCACGAAGATCATCGAAGACAAGGCCCGCAAGCATCCCGATCGGGTTGTATTCCAGTTTCGTGATTACCCAATCACGAACGCGGAATTCAACGAGCGCATCAACATGGCCGCCAATGGCCTGATCAAGCTGGGCGTGAAGCCCAGTGACAAGGTGGCGATCATGCTGCCGAACGTCCCCGAGTTTCTGTACAGCTGGTTCGGGACCAACAAGGCTGGCGCTGCGGAAGTTCCCATCAACGCCGCCCTCAAGGGCCAGGGGCTCACCTATCAGATCGACCAGTCCGACTGCGTCGTGCTGATCGCTCACACCGATTACCTTGATCGCCTGCCTGAAGTGATGGGCGATCTGAAGAAGCTGACCCACGTTGTTTGGGTCAAGGGCAAGACGTACACGGGCGCGCTGCCGGTGTTCCCCGGCATGACGTCGCTGACGTACGAGGAGCTCGCGGCGGTGTCCTCCGACACGCCCAAGGTGATCGTCCATTATCGCGACCTTGCGACCATTCTTTACACCTCGGGCACCACCGGCGTGTCGAAGGGCGTTGAGATGGGTCACCGCTACTGGTACGACATCTGGACCGAAGCGGTGAAGTACGGCCGTTACACCGAGGACGACGTCCTCTACACGGGCCTGCCCTTCTTTCACGGCAATGCACAGGGCATCACGGTCGGGCCTGCGATCATGGCCGACGCGAAGGCCGTCATCGTCGAGCGCTTCTCGGCCAGTCAGCTTTGGGATGACTGCCGTAAGTATGAGTGCACCGAGGCGAACTACATCGGTGGAATCATTCCGATCCTGCTCAAGCAGGACCCGAAGGAAAACGACGGTGATAACCCGGTGCGCCTGATGGTTGGCGCCGCGGCGCCGGCTGACGAGTGGCATGCGTTCCAGACGCGCTTCAATACGAAGCTGCTTGAAGTCTATGGAATGACCGAGTGCTATTGCTGTCTTGCGAGCCCGTACGACGCGCCGCGCGCCGGTTCCTGCGGCCAGGCCATTACGGGCTGGGACGTGCGGATCGTCGATGACGACGACGAGGATTGCGCGCCGGATACGGTTGGCGAGTTCATCTGTCGCTCGAACAAGATGTTCGTCGGCACGTCGGGCTACTACAAGAAGCCCGAGGCGACGCTTGACCTGTTCAAGAATGGCTGGATCCACACCGGCGACCTCGGTCGTCGTGATGCGGATGGTTACTTCTACTTCGCTGACCGCAAGAAGCAGGCGATACGTCGTCGTGGCGAGAACATCTCCTCCTTTGAAGTGGAGGCGGTGATTGGCAGCCACCCGTCGGTGCTCGAGTCCTGCGTCGTGGGCGTACCTGCGGACGTGGGCGAGGAGGAGGTCAAGGCGGTGGTTGTGCTCAAGCCGGGCCACACCGTGACTCCGGAGGAGTTGATTCACTGGTGCGCGCCGCGCATGGCGTATTTCGCGATTCCGCGTTACATCGCTATTCGTGACACGCTGCCGAAGACCCCAAGTGAGCGGGTCGAGAAGTTCAAGCTAAAGTCCGAAGGCATCACCGAAGATTGCTGGGACCGCGAAAAGTCCGGCATCAAGCTCTCGCGCTGATTGCAACGGGCGCCGGAGGAAACTCCGGCGCCCGTTCACCTTCTGGCGCGTACAAAGATTCATGGAGGGGCGGCAATGACTGATGAAAACAAGAATCTGACTCGTCGGCAGGTGATCGTTGGAGCGGGCGCCGCGACAATGACGCTGGGCGCGGTCACGCTGGGTACCTCCAAGGCGCAGGCCGCTGGCAAGTGGGACCATGAGTCCGACATCGTTGTCGTCGGTACTGGCGCGGGCGCCTCTACCGCCGCTCTGATCGCCCACGACAACGGCGATACGGTTACCGTTCTTGAAAAGGCTCCGATTCCGGGCGGCACGTCGGCAAAGTCTGCAGGTGTGCTGTGGATTCCGAATAACTTCGCGCTTCGCGCGCGTGGTATCGATGACAAGAAGGAGGACTGCGTCCGCTTCATAGCGCGCTACTCTTACCCCGAAAAATTCAACGCGTCGCAGCCCCATCTGGGCATTGGCGAGCGTGCGCTGTCGATGCTTGAGGCTTTTTACGATAATGCCTCGCCAACGATAGAGCGCCTGCAGAAGATGGGTGCGCTGGCAGTGGCCGAGTGGCGCATGTTCGCGCTTGACCGCCCTGCGACCGACTACCTGGATCATGTGCTGGAGAACAAGGTTCCGGCCGGCCGCACGCTCGGTCCGCTCAAGGCTGACGGCAAGACGATAGGTTTGGGCGTCGACCTGATGATCCATCTGAATGGTGCGCTCAAGAAGAAGGGTATCCCAGTATTGCTCGGACACCGCGTTACCAAGGTGGTCATGAACAGTGCTGGCCGTGTCGTCGGAGTCGAGGCCGCCGTCGGCGGCAAGACGGTGACGATCCGTGCGCGCAAGGCGGTGATCTTCGGCACGGGCGGCTATGCCCACAACCCCGAGTTCGTGGCTTTGTACCAGCGCGTGCCTATCTACGGCGCGTGCGCGCACCCGTGGTCAACGGGCGACTTCATTAACATCGGCGGCGCCGCTGGAGCGCGGATGGGCTATATGGCGGGCGCCTGGCGCACCCAGATCCTGCTCGAGGAGGCGCTGCAGAATCCGAACCTCGCCTCAGGCGTGTTCTTCCCCCCTGGCGACTCGATGCTGCAGGTCAACCGCTATGGCAAGCGCGCGGTCGATGAGAAGCGCAACTACAACGACCGCACCGAGGTCCATGCGCAGTTCAACCCGACTGAGGCGGAGTTCCCCAACCACCTGATGTTCATGATTTATGACCAGCGTACGGCCGAGGGCTATGCGGGTGCGTACCCGCTGCCGGAGAAGCCGACCGCCGAGTCCTATGTCATTAGCGCCGACACGCTTGAGGGCCTAGCGGCGAAGCTTGTCGAACGGCTCAAGGAAATCGGCCCGAAGACCGGCGGCTTTGCGCTTTCCGCAGATTTCGTTGCCAACCTGAAGACGTCGATAGCGCGCTTCAATGGCTTTGCAAAGACGGGTAAGGATGAGGATTTTGGCCGTGGCAAGCACGGCTACGATACCGAATGGCAGGCCGTGTTCTCGCCCATGCATGCTGGTACGAAGTGGCCGAAGAACCCCAACCCGAACTCCACGATGCATCCGGTCGCCGCAAAGGGGCCGTACTTCGCCATCATCCTCGCGAGCGGAGCGCTGGACACCAACGGCGGTCCCATGATCGACGCCAAGGGCCGCGTTATGAGCACCAAGGATCAGCCGATTCCGAGCCTGTATGGCGCGGGTAACTGCATCGCCAGTCCCTCCCGCTACGCTTATTGGGGTGCCGGCCATACGCTTGGCAATGCGATTACCTGGGGTGCCATTGCCGCCAATGCGGCCCATGGTGAAGTTCCGAGCGAGGCCGAATGACGCGACTGGGTGCCCGGCGCCACTGGCTAGCGCTGGTGGTGCTGTTCGGCGCGGGCACGGCTACGGCGGGGGACGTCAGCTTTGAGAACGACGTACTGCCGTTGCTGACCGTGCGCTGCGTGATGTGCCACATGGATGGTGCGGATCAGGCGCACCTGAGCCTGTACCCGGATGCCTGGAGCCACCTCGTTGGGATACCGTCTACGCAGTCGCCGCTAAAGCGTGTCGAGGCGGCGCTCCCCGACAAGAGCTACCTGTACCTCAAGTTGATGGGTACCCACCTGGATGCTGGTGGCAGCGGCCTGCGGATGCCGGTGCAGCAAGATGCGCTGGGAGCCGACGAATTGACTTTGATCAGGACCTGGATAGCGCAGGGCGCCCTGCAAAACTGAACGAAAAGGATGGTCATGGCTACCGATACTCAAGCGACGATCGACGCTCTTCTGCGCCGGGTTGATGAACTGGAAAGCCGTAGCGCGCTGCGCGATCTGGTGTCGGACTACTGCATCGGTTTCGATACCAAGAATTGGGACCAGTTCATTTCGATTTGGCATGACGACTGCGTTTGGGCGATCGGCCCGCCGTTTGGTTCGTTTGAAGGCCATGCGGGTATCAAGCGCGCGGTGTACGACATTCTGTACCCGGTCTGGCGTGAGACGCACCATTTGACCTCGAACCTGCGAGTCACTTTTCAGGACGCTGACCATGCCAAGGGCACCTGCGACGTCGATTGCATGGGGGCGACCAAGGACGACGTCGTGCAGATGATCAGCGCGACGTACATCGATGATTTCGAGCGCCGCAACGGGGTTTGGAAGATTGCTCGCCGCGGCGTCAAGATGCATTACTTCAATGCGATCCCCGGCGCGCAGATGAGCGCGCCCGGCGCGACCTGACGGTCGCGTTTTAGGATCGTCTCCAGCGGAGGATAGTGCCCTGCAACCGGACATCGCCAGAATAGTAGACACGATCGTCGGCGGCGCCACGCTGAGCGAACAGCAGGCGTACGCGCTCGACGCTGACCTGCCGCTCGCGGCACTGGTCGAGGCGGCGGGGCATGTCCGTGACGTCGGTCGGCCTAACATCGTCAGCTATTCGCCGAAGGTGTTTTTGCCGCTGACGTTCCTGTGTCGCGACTCCTGTCACTACTGCACCTTCGCCAAGGCGCCGCGTTCACTAAAGTCGCCGTACATGTCCATTGAGGAGATGGTGGCGATTGCACGACGTGGCGCAGAGGTCGGCTGCAGGGAGGCGCTGTTCACGCTCGGCGACCAGCCGGAACTGCGGTATCGGGCGGCGCGTGTGGCGCTTGCTGCCCTTGGGCACGAGACCACGCTTAGTTACGTGGAGGCGGCGGCCCGGGCCGTTTACGAAGAGACGGGCCTGTTGCCGCACGTCAACCCCGGCGTCATGAGCGCAGCCTCGCTTGCCTCGATGCGCGGCGTGTCGGTTTCCGGCGGTCTGATGCTGGAGTCCGCTTCCGAGCGGCTGTGTCAGCGTGGTGGTCCGCATTTCGGCTCGCCGGATAAGGTGCCGGCCGTGCGGCTCGCAACCTTGCGTGAGGCTGGTGTGCAGCGGATCCCCTTCACGACGGGCATCCTGATCGGTATCGGCGAGACGCGTCGCGAGCGCATCGAGTCGCTGCTCGCAATTCGAGCGCTGCATGCCGAGTACGGTCATATTCAGGAAATCATCGTTCAGAACTTTGCTCCTAAACCCGGCACCCGCATGGCGAATGCGCCTGCCCCGTCGCTCGAGGAGCATCTGTGGACGATCGCAGCTACGCGGCTTATTTTCGGCCCGGCGATGAGCATTCAGGCGCCGCCCAACCTGCAGCCCAGTGGCCTCAGGCAACTGATCGACGCGGGTATCAACGACTGGGGTGGCGTTTCGCCGGTGACACCAGACCACGTCAACCCAGAGGCGCCGTGGCCTGAGGTCGCACGTCTGCATGCCGTTACCGAGGCTGCTGGCAAGACTCTGGTGCCGCGCCTGGCGATCTATCCCGAATACATCCGCGACCTTCCGAAGTGGGTAGCCCCAAATTTCCATACGGCGATTCTGCGTAGCATCGACAGCGACGGCTACGCGCGCGAGGACCAGTGGTTCTCGGGCGCGGCGACGACCGAATTGCCTGCGGAGACGGTCAGGCTGCTGACATCGCCCGCGCCTCGGTCGGTGTCGGCACTCGACAAGTTGCTGTTTCGTGCCCGCGATGGCGCGGCGCTGACAGAGGCGGAGATCACGCGTCTGTTCGAAGCGCGCGGCACGGAATTTACGCGTGTTGTGGCGGCCGCCGACGCACTGCGCCGACAGGTCAATGGTGACACGGTCAGCTACGTGATCAACCGGAACATCAGCTACACGAATATTTGTTATTACAAGTGCACCTTCTGCGCATTTTCTAAAGGTCAGGGCAGTAATGACCTGCGCGGCGCGCCCTATAACCTAGCGCTAGATGAGATTGCCGGCCGCGTTCGCGAGGCGCGCGACCGCGGCGCGACGGAAGTCTGCATGCAAGGCGGAATTCACCCGAGTTACACGGGCGAGACGTACCTGAGCATCTGCCGGACGGCCAAGGAGGCGGTGCCGGAGATCCACATCCACGCCTTCTCGCCGCTTGAGATCTGGCAGGGCGCGAAGACCCTCGGGCTGCCGTTGCGGACGTACCTTGAGCAACTGAAGGCTGTTGGGCTAGCGACGCTGCCGGGAACGGCGGCGGAGATCCTCGACGAGGAGATCCGCAAGAAGATCTGTGCCGACAAGATCACAGGCGACGAGTGGCGCGAGGTTATCGAGACGGCGCATTCGGTCGGCCTGCGGACCACCGCGACGATCATGTTCGGTCACCTCGAGCAGCCTGCGCACTGGGCACGTCACCTGTTGGCCATACGCGAGCTGCAGGCACGGACGGGCGGCTTCACCGAGTTTGTGCCACTGCCGTTCGTGCACATGGAAGCGCCGATGTACCGCAAGGGTCTTGCCCGCAAGGGACCGACGCTGCGTGAGGCGATTTTGATGCACGCTGTCGCGCGCCTCGCGCTGCACCCGCACATCACTAATATCCAGGCTTCCTGGGTCAAGATGGGCAGTCAGGGCGTTCTGGCCTGCCTGCAGGCAGGCGCCAACGACCTCGGCGGCACGCTGATGAATGAATACATCTCGCGTTCTGCCGGCGCAGCGCACGGCCAGGAGATGCTGTCCACCGACATGGAGCGGATGATCGTTGGCATCGGGCGTACCGCACGGCAGCGGACGACGCTGTACGGTGAGATCCCGGCCGGTGACGCGCCGCTGGCGAGGCGCGCGTCGGCCTGAAGGGGCCGGTGACCGGTCATCGCGGATCCGCCTTGTTTTCTTGTTCCCGTCCGGTGAGCCTGAGCTCGTTCGGCGGTTTGATTTCTGAGGAGTAGTGTCTTGATCAAGATTGGTTACAAGGCGTCAGCCGAGCAGTTCTCGCCTAACGACCTGCTGCGATTTTCGGTGATGGCCGAGCAGGTGGGTTTCGATTCTGTATTCATCAGCGATCACTTTCAGCCGTGGCGCCATACCGGCGGTCACGCGCCGTTTTCGCTGGCGTGGATGGGTGCGCTGGGCGCGATGACCTCGCGCGTGCAGATCGGCACCAGCGTGTTGACGCCAACCTTCCGCTACCACCCGTCGATTATCGCGCATGCCTTCGGCACGCTTGGCGCGATGTTCCCGGAGCGCATCATTCTTGGCATTGGTACCGGCGAGTCACTGAACGAAGTGCCGGCGACGGGCATGCACTGGCCGGAGGCCAAGGAGCGCTCTGCGCGTTTGCGCGAGTCGGTCAAGTTGATCCGTCAACTGTGGTCCGAGGATCGGGTCACGTTCAATGGCGAGTACTTCAAGACCGAGAACGCGACGATTTATGACAAGCCTGAGAAGATGGTGCCGATCTACATCGCAGGCGCGGGCCCGCTGATTTCAAAGTACGCAGGTCTTGCGGGCGATGGGTTCATCTGCACCAGCGGTAAGGCTCCCACCCTTTATACCGACACGTTGCTGCCGAACCTCGAGCTCGGCCTTGCGACGGCGAAGCGAGACCCCGCCTCCATCGACAGGATGATCGAGGTGAAGGTCTCGTTTGACACCGACCGGCAGCGCGCGATGGATGACACCCGCTACTGGGCGGCGCTGGCGCTGTCACCGGAAGAGAAGATGACGGTGGAGGATCCGCTAGAGATGGAGCGCCTCGCCGACAGTCTGCCGGCGGAGCGGGCCGCCAAGCGCTGGATCGTTTCGACCGATGCGGACGAGCATGTCGAGAAGATCGGCTTTTACGTTGGACTCGGCTTCAAGCACCTGGTGTTCCATGCGCCGGGGCCGGATCAGGAGCGCTTCCTAAAGCTGTACTCGCAGCACGTTATGCCGCGTCTGCGCGCCCTCTACGGCTGAGCCTGAGCACGCCAGGGTGACCGCTACGCTCGAGCTCATTGCCGTCCCGGGCCTGCCGATGGTGCAGGTGGGCGATGACCTCGCGGTGATGGTGAGCGGGGCCCTGGCGGCGGCCGGACTTGAGCTGCGTGACCGCGACGTCGTCGTATTCGCGCAGAAAGTTGTTTCCAAGAGCGAGGGGCGCTCTATCGACCTTACGACCGTAGTGCCGTCGGCCAGGGCGTTGGAGGTTGCCGCCGAGGTCCGCAAGGATCCGCGCCTGGTCGAGCTGGTGCTGCGTGAGTCGAAGCGCATTGTCCGCAAGATTCCGGACGTGCTTATCGTTGAGCACCATCTGGGGCTCATCATGGCAAACGCCGGCATTGACCAGTCGAATGTGGCAGATCCTTCTGCCGGCGAGCGGGCGCTGCTGCTGCCCGTGGATCCGGATGCCAGCGCGGAGCGCCTGAGAGGCGATCTGAAGGCCCAAACGGGCAGGGAGGTGGCTGTGGTGATCAACGACAGCTTCGGCCGTCCGTGGCGTCAGGGTACGGTTGGCGTGGCGCTGGGTTGCGCAGGCCTGCCGGCGCTGCTCGACCTGCGTGGCACGCCGGACCTTTTCGGGCGCACGCTCAAGGTGACAGTTATCGCCTACGCGGACGAGATTGCCGCCGCCGCGTCGCTACTGATGGGTCAGGCTACCGAGGGTCGACCGGTGGTGATCGTGCGGGGACTTGAGGCGGCGGGCGTTCCCACTCCCGCCACCTCCATCGTCCGCGATGCTCGCGAGGATCTGTTCCAGTAGATCCTCGCGGCGGCGCTCAGTTCGGCAGTTCGAACACGTAGATCGCGTTGCCACCCGCCGGCTGATAGATCTCCGGGCTCTGCCGCGCCGTCATCAGCTTGAATACGCCCATGCCGGTCTGCACGGCGACGTACTGTTTGCCGTTCGCGGTATAAGTCACTGGGTAGCCATGCAGGCCAGATCCCAGTCGGGTCTGCCAGAGCACCTTGCCGGTGTCGATATCGAAGGCCTTGAAGTAACGGTCAACGTCACCGATGAACGCGAGGCCGCCGCCTGTGGTCAGCACGCCGGTCATGAACATCGCGCGCTGCTGGTGTACCCAACGCTCGGTCATGGTCTTGAGGTCCCATGAACTCAGCCGTCCAAGCTTGCCGTTGACGCCAGGCATTTCAGAGACGGCCGACTCGCCACCGTAGCCGCCGTAGCCCTCCGCCATCTTCACTTCGCGCCCGACGAAGTCGACGCACAACTGGTGCTCCGGAATTATCAGTGACTGCGTCTTCGGGTTATAGCCGCTCGCCTGCCAGTTATGTCCGCCATAAATGCTCGGGCAGACTGATACGGAGTCGCCGATCTTGGCATCGATGATGTCCTGGCGGTACTTGACCTTGCCGGTCGTCTTGTCGAGCGACTGGAACATGTTCTGGAAGATCGTCTCCTTGAAGTCGACGAACTTGCCGGTAGCTCGGTCGAGCTTCCACAGAATGCCATCCTTGCCGATGGCGAACACGTACGACCGTCCGTCGATGTCGACCAGTACACGCTCGAAGACGGTGTCCATATCGAGCGATTCGCCGGCGACGTGCTGGAAGTACCAGACCAGCTTGCCGGTCTTGGGATCGATCGCGAGGGTTGAGTCGGTGTACAGCGCCGCATCGTTCGGCGTCATGTGCCGGCTTGCCGCCACCCATGGCTTCGCCTGCGCGGTGCCGGTGTAGTAAAGGTTCAGGACAGGGTCGTAACTGCCGCCCATCCAGGTGTCGCCACCGGCGCGAAGTTCGGGCGGCAGGCCAGCCCAGGACGCATCGTTCGGGTCGCCGGGCTGGGCGATCGTCTGCGTCCGCCACAGTTCCTTGCCGGTATCAGGATCATGGCCGGTGATGAAGCAGCCTTCCTTCTTGAAGCGCTCGCAGCCATTGAGGCCTGTGACGACCACTCCACCTGCAATCGTGGGGCCCGCCGTATGCGTGTAGCCCTTGTTGAAGTCCGCCTTGACCGAGCGCCAGACCTGCTTGCCGGTGCGTGCGTCGAGAGCGATTACAGCGGCGTCGTAGGTCGCCAGGAAGATCTTGTCCTTATAGATCGCGATGTTGCGGGTCGGGCCGCCGAGGGTCTTTGACTCGGGCGGGAACGGGTACGAGTACTCCCAGATCAGGTCTCCGGTGGCCGCGTCGATCGCCTGGATAATGTTGCCAGGGTGAGTCAGGTACATGATGCCGTCATGTACCAGCGGCGTGCCCTGATTGCTGCCCTCGTGCATTGTCATGACCCAGGCTAGCCGTAACTCCTTCACGTTCTTGCGGGTGACCTGCGCCAGTGGGCTGTAACCCTTGCCATCTTCAGTGCGGCGCCAGCTGAGCCAGTCGCCCGGGGCGGGCTCGCGCAGCATCGCATCGGTGACAGGCGTGAACTTCTCCACCGCCTTGTTCACGAATCCTGAGGCCTTTTCGGCTGCGGCGGCGATCGAGGCAGCGCCTGCCCATGACTCCACCTTGGTGTTGGTTGGCTGCGCCATCGAGGCGAGCCACTTGTCGCCCATGACGGCGACGCCGAGCTTGGTCAGCGAGTTGGAGCGCAGTTCGGTGTTTCCAGCGGGCGCGCCGTTTGCGCGAAGCATGTGCGCGGTAAGTGCGACAGAGGTGCTGTCGCTGAGTGTGTGCGGTGCGGTTGGAGGCATCTTCGCGCTGATTAGCGTGAAGATTTCGCCAGCCGTATGTTCGCCCCACTTGGCGAGGAAATTAGGGCCCGCGAGTTCGGGTCCATGGCCGGTTCCCTTGAGACTGGCGTGGTGGCACTCGCTGCAGGCGACGTCGAATGTGCGCTTGCCGTCGTTCGCCTGCGCCTCGGTATAGACACCCGCCGCAGCGGGTGCGGGTAGAGGGTCGGCGCTGGTCGTTGCGCAGATCGTAAGCAGCGTAATCAGGAGTGCGAATCTGTGTCTCATACGACCTTCGTCAGTTGCAATGGGGTGGTGGGCCGCGCCGGCTGGCGGGCACACATGGCCGGGCGAAAACCAGTATAGGCACTGGCTTTGTAACGGACAACAAACAAACGAAGTCTGGGCCCGCTCGGGCCGAGTCGGGCGCAAAGCGTGCGGGCATAAAAAAAGGGGCGCGGATTCCGCGCCCCTTTGATGCCCCCTCGGCTGTCTTTATAGTTTTAGAAAGTCCAGACGACCCGGCCGCCAAACACGCGCGGTGCGACGGGCGTCGCGTAGGTCCACAGACCGCCGAAGCCGACGGCAGCGCCGACGTCGTACGCCTGCGTCCACGCATCGTTCTTTGACAGGTTCATGCCATAGACACTGTAGGTCGTGTTGCCGTGCTTGTAGTTGAAGGACGCATTCAGAACGTTCTGGTGCGCGTTGTGACCCTGCGGCGAGTTGAGGAACGTGAGCTCCTCAGGCGCGACGTAGTGGTAGTCGACCTGCAGGTTCGCAGTACCCTCGCCGATGCCCCACTCGTACGACGGCGTCAGCGTTGCCGTGATCGGCGGCGCACGGCGCAGATGCAGATAGGACAGGTCGGTGCCACTAACCGGGTCGATCAGGCTGTCGTACTTGGCGTGCAGGTAGCCGAGGTTGCCCGCAATCGTGAGGCCGGCGGCCACGTGCGCGGTGACGTCCAGCTCGATGCCCTGGATCGTCGCCGTGGAGGCGTTGATCACAAGGGTCTGCTGGCCGGTGCCGCCCGCGGTCGGGACGCTCTCTTCTTCCTGCTTGTTCTTGTACTTCATCATGAACACCGACGCGTTGACGCGCAGACGGTGCTCGAAGTACTCCGACTTCCAACCCAGCTCGAAGTTGTCCACCTTCTCCGGGTTGTACGGAGCCGATGCCGACTCGTACGTGCCCGGACGGCCGTCAAAGCCGCCGGCGCGGAAGCCCTGCGAGTAGAGGGCGTAGGCCATCATGTCCGGCGTCATCCGGTACTTCACGCTGAGCTTCGGCGTGAACTGCGACCAGGAGCGCTCGAACGGTGTGGCGAGGTTGCCGCCGGCGGGCAGGCCGCCTTCGCCTTCCATGCCTGCGTCGATGACGCCACTGGTCTTCTTGTCCTTCGTGTAGCGGCCGCCGACCGTGACGGTCCACGTGTCGTTGAACTTGTAGTCGCCTTCGAAGAACGCGGCGTACGAGTCGGTGTGCTGCTCGACCGTCTGCGGCACGTTGAAGACGGTGCCCGGGTCATAGCCGTACAGGAAGTCTACAAAGCCGATGTAGCTGAGCAGGTTGATGCGGTAAGCCGAGTTCCAGTCGTACAGGCCAACCGTGTACGACAGCGGACCGCTGTCGGCATGGGTCAGGCGCAGCTCATGACTGTGCTGGTAGTAGGTGGCGGGACGATCGGTCGAGTACAGCTGCAGCGGCGTGCCGTCCCAGTCCTGGTGCGCGCCTTCGTCGGTCTTGAAGTAACCGAACAGGTAGTCGACCTTGTAGCCCGGCGCGAGGTCGTACGCGACATGCAGGGTATGCATGTCCGAGTTGAAGTACGCAGGCTTCGGGGCGTCGTTCGCGAGCGTGACGTAGCGGTTGCCACCCTGCGGTGAGGACACCGAACTCGCGCACTGATTGTAATGGAAGCACCAGACCTGATTGGGCTGGGCCATGTTTAGCTGGATGTCGGTATCCTGGTCCTGCCAGCTGCGATCGAAGCGGTAGTTGATCGACAAGCCGTCGATCGGCTTCCACAGGAAGCTCGGCGAGAATGACTTGTAGTGCTGGCCGCCGATGCTCGAGTGCGTCGTCGCATCGTAGTAGTAGCCGTCGCGCTCGCGGCTGGCCGCGCCAACCTTGATCGCGAACTTGTCGCCGATCGGCAGGTTGATGTAGCCGTCGAGCTGTGTGTCGCGGTACTCGGCGATGCCGAACCGAACGCTGCCGCTGACGCCGTCAGTGGACGGCCCGGTGCGGGTCACGTTGATGACGCCGGCGATCGCGTTGCGACCGAACAGCGTGCCCTGCGGACCGCGCAGGATTTCCATTGACTGCAGGTCGAGCGCCTTGATCATCGCGCCGGAGTTGGCGCCAATGAAGATGCCGTCGACGACGACACCGGCGGCCGGGTCGAAGCTCTTTTCGACGTCGGTGGTGCCGATGCCGCGGATCGCGATCGCGGCCGGGCTACCGGGACCCTGCTGCAGGTCGTCGATCTGTACGTTGGGGGCGGCGTCAGCAAAGCTGCGCAGGTCGGTGTCGAAGCGGCGAGCGAGATCCTTCGGGCTCAGCGCGCTGACGGAGGCGGTGACGTCCTGCAGGTTTTCTGAACGCTTGCGGGCGGTGACTACGACCTCATCGAGGACGTTTTCTTCGGCGATAGCAATGCCCGCGGCGGCAACGCTGCCTACTGCAAGCACAATCGCGATCGATCGACGAAGATCAAAATTTGACGTACGCATCAGTCCTCCAGAATTTCCAAATTGCGGGCTTGGCGTCGTTGCGTTCAGAGGGGGGAGAGAAGTTGACGTCCGGCGCGCTTGTGCCGTTTGGCGATTGCGCGATGCCTGATGAGTGCGGGCCCGTTGCTGTGTAAGGAGCGTTGTGCCCTTGCATCCTGCAGACCAAACACCGTTGTCCAATAACCGTCCGGAGTCAGCATCGTGTGCTGGTGCCCGTCGGTGTACCCCCAAAGAAACAAAAATCTCAAATCCCGGTGGTAGCGGATTTTTGTATAGCCGCCGTCACGTTTGTAGATTAGCGCAGTTGTTGGCGTGCAGCAAGTACCTTTGGCTGGGGCACGAAGCTAGGGTATTTGCCTACCATTTTGGGCGGCGCCCCGCGGTTTTAGGAGCGACGTGCCGGCTTCTGGGCGAGGTGCAGGCTCCAAATTGGGTTGGTGAGGCCCCCGATTATGGTGCTCTCACCCCAATAACTGTTGCGCTGGCGCGACACAAATCGGAGGGATGCCTTCGTTGCGTAGTTAGTGGGAGTAATGACTGCTACCTAGACGTCCTGGCTTTGGCATGTCCCGCCTGTGGCTGGCCTTGGGCTCGATCGCCCTTGAACGACACAGGTTGTCGTCCTGGGTGGAGAAGCCATTGCGACTTAAACGGTGGGTCGATGGCCGTTTGAGTCGGGCCCCATGGCCGTGTGGCCGTCGCGAGGGCGGTTGTCCTTCTGGTAGCGGGCGACCGGCTATTACTGGCGGCCAACAAGTAAACTGCGCTAGACTCACGTCGACACATTTCGTGCGTTCTTCCGGGCACCGCAGGGCCCGACTTCGCTGCGGCAGGTCATTTTAAGGCCCGCCGCTTTGCGAGACCGTTGGGCGTTGAACTGGAAGATCGAAGCGTGACGCGAGGCAAATAAAGCGAATGACCACTGAGATGGAACCGGCAGTCAAGGTCCACAGCGCGGACGGCGTGGGTTGGATTACCCTTAATCGCCCCACGACGATCAATGCGATTAACGACGCCATTCGCACCGGAGTGCCCGCGGCGCTCGACGCGTTCGACCGTGATGACGCGATCCGCGTCATCGTCCTGCAGGGCAGCGGTTCGCGTGGCTTCTGCGCCGGGGCGGACATCAAGGAAAACAAGCCGATCGAGGGGCCCGTCGAGGCCCGTCACCGCCTGATGAAGGCGCCGTGGATCGAGTCTCTGGACCGGGTCTCCAAACCGGTGATCGCCTCTATCTATGGCTATTGCTTCGGCGGCGGGCTCGAGCTGGCGCTGGCCTGCGATATCCGTATCGCCTCTGCCGACGCGCTGTTCTCGTTGCCGGAAACCGGCCTGGGCCTGATCCCGGGCGGCGGCGGTACGCAGCGGTTGCCGCGGTTGATTGGGCTGGCGAAGGCGCTGGATCTGCTGATCACGGGTGACCGGGTCGATGCCGCCGAGGCACTGCGCTGCGGCCTGATCACGCGTCTGGTTGCCGAGCGCGAGTCGCTGGCACAGGAAACCGAGGCCTTGGCGAAGCGCATAGCCGCCCGTCCTGCGGTTGCCACCCGTTACGTCAAGGAAGCGGCCCGCGCCGGCATGGACCTGGATCTGAAGTCCGGGTTCCGGGTCGAACGGGACCTGTTTTCGCTGCTGCTCTCCACCGAGGAGCGCCTGTCAGCGGCCGCGGCATTTAAGAACAAACAGTCTGCAAAGAGCTAAGAGACGGCCGTGAGGTCGTGGAGGAAGTTTTCATGAGTGGAGCAGGATCGACCGACCGGGTCGTGGTAGTGGGTAGTGGTTTGATGGGCACCGGGATCGCCCATGGCTTCGCGGCCGCGGGTTTCGTCGTCACGCTTGTCGATCTCGACGGCGCGGCGCTCGAGCGAGCGGTGGCGAGCATTGGCAAGATCTTTGCCGACGGCGTGAGGTTGGGCAAGGTTCCGCAAGCGGCGGCAGAGTCGGCTCTGGCCCGCCTGACCACCGACACGAGTCTGACCGCTGCGCTGACGGATCGTCCAGCCGTGCTGCTCGTCGAGACCGCGACCGAGTCGATGCCTGCGAAGGTGGCGATCGTGAAGGAAGCCGATAGGCTTCTGCCCGCTGACGCCATTATTGGTAGCAATACCTCAGCGCTCAGCGTCACTGAGATCGCCGCCGCTACACAGCGGCCTGATCGCGTGCTGGGCATGCACTTCTTCAACCCCGTGCACAAGATGAAGCTGCTCGAGCTCGTGCGTGCAGTGGGGACTAGTGACGAAACCATTGCACGAGCGCGCAGCTGGGGCGAGGCGCTGGGCAAGACAACAATCCTTGTCAACGAGGCGCCGGGCCTTACGACCAGCCGCATGTCCGCCATGATGGGCAACGAGGCGATGTACATGTTGATGGAAGGCGTCGCCACCGCCGAGGATATCGACACCGCGCTGCGGGTCGGCTTCAACCACCCGATGGGTCCGCTGGAACTGGGTGACCTGACCGGTTGGGATACGCGCCTCGCGGTGCTGAAGTACCTGCACGAGACGCTTGGCGAGAAGTTCAGGCCGTGCCCGTTGATCCAGAAGATGGTCAAGGCGGGCCGCTTGGGTCGCAAGTCCGGCAAGGGCGTCTACGAGTACGCCGACGGACAGCGCATTCCTGGCTCCGGCCTGAAGGCGCGCTAATGCGTAACGTAGTCATTGTCGCCGCGGCACGCACGCCGATCGGTCGATTCAAGGGTTCTTTTGCGGATCTCCGCGCGGATCACCTTGGCGCTGCGGTGCTGAACGAACTCGCTCGCAGAGCTGGCGTTCAGCCGGCGGATGTAGACGACGTAATCTTTGGCTGCGTCACCCAAATCGGTGAGCAGTGCGGCAATATCGCCCGCACGTCACTGCTCAGTGCTGGCTGGCCGGAGTCGATCCCAGGCATGACGGTCGATCGCAAATGCGGCTCTGCCGAGGCTGCGATTCACACCGCTTACGCCCAGATCGCCGCTGGCGTCATCGACGTCGCGGCTGCCGGTGGCGCCGAGAGCATGACCCGTGTGCCGATGGGCAGTAATCGTGATCTGCACGGTAAGCCGTTCGGCTGGCGCCTGACTGAGCGTTTCGAGATGGTCTCCCAGGGCGAGGCCGCCGAGCGGGTAGCGGATCAGTGGGGCATCAGCCGTACCGATCTCGACCAGTTCGCGGTCACTAGCCACGCACGTGCGGCGGCAGCGGCAGATCAGGGCTATTTCGCGCGCGAGATCGTGCCGGTGCGGCTGGCGGACTGGAGCGAAGCGCGTGATGGCGACGCATCGGTCGTGTTGTCGCACGACGAGACGATCCGTCGTGGCACGAACCTTGAGAAGCTCGCCACCCTCAAGACCAGCTTCCGGCCGGATGGCAAGGTTACTGCGGGCAATTCCTCGCAGATTTCTGATGGCGCTGCCGGCCTGCTGCTGATGGCCGAGGAGGTTGCGGCGCAGCGCGGCATAGCGCCGCTGGCGCGGATCCGTGCAGTAGCGGTGGTGGGATCGGATCCCACGCTGATGCTGACTGGGCCGGTCACGGCAACGCGTAAGGTGCTCGCTCGCGCCGGGCTGACGGCGGCAGACATCGACTTGTTCGAAGTCAACGAAGCCTTCGCGTCCGTGCCATTGATGTGGATGAAGGAAATCGGTGTCGGTCATGACCGCCTGAACGTTAACGGCGGCGCGGTTGCGCTCGGACACCCGCTCGGTGGGAGCGGCGCCCGGATCATGACGACGCTGCTGCATGAATTGAGTCGACGAGGCGCGCGTTTTGGCTTGCAGACGATATGCTGCGCCGGTGGGCTTGCCACGGCGACGATCGTCGAGCGGATGGGATAACGATCTGTCGCGACGCTGCCACTAGAAATCTGCTGTCCGCCTGTCTTGGCGGACAACTTTGGGGGAACGAAGAAATGAGAATTCTTGCGTTGTTGCTGGTACTCGCAGGCGTCGTCGCTGCGCCTCAGGTTCGGGCTGACGATGACGCCGGTGGCGCCAAGCGTGAGCGGCGTCATGCGCCAGCCGCAGTGGTCGACCGTGAGGCCCTGCCGGGCGCGCCGGTGTACCACATCGTCTGCGCTCAGTGCCACGACAAGGCGGTATTCAAGGCGCCGGCGAAGTCGTTCCTGAGCCTGATGGCGCCGGATACGATCTATGAAGCTCTTGCCCACGGGCAGATGCGTGAGCAGGCATCCAAGCTCACTGATCAGCAAAAGCACGAGGTGGCGGAGTATGTCGGTGACGCGGCGCTCGCGGAGTCGTTGCGGGCGGCCAAGCCACCGATGTGCGCCAAGAACAACCGGTCGGTTGACCTGAAGTCACCGCCGCGCTTGTATGGCTGGGGGGCGAGCCTCGACAACAGTCATTCAATTCCTGCTGACATCGCCGGTCTCACGGCGAGCCAGATTCCGCACCTCAAGTTGAAGTGGGCCTTCGCCTACCCGGCGGCCCAGCGTGCCCGCTCGCAGCCGACAGTTGCGATGGGGACGCTGTTCGTGGGGAGCCAGGACGGCACTGTCTATGCGCTCGATGCGAACTCAGGCTGCGTGCGCTGGACGTTCCGTGCCTCGGTCGAGGTGCGTACGCCGATCGTGCTGTCGCATGACGATACGGCTGCGATGCACGCTCACGCGCCGGTGGCATTCTTTGGCGATCTGATCGGCCGCGCCTATGCGATCGACGCGACCAACGGCAAACTGCTGTGGAAGTCTGTGGTCGATGATCATCCGACCACGACGATTACCGGTGCGCCGGTCTATCACGAGGGGCGCGTCTACGTGCCCGTGTCCTCGCTCGAAGAAGCGGCGACGGTGCCCGGCTATGAGTGCTGCACGTTCCGGGGCTCGGTGATTGCGTTCGACGCGCTCACCGGCAAGCAACTCTGGAAGCGTTATACGATCGACGAGGCGCCTGCGCCTGCAGGCACGACGAAAACCGGCACGCGCATCCTGGCGCCGAGTGGTGCGGCGGTGTGGAACTCGCCGACGATTGATGCGAAGCGCGGCGTGCTGTACGTCGGTACCGGCGACAATTACTCCGAGCCGTCGAACGATCGCAGTGATGCGGTCATCGCGATGGATCTGAAGACCGGCGAGATCCGCTGGACACATCAGATGGTCGTGGGTGATGCGTGGAACGTCGGCTGCGTCATCGCTGCGGACACCTGCCCACTTAAGCCTGGTCCTGACTTCGACATCGGTGCCGGTACGATCCTAGTGCACGCCAAGGACGGTCGCGACCTCGTCGTCGCCGGCCTCAAAAGTGGGGATGCGATCGCACTGGACGTGGACAATCCGACTAAGGCCGTATGGTCTACGCGGCTGGGCCGCGGTGGCATCGAGGGTGGCATTCAGTTCGCGCTGGCGCATGACGCTGACAGCGTTTACGTGCCGATCGCCGACATGCAGGTTCACGACAACACAACCCCGGCCGAGCCGCAGCATCCGGGCTTGTATGCGCTCGACCCGCAGACTGGCGCGCTGAAGTGGTCGGCGGAGACCGTCAATGATCGCTGCGCCGGCAAGAAGGACTGCGATGCAGGCATCCTGTCCGCCGTCACCGTGATCCCCGGCGCAGTGTTTGCGGGGCACATGGACGGCCGTTTCCGCGCTTACGACACCGCGACTGGTAAGGTGCTGTGGGAGTTCGATACGTTACTGCCCGTCAAGACAACCGCGGGCGTGATGGCCAGCGGCGGGTCTATAGGTGGCGGAGGACCTATGGTCGTCGGCGGAACCGTTTACGTGAACTCGGGTTACGGCATCTACTGGCACATGCCCGGGAACGTGCTGCTAGCCTTCTCGGTGGATGGAAAATAGTCGTCCGGCCAAAATATTCCGATGTTTGACATGGCGTTAAAACCTTGAGAAAAGCGCGTCCCAACAAGAAAGTCGCGGCCGTGCCTCTGGCACCGCCGGCGTCTGCGCCGCCGGTCCGGCGGCGTCAGGCGGACCGCTCTGCATTGTCCGACCGGTTGCTGACCGCGGCGGCGATCGAGCTGTTGGTCGAGTCGGGCGTGCAAGGAACGACGCTCCAGGCGGTTGGCGAGCGGGCAGGCTACAGTCGTGCGTTGGCAACCCATCGGTTCGGCTCCAAGGCCGGCCTTTTCGGTCAGGTCCTGAAAGATGCGAGCGCCGACTGGCTCGAGCGTATGCAGAAGGGGGTAGGCAAGCTCACTGGCGCCGATGCGCTGTGTGCCGCCACTGATGCGACGCACCGGTTCATCCGCGAGTGCCCGAACGAGGTGCGTGCGATGTACCTGCTCTGGTTCCAGAGCATTGACCCCGGTGCCGTCTATAGGTCGAATCTCGCCAACGTGCACCGCGCGCAGCGCGAGGACGTTGCTGCGTGGATTTTGGCCGGACAGGCCATCGGCGAGGTGGATAAGGCCGTCAATCGGCACAGGCTCGCGGAGCAGTACTGCGCAAGCATGGCTGGCATCGCCTACCAATGGCTGGCCAATTCGGAAATGCCGCTGGCGGCGATGTACCGCCAGCTTAAGAACGACATGCGCTCGCGATTGCAGCCGTCGGCGTCGGTCGCACCAACGGAGCGGGCGCGCGACTGACGCCCGGCATCCGCTTAACACGCCCTTTTTGGGCACCAAAAAATGAATCCGACATTGCAAAGACTTACCGTCGCACGCCTGCCGACGCTGTTCGGTGCGTTCGATATCTACGGCTACCAGTCGCCCGATGGGGGGGACGAACACGTCGCGCTCGTCTGCGGCGCCTTCCCGTGCGATGAGCCGGTGTTGGCCAGAATTCATTCGGAGTGCCTTACCGGTGAGGTCTTTGGCTCGCTGCGCTGCGATTGCCGAGCACAGCTTGAACTGTCGCTGCAGCGCATCGCCGCAGAGGGACGTGGTGTGCTGGTCTATCTGCGTGGCCACGAGGGGCGCGGCATTGGGCTGATCAACAAGCTACGCGCGTATGCGTTGCAGGATCTGGGCCGCGACACCGTATGTGCGAATAGCGACCTGGGTCTGCCGATTGACTCCCGTGAATATACAACCGCCGCTGAAATCCTGCGGGACATCGGCGTGCGCCGCTTGCGGCTGATGACCAACAATCCGGACAAGATCCGCGCTATGGAAGCGGAGGGTATCGAGGTGGTCGCGCGGGTGCCGTTAGAGTCCGTACCGACGTCCGACAACAGCGGCTATCTGCACACCAAGCAGGACAAGCTCGGACACATCCTGCCAGGTCTGCGTAAGTCATCTCTGCGTTGACTCGCGTCTGGGTGAGTGACCGGTCTGCTTTTATTGGTTGAGTTCTGATGTCTGTTATGCAGTGTTCCGAGTCTCTCCGATCTTGCTTCTGGCCGTTAAACAAACCACGTTGGTCTCCGTCGCGGGTGGTCAATAACCCAGCGCAGGGTGTTGCCGTACTCGGTTGCACCAACGCCATTGCTCGATCACAACATGCGTGAGCGCTACGGCGCTGTGAGCTCGAAAAAGAGATAATGATTCCTCAACGTTACACGGCGGGCTTCATAAACTCGATGATTGGGTCGCCATCAAGACAGGCCCAACCAGCATCAGCCATTGCCAGATGATAGGGTGCCGACCCATGGACTTCGCGCGCCGCCTCGTCAACAAAGCCTTCAAAAAAGACAAACTCGTTCGGCTCCGCGCCTTGTAGCAGCTCGAAGAACACACACCCTAGTTCGTGCTTTTTTACATTTGCACGCAACTCTCGAACCAGACCGAGGAACTCCTCTCGTTTGTCGGGCTTCGTCCGTAGCCGGATGTAGCATGCATAGCCGCATGTCGTGGTCATGGTTAAGTCCTTGATCAGTCGGCTTGTTAAAGATTCGAATGCGAGGTGGCCCGCACTGCGCGCTCAAGCTTAGCAAGTGACGGGATCCATTCTTGCTCAAGATCCGCAGACGCCGGAAGGAGATTCTCTGTCTGACGGTCGGGGAAAGCAGTAGCCGTTTTGCGCCGCAACATTATTTCGCCCTTTGCGTGTCGCGAGTTCGCGGGAATCTAAACTGGGCAATATCGCAGCAACCTAATTTTCGCCTTCTCATTTGCTTGACGACAACAAGACAATTGAATTAG
>CAIYLH010000062.1 GCA_903927005.1 uncultured Pseudomonadota bacterium
ACGCGAAACTGGCGTCGCGTCACCGTCGTCCACCTCAATCCCGAGAATGCTGACAAAACGGAGAACTCCAAATCAGATAATCAAATCGTAGAACGAACCGCAGTCAAACCACAAATGCGACAAGTAGCTTGAAAACTTCCGCGACGGTGTTTCGGATCGTGGAGGGGACATTTTCGCTCGCCGAGAGATTCCCTTTTCTTGCCGCAGGAGTTGGCGGATACGTGCTGGCGGGATCCCGGATCGCCGCTCGAACTAGCGCGCTGGGGCCACTTCCAGGATCCGACGCCCCCATGGGATGCGCTCGAGCGGATATAGAATCGTCAGCGATGCGGCTGCGGTGCATCCTGGGGGGCTACGACATGATTTCCGCCTCTTGCGGTGAGGGCAGTGTGAGTTAACAGGAGAATCCGCAACGTCCTCAACGCGAGGCACGAGCTGCAAGCGCGAGACATTGCCAATTTTGCGTCTTTGGTTGCGACAAGGTCAGTTATAGAACGGCCACAATTCTTGAAAATAGTAATCCGATGGGTAATATTCAAGGCATGAATATTGACCCCGGAAACGGGTACCGGCCGGACGCCTCCTTGACTTAATTCCTAAATGGCCAGGATCTGGAAGCTGTCGACCGTGAAAGACCCAAGTGGTGCGTCGCCTAGCGGACACCGCAACTAGGGACTAAACTTCCCAGATACCGATAAGCACGTAGGAGTCGCTACCCCATGGATTGCAGAACCCCCTCGCGGCGCGCTTCCGCTGCGTTAACAACGCTGGCTGCCGGTGCTTGCTTTGCGGTCCTTGCGGGCTGTGCCACTACGACTCCACAACAGCAACAGGTGCAGGCACCCGTCAGTGCGACGCAGCAGGCTGAGGCGCAGCGCCAGGCCGCCGCGGTTGTCGTAAAGACGCTGAAGCGCAAAGTTGCGATCGGCCGTTTCACCAACGAAACGCGCTACGGGAAGACCTTCCTGACCGACCAGACCGCCGATCCACTCGGCAAGCAAGTTTCCGACATGCTCGCCTCTCGCCTTGTTGCGTCGCAAAAGTTCCTGGTATTCGAGCGCCCGGACCTGGACAAGGTCAAGGCCGAGCAGTCGATCACGCATGAGTCGGGACTTGTAGGCGTCGATGCGCTCATTATCGGATCGCTGACCGAGTTTGGCCGCAGCACGACTGGCAAGGCGGGCTTTTTGAGCGGCACAAAGCTCCAGACCGCGCACGCCAAGGTTGAGATACGCATCGTAGACGTCCGCACGGGCTACGTGTTCTTCACCGCGAGCGGGACAGCCGAAGCAAGCACCGAATCTGGCGAGATCGCCGGCTTCGGTAGCAAGGCGGATTACGATGCCGCGCTCAATGACCGGGCCATCGGCGCCGCGGTTTCCGATGTGCAAAATGCGCTTATCGCGAAGCTCGAGGAGCGCCCTTGGCGCACGGACATCCTGAAGGTGGACGGCCGACAACTCTACATCTCGGGTGGCTCGCGGCAGGGTATTAAGGTGGGAGACATGCTCACTATCTCGCAGCAAGGCGAGCGGGTAAAAAGCGGCCAGACCGGATTTGATATCACATTGCCGGCGAAGCCCGTCGGCAAGGCTCGCGTCGTGAGCCTATTTGGCGACAACGTGACCAATGAAGGCGCGATCGCCGAGATATTGTCAGGCGACGTGACCGAGGCGAATCGGACGGCTCTATTTATCAGCGAGCTTGGGGAGTGAATGCCGTGAAGAAACTCAGCATTCTGTTACTCGCGTTCCTCCTTGCCTCCTGCGCACTGCCTGAAACACGCGTCACGACAGGTGCAGCGCCAGCGGGACTTGTCGTCGAGGGCGCCCCCGCCGGCGCGACACTCTACATAGACGGCTTGGCGATGGGCCTCGCAGCGGAGTTCAACGGCAAACCGAAGGTCCTCACGGTGCTTGAGGGTGCGCACAACGTGGAGATTCGCGTGGGTAGCGCCGTCGTCTTTGGTGAGAAGGCCTTCGTCAGCAACGGCGAGGTGCACAAAGTCAGGGTCATCGGTGGGGCCACACCTTGAGTGCCGCGCGGCTGTTAATCGCGGGCGCGCTCACCGTGACGCTCGCTGGCTGTGCCAATACACACCAGGCCTACAACTGGGGCAGGTACGACCCGGCGTTATACGCGTACTACAAAGTGCCGGCGAATGAGCCGCAGTTTGAAGCCGCGCTGCTTGAAATCATCCAGCCAACAGGTTCCAAAACGGGCGTTGTGCCGCCGGGCATCTTCGCGGAATACGGATACCTGCGGCTACAACAAGGCAATCCCGCTGAAGCGGTCCAGTTCTTCCGGCAGGAGGAAGCGCACTGGCCCGAATCAAGAGTGTTCATGGAGCGAATGATCAAGGTTGCCGAGGGGCCCGTCGCGGCCCCGGCGGCGCCGGTGGCGCCAGCGTCGACGGACGGGCCGAAACCATGAACTCACTCAAACTCGCCACGGTGTTGGTTGCCCTTGCTCTCGGCGCCTGTGTAGGTCAGCCGCCGCGGTCAAACTACACCGCGCTTCGAAGTGAGGCGCCGCGCTCGATCTTGGTTGTGCCAGTGACTAACAAGAGCGTTGATGTCAACGCCCCTGATTATTTCTTGGCCACCATTGCGCCGACGCTCGCCGAGCGCGGCTACTACGTGTTCCCCATCAACATGGTCAAATCCGTGCTCGCCGACGATGGTCTGTCGGACGCCAACCTCGTCCACGCCGGAGATCCGCGGCGTCTCGGCGAGCTGTTCGGGGCCGATGCGATCATGTACATCGCAATCGAGCGCTGGGACGCGAAGTACATAGTGCTATCGACAACCGTAACGGTCGAGCTGACGTACGTAATAAAGAGCGGACACACCGGCAACGAGCTCTGGCGCAACCATAAGATCCTGGTCTATCAACCGCAACAGAACAGCTCCGGCGGCCTCGCCGGCCTTATCGCGAACGCGATTGCTGCAGCGATCGCGAAAGCTGCGCCGAACTACATTCCGCTCGCGATTCAGGCGAACAACGAGGCCCTGAATATTAAGGGTACCGGGCTCCCGGCCGGTCCTAACAGCAGCTTGTATGGAAAGGACGCCGCTGACTTTTAGTCGGGTAACGGTACCGGCAAATACACATTTCGGGAAATTTCAGCCTGCAAATACGGTGAAGTTTTCGCCAGTCCTTTGGTGGGCCGTCTGGCCGACTGCTTACCAGCAGCTATCAACGAGACGGCGGCGGGTCCGCTGCATCCGGTAAATGAGGGCCTCCGCGTCGCAGCTGGGAAAAGCGTCTAGAGAGCTAAAGCCCTCCCGGCGGCTTACCGACGCCGGAAAAGAAAAAAGCAAAAGCGGGAAGCCAGGCATGAACGGCAGCAACACAGTGTCTGGCACGCACAGAAAGGCACAGACCGAAAGTGCGCGCGGATTGCTTATAGATCCATCGGGAATTCAAGCGCTTGCAACACAAGTTGCCCTTCCTCGCGCGACTCTTTTCTCGGCATCCTGAACAGGGATGACAATCTGCAGTTCCGCAGCGATCAGAACAGCGCGTAAAAATCTCTGCTGGCGCCGGCACCCCATACGACGCCTGGGAAACATGAACTCCCGCTTCCGTAGGTAATTGCAGGAAAAACGACGGCGGCGCGGAACTCCCATCGACGTGCGCGCGGAAGCCAGCCCGTTGCGTTGGTATAGACTGGGTCTATCGCGTTGGCCCCAGAGATTTCTAGACCATGGCACTACCCGCTGCTCCGACCCCCACATGGACCTTCTACGATGGTGATTGGCATGAGGGGAATGTCGCGCTGTTCGGCCCGCGAACGCACTCGGCCTGGCTCGGATCGTCGGTCTTCGACGGCGCGCGCGCCTTCGAAGGCAGGACGCCAGACATCGCAGCGCACTTCCGGCGCGTAAATAATTCCGCCGTCGTCATGGGCATGAAGGCAGTGACGACGGTAGAACGCTGGCTGGCACTTGCCGAGGAAGGGCTGACGAAGTTTGGTCCGCAGCCTGAGCTCTACATTCGACCGATGTACTGGGCCGAGGGGGGCGGTCCCACCTCGGTGGATCCGGACCCCGAGTCGACGCAGTGGTGCCTGACCATGTACGTAGCGCCAATGCCTGCGCCGAGCGGATCCTCGATCACGCTCTCACCGTTTCGTCGTCCGACCGCCGACTGCATGCCGGTCAATGCGAAAGCCGGCTGCCTGTATCCGAACAATGCACGCGCGCTCGTCGACGCCAGCAAGCGTGGCTTCGACAATTGCCTGCTGCGCGACGTGATCGGAAACGTCGCGGAACTTGCGACGGCGAACATCTTCATGGGGATGGCTGGAGTCGCATACACACCAGTCGCCAATGGGACGTTTCTTGCCGGCATCACCCGTTCACGCGTCATCGGTCTGCTGCGGGGCGCGGGGATCGAAGTAATCGAGAAGTGCCTAACCTACGCAGATTTCGAAGGAGCCGACGAGATCTGGAGCTGCGGCAATTACGCGAAGGTGACGCCGATCACTCGCATCGATGGCCGGACGCTGGCCGCGGGGCCGCTCTATAAGCGGGCACGAGAGCTGTACTGGGATTTTGCGCACCGCTCCTGATCCTGCGGCTTCGAGGGGGCTCGGGTTTCGAACGTGATGAGCCCGACGGCCCGCGGGCGCAGAGCCTCCTCGCGTATGCAGTGGCACCTGGGATGACCGCAAGATCCGGGGCAGTACGAACGTTAGGGGTGTTGCGGGATATTTCCGGAAAAAAACGACACTTGTGTGAATAACCTCGCGGCGAGCTCCGGCCGGGGCCGAGTTTCCTGACCTTACGGATGCGTTAGGATGACCGTCGCCGGCCGCGCGCCACCACTAGACGAAGATTCGTCCAGAGGCTCAGTACATTCGCCGTTCGTTCGTGTTTCGCATAAGGGTCACCAAGGTGAGCGACGTCGGTACGCGATACTTTCGATCGAGCTGACTCGGCACTAGACGACTGATCGCACCCAGTCGGCGACGCA
>CAIYLH010000063.1 GCA_903927005.1 uncultured Pseudomonadota bacterium
AGCGCGTCGCCGACCATCCCGCCAGTCGCGTAGACGAACTCACGCCGCGGCGCTGGAAGACCCTGTTCGCCGATAATCCGCTGCGCTCCGATCTGCACAACTTCCCGTGCTGAACCAGAACGCCGCGTAGTTACCGGTTACCCTACGCTGGAGCACCGGAGGTGCCGATGAACTGGCGAACGCGGCACCAGCGGCCATGCTGGTGATCTACCTCTTCGCCGCCGATTCCGCCTACCAGGGCGCGAACGAGGTGCAACGGCAGGCGAAGTGCGACGGTGACGGTTTTCGTGCGTTCGGTCTGGCAAACCCTAAAGTCGCGGGAAGTGTTGGTTCTTTAGGGTGGTGCGCGGGGCGGGACTCGAACCCGCAAGCCTTTCGGCGGGGGATTTTAAGTCCCCTGCGTCTACCAGTTTCGCCACCCGCGCGCCGTTTGCGATCATACCTGCGCTGGAACGCGCCGGGAGACTTTGCCTGCCCCCTAGGGCATCGCGGCGGTGGCGGCGGGTAACGCCCGCACCTGCCAGCCGCGGGCCGCCAGTTCCGTCTCTGCACGGGCTGACACATCACCGCTGACCCACACCTGTATCGGTGCCTCAGCACTGCCCAGCGCCGCGCGCATTGCCCGCTCCGCTTCCTCGACCACAGCCGTCCAGTAAAGGGCGTCAAATGCGCCGGCAACCACGACCTGACCTGCGGCCGTGCGCGCGGCTGGCAAGCGCAGCCCAGGCAGGATAGACGCCAGTGGCTCGCGCGCATGCACTTCAGCGAGCAGCACAGCGCTGCGGATGAACACCATCACCTCGTGCTCCGACAGCAGCGTCGTTGCATGACGAAACAGCTCGCCGCGACCGGCAACCCCAGGCATCGACTCCGCGGCCGACTCGAGCAGCTGCTGCCGCGTTGGGTTCAGCAGCAGCGCGTTGTCGAAGCGCTTGATCTCCTCCGCTGTCAGGCCGTAACCGGCGAGCACCGTGCGCCTGCGTGCGCGCAGCACTGCAGGGGGCTCGCTGTAGATCGCGTCCATCGCACGGCGTGCCTCGCCGGCGTACGGCAGGCCGGGGATCGGGGCAAACTTGAGTCCGAACTTGGTGGTGGCGTCTATTTTCGCGTAGCGGTGGACGGCACGACGCAGCAACTCATTGTCCGTGTACGGATCAACACCCAGCCGTTGGAACCAGCGTCGCTCGCTGGCAGTCACGCCGAAGTAGCGCGCTGCATAGCGTCGCGCGTTGGAAGCCGAAACGCCATTGTTCGTGCCGGCTTTGGCGGCGCCGTCAGGCGGCTTGTCGTTAAGGCTCGCGGCCGTATCGCCCAGCTCGCGCGCATCCGCCGCGAAACCCTGGAACAGGTGGGCGATACCGCGCGGTATGCCGGTGACCGTATCGATCGGGTGCTTGGCGACTTCGACCAGGGTCCTGGCGCTGCCGGTCACGCTCTCACCAACGGCATCCGCGACGACGCCGACTCCGGTGGTCGTCTGCAATTGCTCGAGCGCGGCGACCTCACGCAGCCTTGCCAGCAGGCCCGCCCGTCCGTAGCCCTCGAAGGCGCCATAGCGGCTAATGACGAGGTAATGCCGCATCAGCCCGTCGCTGACTACCGGATCCTCGACGTGGAACGCCTCGCCCGCGTACTGCGAGGGCGACAGCGACGCGGCGGGCGGCTCCATCGGCACGGCCTCGAAGTCCGCTGCCCCGGCAACTGCGGATACGCACAGCGCCACTAACGATGCCAGCCCCGTAGTACGTCGCATGCGCGCCTCCCCGGTCCGCGGCGGCCGGCTGGCCGCAGCAGATCGAACTATATCAGCCACTCGCCGCGGCCCACGCCGGGGGTTAACGCACACCCGCCACCCGCTCCGTGATACGCCGCAGCTGCAGAACTTCTGCGGGTCGCAGCCCGGTGCCTACAGTCCCGCCGGGCAGCTCGCCGTGCACGCTGTTACGGATAAGATCAGCAACTGTCGCAGCCGGGTCAGCGCGTCCCTGCGCTTCCGTAGTCGACACCGACGCGCCCGACGGCCTGCACTTACGGCGGCTCGTACCGGCGGCGTGGCACAATGATCACCACGCCAGGCGGACGGGGGAGCCATGAAACCTGATGATTTGTTTGACCTGACCGGGCGGGTTGCGCTCGTCAGCGGCGCCAGCCGCGGCATTGGTGCCGCGATCGCCTCGACGCTGGCGGCCTACGGCGCCCGTGTACTGCTCACCAGCCGCCGTGCGGAGAGCTGCGACGCCACCGCTCAGGCAATCCGAGCGGCCGGCGGTGAGGCCCACGTGCACGCCTGCCACAACGGCGATCTGGCCCAGATCGAAGAACTGCACCAGTGGATCGGGACGGAGTTCGGCCGACTGGACGTGCTGGTCAACAACGCCGGCACGAACCCGATGTACGGCTCCGTACTCGAGGCAGACCCGGCGGGTTTTGCCAAGACCGTCGACGTCAACTTCCGCGGTTACTGGTTCATGTGCCAGCACGCGGCTCGCCGCATGCAGGCCCAGGGCGGCGGCTCGATCATCAATATTGCCAGCGTCGCCGCCGAGCACCCGATGGACGGTATCGGCGTCTATGGCGCGACCAAGGCGGCGGTGGTCAACCTGACGCTCGCGTTCGCGCGCGAGTGCGGTCCGATGAACATTCGGGTCAATGCCGTCCTGCCGGGACTGGTCAAGACGCGCTTCGCCGCCGCGCTGCAGAGCAGCGAGGCGCAGCGCACCCGGGTCATCGACGCGACGCCCCTGCGCCGCATTGGCGATCCTGAGGACATCGCCGGCGCGGTTCTCTACTTCGCCTCGGATGCCTCCCGCTATACGACCGGCGCGACCCTGCGCATCGATGGCGGCATGTACGCCTGATCCTTCCAGACCGCACGCACGAGAACCCTCATGGACTTCGAGCACACTGCCAGAACTGCCGACCTGATCGAGCGCGTCTCGGCCTTCATGGCCGAGCACGTGCTGCCCAACGAGGGTCGCTTCGAGGCGGAGGTCGCAGGCGCTGCAACGGGCGACTTTAGCTGGCCGCCGCTGCTGGATGAGCTGAAGCTGAAGGCACGCGCGGCGGGACTGTGGAACCTGTTCCTGCCCGATCCGGAGCATGGCGCGGGGCTGTCGAATTCCGAATACGCGCCGTTAGCCGAGATCATGGGTCAGGTCTACTGGGCGAGCGAGGCGTTTAACTGCAACGCGCCAGACACCGGCAACATGGAAGTGCTGCACATGTACGGCTCGAGCGAGCAGCAGCGCCGCTGGCTGCTGCCGCTGCTGGCAGGTGAGATCCGCTCCGCCTTCTGCATGACCGAGCCGGACGTTGCCTCCTCCGATGCCACCAACATTGCCACCAGCATCCGCCGCGACGGCGACAGCTATGTGATCAATGGCCGCAAGTGGTGGACCACCAACGGCATGCACCCCAAGCTCGGCATCCTGATCGTGATGGGCGTGACCAACCCCGACGGCCCGCGCCACGCGCGCCACGGCCAGATCCTGGTCGAACCGCAGACGCCCGGCGTGCGGATCGTGCGGCACCTGCCGGTGTTCGGTTATCACGAGGCGCCGGCCGGGCATGTCGAGGTGAGCTTTACCGATGTGCGTGTCCCTGCCGATCAGTTGATCCTCGGCGAGGGGCGGGGCTTCGAGATCGCGCAGGGCCGGCTGGGCCCCGGGCGTGTGCATCACTGCATGCGCTCTATAGGGGCGGCGGAGCGCGCGCTGGAGCAGATGTGCCGGCGGCTACTGTCGCGGCAGGCATTTGGCGGGGCCATCGCCGACCAGTCGATCTGGCAGCAACGGGTCGCCGAGTGCCGTACCCAGATCGACATGTGTCGGTTACTGGTCTACCGCACCGCCTGGCTGATGGATCGCGGCGGCAACAAGGCGGCGCGTACCGAAATCGCCTCGATCAAGGTGGCGGTGCCGCGGATGCTGCAGCACGTCGTCGATACCGCCATCCAGGCCTTCGGCGGGGCGGGGGTCACGGACGATTTCGGGCTCGCCGCGCTGTACGCCCGGGCGCGGACGATGCGACTCGTCGACGGCCCGGACGAGGTGCACAATCGGGACATCGCCCGGCTCGAGTTCAGAAAGTACAAGCCGCCGCGTTCTGCCGGGAGCTGACCGGCGGCTCTGACCCAACCGAGTTTCTGTGGGAGGGGTAACGATGACCACCGTCGAACAGATGCTGAAGGCGAAAGGTAGCGAGATCTACGCCATCGAGCCGGACGAGCCGGTACTCGAGGCGATCCAGATGATGGCCGACCACCACATCGGGGCGCTGCTGGTGATGCATGGCGAGCAGTTGTCCGGAATCGTCTCCGAGCGCGATTACGCCCGCAAAGTCGTACTCCTCGGACGATCCTCGGCCGACACTCCGGTCTGGCAGATCATGAGCAGTCCGGTCACCAGCGTCGCCCGCCATGCCACCGTGCACGAGTGCCTGGCGCTGATGACGGCGAGCCGCATCCGGCATCTGGCGGTCGTGGAGCGGGAGCAGGTGCTCGGAATGCTCTCGATCGGCGACTGCGTGAAGGCGCTCATCGACGAGCAGCAGCACCATATCGACGATCTGGAGCGATTTATCCGCAGCTAGGAGACGATCCCGGGCCCGCCGCCTATCGGGTCAAACCGAAACAGCCCCCTCGGCGGCTTACGGTATAGTGCGGCCTCGCTTTTAAGGCCTCTCCGGCCAAGGGTTCATCGTGGCGCAGACCGCCGGCCCCGCACTTGTTGCGGACAACCTGCACCTGTGGCGTGGTACGCGCCACGTCCTGCGGGGACTGTCATTCACGGCGTCGCCCGGTGAATTGGTGCATGTCCGCGGCCCAAATGGCTGCGGCAAGACCTCGTTGCTGCGCACGCTCGCCGGGTTCCTCTGGCCGGAAGAGGGCGAACTGCGCTGGAATGGCCGTCCGGTGGAGTCCGATCGCGACGGCTACTGCGCGTCACTGGCCTATCTGGGCCACGAAAACGCCCTAAAGCTGGACCTGACCCCCCTCGAAAACCTCTACTACGCCGCCAATGTCCGCCATGCGACCGGTACCGAGCAGACGCTGGCGGTGCTCGAGCAGCTGGGCGTCGGCGAGCAGCGCGATCTGCCGGTGCGCTCGCTGTCTGCCGGTCAGCGCCGGCGGGTGGCGATGGCCCGGGTCATGCTCGCCCGTGCCCGCCTGTGGCTGCTGGACGAGCCGTTCACGAACCTGGACGTCAGCGGCGTCAGCGACCTGTCCCGGATCGTCGCCCGTCACGTCCAGGACGGCGGCATCGCGATCCTGACAGCGCACGCCGAGATTGACCTGCCGCCTGGCACCGTACGCAATCTGGAGCTGCAATGAGCGGCCTCACGACGAGCCTGCCGCGGGCCGCTTGGCTCGTGCTCGCGCGGGATATGCGCCTCGCGTTCCGGCGTTGGGAGCAGGTGACCCACCCGGTGGTCTTCTTCCTGATGATCGCGAGCCTTTTTCCGCTGGCGTTGAGCCCGGAACCGTCGCAATTAAGGAACATAGCGGCCTGTGTGGTTTGGGTCGGGGCGCTGCTATCCTCGCTGCTGGCGCTGGAGTCCCTCTACCGGGCAGATCAAGACGACGGCACCCTCGAACAACTAACGCTGTCGGGCCAGCCACTGGCGGTCCTTTTGTTTGCGAAGACGCTGGCGCACTGGCTGCTCAGTGGCATCCCGCTGGTGGTTGCCGCGCCATTCGTGGCGATCTCAATGGGAGCAACGGGCGAGGCGTTTGGCGTGCTGATGACGTCGGTCGCGCTCGGCACGGGAGTGCTCAGCTTCATAGGCTCGGTCGGCGCGGCGCTGACACTCGGCTCGCGCCGCGGCAGTGTGCTGCTGTCGCTGCTGGTGCTGCCGCTGGCGCTACCGGTGCTTATTTTTGGCGCGCGCGCAACCGACCTTGCGATGCGCGGCGAGCCGGCAGCGGGGCCCTTGTGGCTGCTCGCGGCGCTGCTGATATTGACGGTGACGCTGGCGCCGTGGGCATCTGCTGCGGCCGTGCGCATCAGCCTGGAATAGATCTGGATCGCAATAGGGAACGACGTGGCTACCTGGACCTGGTTTCACAAACTCTCATCGCCGCCGCACTTCTACCGGATCGCCGGCAAGATGATCCCGTGGTACGCGATTCCCGCGGCGCTGCTGATCGTCGCCGGCATCTACGGCGGTCTGGTCACCGCACCGGCCGACTACCAGCAAGGCGAGGCGTTCCGGATCATCTACGTGCACGCGCCGGCGGCCTGGCTGTCGCTGATGTGCTACATGACGATGGCGATTGCGGCCGCGGTCGGGTTGATCTGGCGCATCAAGCTGGCCCACGCGCTGGCGGCCGCCAGCGCTCCAATCGGCGCCTCGTTCGCACTGCTGTGCCTGGTCACAGGCTCGCTGTGGGGACGACCGATGTGGGGCACCTGGTGGGAGTGGGACGGCCGGCTGACCTCGCAGCTGATTCTGTTCTTCCTCTACCTCGGCTACATGGCGCTGCGCTCGGCCTATGACGATCTGACGCGTGCCGACCGGGCGAGCGCCGTGCTCGCCATCGTCGGCGTCGTGAACGTGCCGATCATCCATTTCTCCGTGTACTGGTGGAACTCGCTGCACCAGGGCTCCACGGTGATCCGCAAGGGCGGGCCGGCGATGCCGCCGTCGATGCTGATCCCGCTGTTGATGTGTTTCGCCGGCTTCACGTTGCTGTACGCGGCGCTGGCCTGCGTGCGCGTGCGTGCCGAAGTGCTTCATCGCGAGCGAAATGCCAGCTGGCTCAAGGAACTCGGACAAGGCTGACGGGTCTGCTAGGAACCTTATATGCACGAATTTATGAACATGGGCGGCTACGGCCGCTACGTCTGGCCCTCCTACGGGCTGGCAGCCGCCGTGCTGCTGTGGAACATCTGGTCCGCCATGCGACTGCAGCGCCAGGCGCTTGAGCATGCCCGACGCCGTGCCGCGATCGCTGCCAGCGACGCGGACCGGCGGATCGCCTGAGCAACATTTTCCTGGAGCCCGCATGACCCCGCGCCGCAAGAGACTCTACGCAATCGTCGGCATCCTCGTCGGCGTTGGCCTCGCCACCGCTGTCGCGCTGAAGGCCTTCGACAACAACCTGCAGTACTTCTATGACCCGTCCGAGGTTGTCGCAGGCAAGGCGCCCAGCGACAAGAGCATCCGCGTCGGCGGCATGGTCACCAAGGGCAGCGTTGAACGCAAAGCGGGCAGCCTCGAGGTGCAGTTCGTGATCACCGACTTCGCGCAGAGCGTAAAGGTGAGCTACACGGGCCTGCTGCCTGACCTGTTCCGCGAAGGGCAGGGCATCATCGCCCACGGACGCCTGCATGACGGCATGTTCGTGGCCGATGAGGTGCTCGCCAAACACGACGAGAAATACATGCCGCCAGAAGTTGCCAAGTCGCTCAAGAAACCTGTTCCGCCCGCCCCGGAGGGCAGCACGTGATTCCAGAACTCGGCACACTCGCACTGGTCATCGCGCTGCTGCTCTCTGCAGCGCAGTCATTCTTCGGCCTGGTCGGCGCACACAAGAACAAGGCCAGCTGGATGCAGTCGGTCATGCCGGCCGTCGCCGGCGTCTGGGTCTTTGTCAGCTTCGCCTTCGCCATCCTGACCTACTCGTTCATCACTCACGACTTCTCAATCGCCTACGTCGCCACCAACTCAAACACCGAGTTGCCGCTGATGTACTGCATCGCCGCGGTGTGGGGCGCGCACGAGGGTTCCTTGCTGCTGTGGATCCTGATCCTGGCGACGTGGGCGCTGTTGGTCGCGATGTTCTCGAAGAGCCTGCCGCTGCCGTTCCGCGCGCGGGTCCTTGGCGTGCTGGGCATGATTGGCGTGGGCTTCACGAGCTTCACGCTGTTCACGTCCAGCCCGTTCCTGCGGCTGCTGCCGGCGGCCGCCGAAGGCGCCGACCTCAACCCGATCCTGCAGGACCCCGCGCTGGCGATACATCCCCCCATGCTGTACATGGGCTACGTCGGCACCTCGGTGGCGTTCGCCTTTGCGGTCGCAGCGATGCTCTCCGGACGCATCGACCCGGCGTGGTCACGCTGGACCCGCCCGTGGACTGTCGCGGCCTGGATGTGCCTGACCCTTGGCATTGCGCTGGGCAGCTGGTGGGCCTACTACGAGCTCGGCTGGGGCGGCTGGTGGTTCTGGGATCCGGTGGAGAACGCGTCGTTCATGCCGTGGCTCGCCTCGACGGCGTTGATCCACTCGCTGGCGGTGACGGAGAAGCGCGGGCTGTTCAAGAACTGGACGCTGCTGCTGGCCATCTTCGCGTTCAGCCTGAGCCTGCTTGGGACGTTTCTGGTGCGTTCCGGCGTACTGGTCTCGGTGCACTCGTTCGCATCCGACCCGTCGCGGGGCCTGTTCATCCTCGGGTTGCTGCTGTTCTTCATCGTCGGCTCGCTGACGCTGTACGCGATCCGCGCGCCGTCGCTGCGCACCGATGGCGGCTTCGAACTGGTGTCGCGCGAGTCCTTCCTGCTGCTCAACAACGCGCTGCTGGTCGCCGCGGCCGGGCTGATCCTGACCGGCACGCTGTGGCCGCTGGTCATGGACGCGTTCAACCTTGGCAAGATCTCGGTCGGACCGCCGTACTTCAACATGGTGTTCATGGTGCCGACGCTGCCACTGCTGGCGCTGGTCGGCATTGGCATGCACGCCGGCTGGCGGCGCGCTGCGCTCGCCAGCAAAGGCCGGCGTCTGGCACTGATCGCAGGCGGCGCGCTGCTCGTCGCGCTCGTCATCACGATGGGCTTCTACGGCAGCATCGGCCTGCCGCTGACCGTCGTGGGCTTCACCGGCGCGCTGTTCGTGATGGGCTCGGCACTGATCGATCCGATCACCCGCTGGCGCAACAAGCAGGGCATGAGCCGCGCGGCGCTGGGCATGGCCGTGGCGCACTTTGGCATCGGCGTGTTCGTGATCGGCATCAGCGGCGTCGCCTCTTACAAGATCGAGAAGGACGTCAGCATGGGTCCAGGCGACTCCGCCGAGATCGCCGGCTACCGCTTCAAGTTCCTGGGCACTGACAACGTTCATGGCCCGAACTACGAGGCGCTGGAAGCGCGGGTCGCCGTCAGCAAGGGCGAGCTGCCGTTGACCGAGCTGACCACGCAGAAGCGCAAGTTCAAGGTGCAGACCATGCCGATGACGCACGCCGGCATCGCGGTTGCCTGGAACCGCGACCTGTTCGTGGCGCTGGGCGACGAACTCGGCGCCGGCAAGTGGAGCATGCGCCTGCAGTACAAGCCGCTGGTGCGTTACATCTGGATCGGTGCGGTGATCGTCGCCCTGGGCGGATTGATCGCGACGTTGGACCGGCGCTATCGCGTGCGGGTGACGGCCGACGAGCCGGCGCCTGCCAGCGCCGACGAGGCGGCCTGAACCATGTGGCGCTATTTCGCTCCAGCAGCGGCATTCCTCGCGCTCGGTGCGCTGTTTGCGTTCGCACTGATGCGCATCCAGAACGGCACACTCGATGTCCGCGAGATCAAGTCGCCGCTGATCGGCAAACCAGCCCCGGTGTTCACGCTGCCGCTGGTCACCGATCCCTCGCAGAGCTTCGACTCCCGCTCAATGGCGGGCAAGACCTATGTGGTCAACGTCTGGGGCACCTGGTGCCCAGCGTGTCGCGAGGAGCACGACTCGCTGCTGCAGCTGGCACGCGTCACCGGCGTGCCGTTCATCGGCATCGACTGGAAGGATGACGGCCAGCTGGCGCAGCAGTACCTCGGCCAGCTCGGCAATCCCTACCAGCAGGTCGTGGCCGACGCCGAGGGCCGCGTCGCGATCGACTGGGGCGTGTATGGCGCACCTGAGACGTTCCTGGTGTCGCCAGCCGGCATCGTGCTGGCCAAGCATGCCGGCGCCCTGACCGCCGCCGTCTGGGCTGAAAAGTTTGCCCCGCTCGTGACTTCCGGAGGTAGCCGATGATTGCCACCCGTCGCTGGATGGTCCTGCTCACCGCGCTGCTGCTCAGCGCAGGCGCAGGCGCCATCGACACCGAGGCCGCCTTTGCCGACGCGGCCCGCCAGGCCCGCTACGAGCACCTGACCAACGAACTGCGCTGCCTGGTCTGCCAGAACCAGACGATTGCAGACTCCAACGCTGGCCTTGCCGGCGATCTGCGCCGCGAGGTCAAGGAATTGATCGCGGCCGGCAAGACCGACGACGAGATCAGGCAGTTCCTCACCGCGCGCTACGGCGACTTCGTGCTCTACAACCCGCCGCTGACGGCGCGGACCTTGCTGCTGTGGGCGGCGCCTGCGCTGCTCGTGCTGGTTACCGTGGGCGCTGCCGCCCGCGTGATCGTGCGCCGCTCCAAGGCGCCCATCGATGCGGATCCGGAGGATATGGTTTGACTACTTTCATCATCATCGGCGCGATCATGGTATCGATCGCGCTGGGACTGCTGCTGCTGCCGCTGTTCCGCGCCCGTGTCGAGGACGGCCGCAGCGCACTTGTCGTGATCGCGGCGCTGGCGATTGTGCTGCCGCTGGGCGCCGCCGGTCTCTATTACAAGATCAGCAACTGGAGCTGGAATCCGGCCACGCAGCAGGCGGGCAACGGCGCACACTCGATCCAGGAGATGATCGACAAGCTGCACGAAAAGCTCAAGACCAAGCCTGAGGACGTCGACGGCTGGATGATGCTCGGCCGTAGCGAGTTCGTACGCAACGACTACAAGAAGTCAGCCGAGGCGTTTGGCCAGGCCTACAAGTTCTCGCAGGGCAAGAACCTCGAAGCGATCGTCGGCTACGGCGAGGCGATGGCGGTCGCAGACCAGACCGCGCTGCGCGGCAGGGCCGCTGAGCTGTTCGAGGAAGCATTGCGGATGGATCCGGCCAACCCCAAGGGCCTGTGGTACGGCGGCATGGCCGCTGCCATCAACGGCAAGCTGGATGTCGCGCGCGAGCGCTGGCTGAAGCTGCTCGGTCAGGAACTGCCGGCCGACATCAAGACGATGCTCGCCCAGCGGATCAAGGAAGTCGACGTCGAACTCGGCCGCAAGGACGATCCGGAACTTGCGCGCCTCAGTGCCGCGATCCCGCCGGCCGCCGCCGCGATGAGCGGCATGCAAGCCGCGGCGCCCGCCGCCGCCAGCGCAGCGACCACCGTCAGCGGTCCAGGCACTGTCACGGTGCGGGTCAAGATCGCGCCGGCGTTGGCGGCGAAGGTGCCGGCCGGCGCGCCGCTGTTCGTGCTGGCGCGTGACCCGACCCAGCCCGGGCCGCCGTTCGCGGCCAAGCGCTTCGCGGCTGCCGCGCTGCCATTGAACGTGGTACTGACGGAGCAGGACGCCATGATGCCGACGCGCACGCTCAAGACGGCCAAGCAGCTCACCATCGTCGCGCGCTTCTCCGCCTCCGGCATGCCGCAGCAGGCCAGCGGCGACCTGTACGGGGAGGTCGCCTACGACCTGGCCAGCGGCAAGCCCGTCGAACTGTTGATCGACAAGCTAGTGCCCTGAGCATGACGCGCGTAGTGGGCGAACGACGCAGGCTGATCCTGTCGTTCGCCTACTTCGCCTTGCTGCTGGCGAGCTACTACCTGATCCGGCCGGTGCGCGACGCGCTCGCGGCCGGCACCGGCGCCGCCTCGATTAAATTCCTCGCCAGCGCCGTCTTCGGCGTGATGTGCTTGTTGGTACCCCTGTTCGGCTGGCTGGTTAGCCGCGTACGCCGCGCCTGGCTGCTGCCTTCCATCTACGGGTTCTTTGCCTTAAACCTCGTGGCCTTCGCCGCCGCCTTCCGCCTGCTGCCCGACGCGCACTGGCTCGGGCCTGCGTTCTATGTCTGGACAACCGTGTTCAACCTGTTCGTGGTGTCCGTCTTCTGGAGCTTCATGGCGGATCTGTGGCGTGAGGAGGAGGGCAGACGCCTGTTCGGGGTGATCGCCGCGGGCGGCAGCCTCGGCGGACTTGCAGGTCCGCTACTCGCCCGGCTGCTCGTCGGGACCCTCGGCCACGCCGGACTGGCACTGCTCGCCGCGGCGCTGCTCTGCGGCGCCCTGGGCGTGGTACTGCTGCTGCTGCGCGAGTTCGGCGAGCGCGAAGGCGACGCGTCTCGGCTGTCTTTTGCGGAACCCATCGGCGGCGAGATCCTCGCCGGCCTGACCGGACTGTGGCGCTCACCGTACCTGCTGGGCATCGCCGCGTTGGTCGCGTTAGGCTCAGTACTCGGCATGTTCGTCTACATCGAACTTGCCCGCGCCGCGGCTGCGGGGTTCGCGACCGGCGAGGCGCGTACCGCGTTCTATGCGCAGCGCGACCTGTGGGTGAACGGCGGCGCCTTCGTGCTACAGCTGGCCGCCGTCGGACCGCTTGCGCGGCGCCTCGGCGTGCGCGCGGTGCTGACCGGCAGCGCGACACTCGCCGCCTTCGCCTTCGCGGGCCTGACGCTGGTGCCACTGGCGGGCAGCCTGATCGCGGTCAACGTGCTGCTGCGAGCGACGGAGTTTGGCCTGGGCAAACCGGCCCGCGACATGCTCTACACCGTGGTCAGCACCGAAGCGAAGTACAAGAGCAAGAACCTGATCGACACGGTCATCTACCGGGCGATGGACGCCGCCGCCGGCTGGCTGCACGCCGGCCTCAGCCTGCTCGGGCTGTCGCTGGCCGGCATCGCCGCGGCCGCCAGCGGCCTCGCGCTGCTGCTGGTCGGGATCGCCTGGCGGGTCGGCAGCGGCTACCGGCAACGCGGCGGGCACTGACGAGCGGTTTACTGGCCACCTGGCGCCAGGCTGCATTTATTTCGCATAAACAGCCGGTTACTGCGACAAATTCCACAGTTTTCACGGTCGCTGCTAGCGCAACATGCGTCATTAGTCTGCCGTCTGGGCAGGTCGCTGTCACAGGCCGCGTCGGAGGCCCGGATGCGCTGTTGGGTGTTCATCGCCGTGATGCTGCTAGGGCTGCTGCCCGGAGCACAGCCGCGTGCCGATGAAGGCATGTGGACCTACGACCACTTCCCGGCAACCACTGTCCGCGAGGGTTACGGGGTGTCGATCGACGCCCGCTGGCTGGACCAGCTGCGCAACAGCTCGGTCCGTCTCAGCAGCGGCTGCTCCGGCGCGCTGGTCTCGGCGGCCGGCCTCGTCGTCACCAACCAACACTGTGTGATTGCCTGCGTGCAGGGCGCCTCGGGCGCTGGCCATGACTACGTCGCCGAGGGCTATCTGTCGCGCCGGCGCGAAGAGGAGCGGCCGTGTCCGGGCCTGCAAGTGCAGATCCTAGAATCGATTACCGACGTGACGACGTCCGTCGATCGCAGTACGCAGCAGTCCGATGGCGCCGATCTGCCACGTGCCCGTCGCGTGGCGGTGGCGCGGCTGGAGACAAGCGCCTGCGCGAAGCACAACCATGCGCTGTGCGAGGTCGTCAGCCTCTACGGCGGTAGCCAGTTCAAGCTGTATCGATACCGCGTCTACAGCGACGTGCGGCTGGTGTTCTCGCCGGAGTTCGGGGTGTCGTTCTTCGGCGGTGACCTGGACAACTACAACTTCCCCCGCTATTGCCTCGACAGCGCGTTCCTGCGCCTTTACAACGACGGCCGCCCGGCGGCCACACCCGAGCATCTGCAGTGGCGCAGCACGGCACCGATTCCCGGTGAAACGGTGTTCGTCTCCGGACACCCGGGAGCTACCAGCCGACTGCTAACCAACGCCGAGCTGGAGATGCAGCGCGACCTGTTCATTCCGACTCGCCAGCTGGTGCGAGCTGAACTGCGCGGTCGGCTGCTGCAGTTCGCGGCCGGTGGCGCGGAGCAGGCGCGCGTGGTGACCGACACGCTGTTCGACGTGGAAAACAAGTTCAAGTGGTTCTACGGCCGTGGTCGTGCGCTGGCCGACAACGCGTTCTATGCAACCAAGCAGCACGAAGAGGCCGCACTGCGGGCTGCCGTGGCGGCAGATCCTGCGCTCACCGCCGCCACGGGCGATGCCTGGGGGGAGGTCGCCCGCGCGGTCGAACGCTACCGCGAGATCTTCCTGCGCCACGAGTTCCTCGAAGCCCGTGCCGGAGCCGTGTCGGACCTGTACCACGACGCGGTATTTCTCGTGCGTGCCGCAAGCGAGCGCGAGCGACCCAGCGGCGAGCGACTCGCCGAGTACGCCGACAGTCGCCTGCCGTTGCTCGAAAAGCAGCTGCTGGACGATCGCGAGTTCTATCCGCAGGTCGAGCAGATCGGACTTGAGCTGTGGCTGATGAAAGCCAGCGAGTACCTGTCTGCCGACAGCCCGGAGGTCCACGCATTGCTGGGCGGCAAGGCGCCGCCGCAGCTCGCGGCGGAGCTCGTCGCGCGTACCCGCCTGGCGGACCCCGCCGTTCGCGCCGCACTCTGGCGTGGTGGGCGCGCCGCCGTCGAGGCCTCGGAAGATCCGCTGATCCGGCTCGTCCGCGCCACGGACGCGGCCGCTCGCGCCGTCCGTCGCGAGTACGAGCAGGGCGTGGAAGGTCCCATCGCACTCGCCACGCAGCGCATCGCGCGGGCCCGTTACGCCATCTACGGTGAATCGGTCTATCCGGATGCGACGTTCTCGCTGCGCCTGACCTTCGGCCAAGTTGCCGGCTGGCGCGAACAGGGGCGGGAGATTGCGCCGCTGACGAGCTTTGCGGGCCTGTATGGGCGCGCGAGCGGCGCTGGCGCCTTGACGCTGCCGGCGCGCTGGCGTGCCGCCGCTGCCCGCATCGATCCGGCGACACCGCTCAACTTCGTGGCCACCTTCGATACCGTCAACGGCAACTCGGGCGCGCCGGTCGTGGATGCCCAGGGGCAGCTGCTCGGCGTGGCCTTCGACGGCAACCTGCACTCGCTCGGTGGGGACTATGGCTACGACGGTCGCAGCAACCGCGGCATTGCCGTTGCAAGCGTCGCAATCACGACCGCGCTGCGGCAGGTCTACGGACTCGCCGATTTAGCGGATGAGCTGGAGGACCTGCCGATCTCCCGCTCCCGTGATTAAGCAGGGCAGGGCCAGGGACGGGAGGCCGCGCGGGTCCGTACTTTCCGCGGGGTGAGCGTGATTGTCGGGGTTTCGCATTGTTATCAGGCGGCCCGAGCCGTATTTTTGACTTTGCACGATGCGTCGCCGGCGAATGAGCGCCGGTGATCTGCTAGCCGGCAGTGCCGGCAGGTTCTTATGCAACTCCAGACGCGTAGCGATGGCCACGAACTGCTGCTGCAGCTAGAGCGCTCCAACTGGATGTTGGCGGCGATCAGCAAGGTTCACTCCGCCATGATCCGGGCTCGCACCGAGCAGCAACTGTATGTCGGCGCGTGCGAGGCGCTGACGCTGCAGGGGGCGTTTGAGCTCGCCTGGATCGGTGTCCCTGAGCATGATGAGAAAATCTCGATCAAGGTGCGCGCCAAGTGTGGCCGCGCCGTCGCCTATCTAGATGGCATCGATATTTCGTGGGCTGCTGGTGCCCTAGGTGACGGCCCAACCGGCCGTGCGGCGCGCAGCGGTCAGTTGCAGTCGGTCGAGGACCTCATGGCCAGCGCCGACTTCGAGCCGTGGCGCCTGCGGGCAGCAAAGTTTCAGCTGCACTCGGCGTTCGCGCTGCCGATCAAGCTCGCTGATGGGACAGTGGCGGCGGTGCTGTCGATCTATTCCAATCTGGTCGCAGCATTTAGCCCAAGCGAAGAGCAACTGCTGATTCGCTTCGCAGAGGACATCGGTTATGGCGTCGAGTCGCTGCGCGTGCGCGCGGCCTACCAGACGGCGCTCGGCAAGACCGAGCGCCAGAACGTGCGCATCGCAGGGCTCCTCGAGGACTCGGTACGGGTGCTCGGCGCCGCGATGGAGAAGCGTGATCCCTACACCGCCGGACATCAGCAGCGGGTCGCGGCACTGTCAGTCGCCATCGCGCAAGAGATGGGCATGGATCCGGACCAGACGCAGGGGCTGCGGCTGGCGGCACTGGTTCACGACCTGGGCAAGATCCGGATACCAACCGAAATCCTGGTAAAGCCTGGCAAGCTGAACGACCTGGAATGGCAGATGCTGCAGGAGCACCCGACGGTAGGCTTTGAAATCCTGCGTCCGGTTGAGTTTCCATGGCCCATCGCCGAGGCCGTTCGGCAACATCACGAGCGCCTGGATGGGTCGGGCTATCCACATGGTCTACGCGGGGAGCAGATCTCGCGCGAGGCGCGGATCATCGGCGTAGCCGACATCGTCGAATCGGTGTCCTCCGATCGGCCATACCGTGCAGCGCTGGGGCTTGAGATCGCGCTACATGAAATTCTCAAGCTCGCACCCGAGAAACTTGACGCCGACGTCGTCAATGCCTGCGTTCGGGTGGTCCGCGCCAACGGCTTCAAGTTCGACGTCATTGCCCCCTGATCGCGCCGTAACGCGGCCGCACCGGCCTGCCGCCCTCGTCAGCGCAGCGCTTGCTGCGAATTTCCCTTTCCCTCGCAGGGGACAATGCCGGATGATTCAAGGACGATCCGACCGAACGATAGCGTCGTCCCGGCCGGACGCCCCCCCCTGCAATAAGCTTGACGTGTATGCCAAAGACTCTGCGATCGATTGCGCGCCGCGCGCCGGCTCGATCATGACTGCTAACTGGCGGGGTCGTCCGCTACAGGCGATTCTGTGGGACCTCGACGGGACGCTGATCGACACCGCCGACGACATCGCGCTTGCCCTCAATCGTGCGCTGCGCGATCACCGCCTGCCAGCCGTGCCGCCCGCAACGGTCCGCACATTGATCGGACGAGGCTCGCCGATCCTGATTTCCCGGGCGCTGGCGAGCAACGGCATCAGTGCCGACCAAGCCACGCAGCAGGAACTGTTCAAGCGCTTTGTCCTGCACTACGAATCCCTGCAGACGGGCGGGGAGTCTACCGCCGTGGCCTATGCCGGGGCCGCCGCGGCGCTGCGCCGGCTGCAAGCCGAAGGGTTGCGGCTCGCCTGCGTCACCAACAAGCAATACTCGCTCGCCGTACACTGCCTTGAGCACGCGGGACTGTCCGGCTATCTGGATCTGGTGGTCGGCGGCGATACCTGCTCGCGCCGCAAGCCGGCGCCGGATCCGCTGCTGCATGCCTGCCGCACGCTCGGGGTCGGGCTTGAGGCCACGCTGATGGTCGGCGACTCCCTCAACGATGTGCTGGCCGCACAAGCGGCGCCGATGCCCATCGTCTGCGTGCCTTACGGCTATAACGAAGGCAATGACCCGCGGGCTCTGGCCTGTGACGGACGCGTCGAGCGGCTGGACGAGCTGCCCGCGTTGCTCGGACTGGGCCCCGCAATGGGGCAGCCCCGGATTCCGGGAGCGACCGGATTCCCGGTATAGTTAGCCGGCTATCGCTGGACCTGCCGCTCGCTGCGGCGTGTGGGCCGGCGAGCTGAACGACACTTTATTTATTGCCCACCGAGGACCGATCCATGGCGCTTATTTCGCTTCGCCAACTGCTCGATCACGCTGCGGAACACGACTACGGCGTGCCCGCGTTCAATGTCAACAATGTCGAGCAGGTCCGGGCGATCATGGATGCCGCCGAGCTGACCCGCAGTCCGGTCATCCTGCAGGCGTCTGCCGGCGCTCGCAAGTACGCCGGCGAGACCTACCTGCGGCACATCATCCTGGCGGCGGTCGAGGCCCATCCGGACATCCCGATCGTGCTGCACCAGGACCACGGCACCTCGCCGGCGGTATGCCAGCAGTCCATCCGCTCGGGCTTCACGAGCGTGATGATGGATGGCTCGCTGATGAGCGACGGCAAGACCCCGGCCGACTACGACTACAACGTCAGCACGACCCAGCTGGTCGTGCAGATGGCCCACTGCATCGGCGTGTCTGTCGAGGGCGAACTGGGCTGCCTGGGCTCGCTTGAGACCGGCGAAGCCGGCGAGGAAGACGGCGTCGGCGCGGTCGGCGTGCTGACGCACGACATGCTGCTCACCGATCCCATCCAGGCCAAGGACTTTGTCGCCAAGACCGGCGTCGACGCGCTTGCCATCGCGATCGGCACCAGCCACGGCGCCTACAAGTTCACACGCAAGCCGACGGGCGACATTCTGGCCATTGACCGCATCCGCCAGATCCACGAAGCGATCCCCAATACCCATCTGGTCATGCACGGCTCCTCCAGCGTGCCGCAGGAATGGCTGGCGGTGATTCGTGAGTACGGCGGCAAGATGAAGGAGACCTACGGCGTTCCGGTCGAGGAGATCCAGCGCGGCATCAAGCATGGCGTGCGCAAGATCAACATTGACACCGATATCCGTCTGGCCATGACCGGCGCGATCCGCAAAGTGCTGTTCACCGACCCGAGCGAATTCGACCCGCGCAAGCTGCTCGGTCCTGCGATCAAGGCCGCTGCCGGCATCTGCAAGGATCGCTTCGAGGCCTTTGGTACGGCCGGCCAGGCCGACCGGATCAAGCCGCTGCCGCTGGAGGCGATGGCGAAGCGCTACACCTGAACGGGGCAGGGGCCGGTGACGACCTGCGTCGCCATCGGCCCTGAACCTGCCGCGGGCCGGTAGTTCCGTCGCATCAGCGGTGCATTGCCGGTAACGGTCCAGTACAAAAGTAGAGATTGTTCACTTTTGTACAGGAGCGCGGTTAGGCTCCCAATTTGAATTACTCATGCAGTCAGAACGCTGACCCGAATATCATTTTTTGCTATTGATTGTTTGTTTTTGGCACTTTAGCCTCGCGCTAATGTTGCGCATCACCTTTCCCGCTCCGGGCTCACCCGCGATAATCCACAGCAGCAATGCCTGCCTAGGACTCCCTCGCATCGCGGCCCGATGGACCAGTTAACGCGCTCCGAGCGTCTGCCGCTGGCAGACGACTTTGAGGCAGACGGCCGCACCGTTGTCCTTATCGTCGACGACTTTGCGCAAAACCTCGCCGTGCTAGGCGAGATACTGCTGCCGTACTACAAGGTCCGCGTTGCGAACTCCGGGGCCGCCGCCTTGATCGCCGCCCACCAGACACCGCAACCGGCGCTCATCCTGCTAGATGTGATGATGCCGCTCATGGATGGCTATGAAGTTCTCGCGCGACTACGCGCGCACGCCGACACTGCGGATCTGCCGGTCATCTTCGTCACCGCCCGCGACCACACCGAGGACGAGACTCGGGGCCTTGAACTAGGCGCGATCGATTACCTCACCAAACCACTGCATGCCGGCCTCACGCTGGCGCGCGTCCGCGGGCACCTCGAGCGCCGCGCCGCGCAACAGCGCATCATGCGCGAGAACGCCTGGCTAGAAGCGGAGGTCAGTCGCCGCACCGAGCAGATCCGACGTATCCGCGACGTCAGCATACGAATTTTGGCCAGCATGGCGGAGGCGCGTGACCAGGAGACCGGCGAGCACATCGTGCGCACGCAGGCCTACGTGCGGTTGCTCGCCGAGGAGATGGCGCGCAGCCCGCTGTATAGGGACGTACTGAGCGCCGATCTCGTGGAAACCATTACCAACGCAGCGCCGCTACATGATATCGGCAAGATCGGCATTCCCGACGACATCCTGCAAAAGCCCGGGCGACTCGACGCCGCCGAATGGGAAGTGATGCAGACGCACTGCCGACTGGGAGCTGATGCACTACAGCGTGGCATCCGACTCGAGAACGATCACACTGGTCTCGACTTTCTCTACGTCGCCATCGAGATCGCCCATTACCACCATGAGAAATGGGACGGCTCGGGCTACCCGATGGGACTGCTCGGCGAGGCGATTCCGCTGCCGGCGCGACTGATGGCGCTGGCCGATGTCTTTGACGCACTGATCACATCGCGCGTCTACAAGGGTGGCTACGACTTCGAACAGGCAGTAGCGATCATCCGCGAAGGCCGCGGCGTGCATTTTGATCCCGCTGTCGTCGACGCATTCGAGGCGCAGCTGCCGCAGTTCCGTGACATCGCGGCACAGCGCGCCGGCACTGTCGCAGGCGAGCCGCTCGCCCGCGGCCACCGGCTCTCGCCGCAGTGATAAGCATCGGTCTACTCAGTAGCGCGGACCTGCTCGCCAATCGCTACGGTGTCACACTCAATCCGACGCTGGTGACGCTGTCCTTCGCGCTGCCGACACTGGCCGCGTTCACTGCCATTGAGACCCTGCGCGGACTCGCCGCCGGGCGTGGGGAGCGCTCCAGACTGATTTTTGCCGCGCTGGTGCTCGGTTCCGGCGTGTGGGCCGGCAACCTAATCGGGATGCTCGCGGTACGCATCGACACGCTGGTCACGTACGACCTCGGACTGCAGGCGATCGCGCTGCTCACCGCCACGGGCATGGCAGCGCTCGTGCTGCGCGCCTTGTCGCGCTCGGTCCACGCACTGCACAGCCGGGTGGGCCTGATGCTCGCCGGCAGCATTGCCTTGGCGATCACAAATTACGTGCAATGGGCCGCGGTGCGTCTGGATGGCGTTCTGCGGTTCGACGCGTATGGGCCGCCACTGGCCACCGCTATCGCGGCGGGCCTGCTGGTGGCGGCGCTGGCGTTGCGGCAGAACTTCAGCAGTCCGGGGGCACAGCGCGGCGCATCCCGTCGCTCACTGGCCGTGGCGCTGCTGGTAGCGGCAGCTGCCACCGCGCTGCACTACGTCGCCATGTCGGCGACCTATGTCATCCATCTCGGTGGCGCCGACCCGCAACCGGCAGCGACGGCAGATCTCGTGGCGGCGGCGGTCGCTGCGGCGATTCTGGCGCTGATCGGGACCGGCATGGTGCTGATGCGATTCGGGGCTCGGATGAGCGCCGTTCAGGGTCGTATCGATGGCATCCTTGCAACCACCCATCAGGGCTACCTGCTGGTCGATGCCAAGGGCATCATCATTGAACACAATAGAGCGATGGCGCGCCTGCTAGGCGTCGAGCAGGCCAGCCTGCGCGGGTCGATCGCGACCACACTGGTCGGCGACCTGTCGGCGACGCTCGGCGCAGCGTTAGGGGTCGAGATCCACCTGGATCGAGCAGACGGATCCTCCATCCCATGCCTCGTCCACGCCAACACTGTAGTGGACCATGTCAGCGGCGAACGCTACACATTCGGCCTGTACTCCGACATCAGCACGCGCCTGGCTGTCGAAGACGGCCTCCGGGTCAGCCGCCGCCAGTTCCGGGCGTTACTGGATTCCACCCCGGATCCGATGCTCATCATTGCCAACGATGGCCTGATCTCGATGGTCAACCGGCAGGCGGAACACTTCTTCGGCAGCCATCGCAAAGTAATGCTGAAGACGCCGGCCACCCGCTGGCTGCCGGCGGGTGTGCAGCCGTCGAAATCCATTTATGCCGCGGACCCGATGACGGATGCCACCGTGGCGCTGGTGCGTCCCCCGCGGATTCTCGAAGCGGTGACAGCCGGTGGCAGGCATATACCAGTCGAAGCGAGCTTCGCGCCGATCGATACCGAGTCGGGCGTTGCCATCGTCTGCACGCTGCGCGACATCACTGATCGACTAGGCGCCGCCCGCGAGCTGGAAACGCAGCTTCGTCTGCAGAAGCAGGGACAGGAAACGCTGCGGGTACTGATCGACGAGCAACGCGCGATCTTCGACTCCGCGTGGTTGGGCATTGCGTTTATTCGCGGCGGCGCTATCGTGCGCTGCAACGCCAGCCTGGAAAAAGAGTTCCGTGTGCTGCCGCGCGCCATGCTCGGGCGGTTCGTGCGCTCCTGGTACCCCACCGACGAGGCGCATCTGGACGCGCAACTGCTGATCTCTACGGCACTCGCACGTGGCGAGTCGCTTGAGCACGAAACGGATCTCGTGCGCGACGATGGCAGCCAGTTTCGTGCCCGCATCCGCATCAAGGCAATCGCAAACGACGAGCCGGAACTTGGCTTCGTAACGGTAATCGAGGACATCACGAGCGAACATCAAGCCACGGCGGAGCTGCAGAAGGCAAAAGACGAAGCGGAGGAGGCGGTCAACATAAAATCGCAGTTTCTCGCCAACATGAGCCACGAGATCCGCACGCCGATGAACGCCATCATCGGCATGTCGCACCTGCTCTCAAAGACAGAACTGAGTGAACGACAGGGCGAATTTGTGAGCCGGGTACAGCTCGCCGCCGGCCATCTGCTGGGCCTGATCAACGACATTCTCGACCTGTCGAAGATAGAGGCCGGCAAATTGCCGCTCGAGGAGGTCGAGTTCGAAATCGATCGGGTGATCGACCAGGCCATCTCCGTGGTGGCGGAATCCGCCTTCGCGAAAAACCTGGAGTTGGTCCTGCACGTTGACCCGACCGTCCCTCGTACGGCGGTCGGCGATCCGATCCGCCTCGGGCAGATACTGATCAACTACCTCAACAACGCAGTCAAGTTCACCGAGTACGGCGAAATATCACTGACGGTGAGCCTCGTCGAGCAGGACCAGGAACGCTCGCTGCTGCGGTTTGACGTGCGCGACACGGGCATCGGGCTCAGCGAGGCGCAACGAGCGCTGCTGTTCCAGACATTCCAGCAGGCCGATTCAAGTACGACACGGAGGTACGGCGGTACCGGGCTGGGACTGTCCATCTCCAAACATCTGGCCGAAATGATGTCCGGCTCAGTGGGGGTGGAGAGCACACAGGGACTCGGCTCGACGTTCTGGTTCACGGCGCGCGTCGGCCGCGTCGCCGACAATCGTCAGCGTCTCGCCGCAGCACCTGCGCTTGTCGGCACACGGGTACTCGTCGTCGACGACAACCGCCATGCCCGCGAGGTCATCACCGCCATGCTGAGGGCAATGCAGATCGATGCGGGCAGCGCTGACTCGGGCGAAAGCGCGCTCACCGAGATCGAAAAAGCGGCTGACGATGCGCAGCCCTACGGCGTCGTGCTTCTAGACTGGCGCATGCCGGGTATGGATGGACTGCAAACGGCAGCGCGCATCCGCGCGCTGCCGCTAGACCCGTCGCCGCGGATTGTGATTGTCACCGCCTACGAGCGCGACGTACTGGCGCCACGCGAAAACGCTGCGGCGATCGACGGTATCCTGTCAAAACCGTTGAGCGGTTCGACGCTGTTCGACGCGATAAACCGGATCGCAGGCGGAACCCTGCCGGGCGCCGCGCTGCGTGCCCACGAAAGGGCTGCCGCCGCCGTGGCGCCCGATCTGCGTGGCGTGCGCGTGCTGCTCGCCGAGGACAAGGAGGTCAACCAGCAGGTTGCGGTGGAACTGCTGCGGGAAGCCGGCTGCGAGCCGATGATCGCCAAGAACGGCGCAGAGGCGGTGCGTCTGGTGCAGGAGCGCACCTTCGATGTCGTGCTGATGGACGTGCACATGCCCGTCATGGACGGTATCACCGCGACGCGCCGCATACGCGCGCTCGAGCAGGGCTCACGAATTCCCATTCTCGCGATGACTGCAAGCGCAATGGCGTCCGACCGTACCGAATGCCTTGAGGCGGGCATGGATGACCACATCCCCAAGCCCATCGATCCCACACTGCTCTGGTCACAAGTTCTTCGCTGGGGCAAGCGGGGGAGCGGGAGCGGCGCAGGCGTATTACCGGCCAGGACACGGCCAATGGTCGAGCCGGGTGCGGCGTTACCCCAGCATGCCGGTCTCAACACCGCGCAGGCACTGCAACGCGTGCTCGGCAGGCTGGAGCTTTACCAGTCGCTGCTGCGGAAGTTCCGTGCAGATCATCGCGACGACGCCACGCGCCTGATCGAACATGTCGAGGCCGGGCAGCCGATGGAAGCACTGCAGGTGGCGCATGCGCTTAAAGGGGTTGCCGCAATGGTCGGCGCCGAGTCCGTACGGGACGCGGCCGCGCGCGTGGAAGTTGCGATGGCCGGCGGCACCGACAGCGGCGCTGCACGACAGGCCGCCCAGCAGCTGGCTGAAAGCCTTGCCAGCATCATCGCCGCGCTCGACCGCTGGCAGGATGTAACGCCCACGGTAGCCCCGGCGATCGCCGTCAATGAGGCCATGCAGCACACTGCGCGGACGCAATTCGAAGCGCTGCTCAGTAGCGGCGACTTCAGTGCCGGACGGTTCCTTCAGGACAACCGCGATGCCTTAATGGCAGTCAGCGGAACGCGTTTTACTGAAATGCAGCTGGCCGTCGAACACTTCGACTTCGAGCGCGCCCGGCAACTGCTGCGCGGCGCTGTAGCGACCCGGCAGAGCTAGCGGCCGTCTCCCATCTGCGACAGTGCGCGGGCGCGTCTATAACGACGAGTTAACGTTCAAAGTGCTCGTGGACGACTACCCTAGGAGGGCAACGCAGAAGAATGCGTTGCATGGCCTGCCACCGGCGACCGCGCGGGTGGGCGGGTCGACCCTCCTTAAGGAGCATCCCCACGTAAAGATTGCATTGATCGCAGCCTCCCTGCTCAGCGTAAGTGCCGCGGCCTCTGCCGGCGATCTATCGATCGCGATCGGCATCGACCAACCCGGCTTCTACGGCCAGATCAACATCGGCGACTACCCGCGACCCGCGGTGATCTACGCGCAGCCGATCGTCATCGAGCGCGGACCTGCATACCTTGAAGGAACGCCGATCTATCTGCACGTACCACCGGGCCATGAGAAGCACTGGAACAAACACTGCGCGGAGTACCACGCCTGTGGCCGGCGCGTCTATTTCGTCCAGGATCAGTGGTATCGGGGCGAGTACGCCCGCCATGCAGGGCACGGTCAGCCGCCGCGTGAAGAGCGCCATGGGGAGCGGCGCGACGGCCACGGCCATGGCCATGGCGAGGATCGCCACCGAGAGGACCGCGATGGGCGTAACGACT